>NZ_QJSA01000012.1:0-155555 GCF_003586265.1 Pseudomonas jilinensis | reverse complement strand
GTGGCCTGGAGTGATCAGGCGGCTCAGGATCCGACCTTGCAGGCGGTCAACAAGGGCGGCATGAGCGAGGATTCGCTGTATCTGAACATCACGGCTCCCAAGGATGCCGACAATCTGCCGGTCATGGTTTGGTTTCACGGTGGCTCCTTCGCCATCCTGTCGGCCAACTCCAGTCAGTACAACAACCCTGAAGGGCTTACTGAAAAGGGTGTAGTGCTGGTAACCGTGAATCATCGGCTGGGACCATTCGGCTACATTGCCCACCCGCTGCTGACTGAAGAGAGCGGTTATNGGTGTAGTGCTGGTAACCGTGAATCATCGGCTGGGACCATTCGGCTACATTGCCCACCCGCTGCTGACTGAAGAGAGCGGTTATAACGGCTCAGGCAATTACGGTCAGATGGATCTGGTCATGGCCCTGGAGTGGGTACGGGACAATATCGCTGGCTTTGGTGGTGACCCGAATAACGTGACGCTGTTCGGCCAGTCCGGCGGCGGTGGCAAAACCTATTCGTTGATGAATTCGCCGCAGGCCACCGGGCTGTTCCACAAGGCGATTGTGATGAGCGGTTTTGCCCCGCTCGACACCATCAGCGGCCCGGAGGTGTCGCTGGCCGAATCGGAGGCTATCGGTATGGCGTTGTTCGAGCGGACCGGGGTTACAACCCTGGAGGAAGCCCGGGCACTGCCTTGGACTGCTTTTGCGCAGGCCGACCTGATCAACAGCATTCCGCGTCAGACCTACCGGCCCAATGCCGACAACTACTACCAGCCTGATACCTACTACCGCAATGCGCTCGATGGAATGCCCAGCGATGTACCCCTGATGGCCGGTGTCACGTCCGGCGACTACGACACGCTCAGAGCATTTCTGCCAATCTGGCTGGCCCAGCGCTCCGATACCTATCAGTCGGAGCAGTTCATCTACAAGTTCAGCCGTGTTCCTGATGGCTGGGCGGACATGGGCCTGCGCAGTTGTCATGGTTGCGAGCTGCCCTATCTGTTCAACCATCCAGCGGGCATGGTGCAGAACTATCAGCTGGGGCTGGTCCTGACGCCCGAGGGTCAGCGCCCGGTAATTGGGGACCTCAACGGTAATGGCGTAAGCGGTAGCCAGGGCGATGCGCAGGATGTGTTTCTGTCAATGGAGTACGGCGCGGACGATGATCAGATCGCTGATCTGACCATGACCATGTGGACCAACTTCGCCAAAACCGGTAACCCCAGTATCGAAGGCTTCGACTGGCCGGTGTTTACACGCGAGAATGACACCTTTGTCGAGATCGGTCCTGACGCTCAGAGCAGCGTGAAGACCGGGCTTGAGGCAGCGATGCAGTGAGCTAAAGCCCCCCCCCGCGGTGGTTAAGGCGGGGGGGCTTTAGGCCGGGATCTGTTGTGTTCAGCGCACCGCTTTTAGTCGGTGCTCCCACAGTCGCTTGGCCAGTCGGCGCATGTTCGGGATGTCGTCCGTTTCATCAAGAATCGGTTTGCCAATCAGCGTCTCAATGATGTCTTCCATTGTCACCAGTCCACCCCAACTACCGAACTCGTCGTATACCAGACACAGGTGCTGCTGTTCGTTGAGCAGTTGACTAAGCAGGGCTTCGACATTCTGTGAGTCTTGCGCCACCTTGACCGGTTTCATTACCGAGGACACAGGTGCGCTTAGGTCGTCGGTGCCAAGGATATCGACCCTGAACACTACGCCGAGGGGGGTCTCGTCGTCGCTGATCACCGGGTAGCGTGAGAACTGACTGTCTTGCACGCGGGTCAGGGCGTCGGCCAGCGACATCTCTGGAGCCAGCGCTTCACACACGGTGCGTGGAGTCATTATGTCTCGCAGGCGAATCATATGCAGGTCCAGCACATTGCTGATCACGCGCTGTTCGTCGTCGTCGAGTTTGTCCAGTTCACGGCCGAGCAGCGCTAGCGCCTTGATCTCTTCGCGGATGTTATGTTCGGGTGTCTTGCCGCCGAGACTGCGGGTAACCAGGTCGGATAGTAGAATGAACGGCTTGAGCAGTACGATCATGCCGTTAAGAAAAGACGGCAGTACTGGCGCAAGTATTGGCCAGTAGCGTGCCCCCAAAGTCTTGGGCAGAATTTCAGAGAGAACCAGGATCAGCAGGGTCATGATTGCGGAGGCAATACCCAGGTAGCCATCGCCGAACACTATAGTGACCTGCGCACCGACTCCGGTGGCGCCGACCGTGTGCGCCACAGTATTAAGTGTGAGGATCGCCGCGAGTGGCTGGTCGACGTTTTCCTTGAGGTGCTTGAGGCGCTCGTAGAGCCGAGGCTTTTCGGCTTTTTGGTTGGCGATGAAGCTTGGTGTCATTGACAGCAGCGCTGCTTCAAGTACGGAACAGAGAAAGGAAACCAGAATGGATAGGACAGCAAACGCTATCAGGAGAGTCATGTATGGGGGGTGGTGGCCAATAGAGTGAATATTCTATTCCAGTTGTGTGTTAACGGCTGTGCTGGCTGTTGCGTACAGATATTTCTAAATGTTTCAATGCTGATCTGGCTGATATTGATCAGAACCAGATCTTGTCGTCAGTAGCCGAGCCATGTACGCAGTCTGTTCAGGCTACCCCAATGCGGCCAGCCCAACTTGATAGTGTTTAGACTCCAGCGGCTGACAAGCCCATCCAGCCAGCTTTGCACGCCGCCAAGCTGACCCAGCCAGCGCGGTGCCAGCCGCCGGGCCAGGCGGTAGGCGGCCAGCGGGTGGATCAGGTAGCTGCGCACTTGATAACTGCGGTGCTGACCGCTCAGGCACCAGTTGCAGAAGTGTTCGCAGTTGTTGGTGAGGATGTGATAGCGGCGTTCTCCCAGGCGTGAGCGGGCGCGGTGCACAACTTCGCGGCCGCTGAACGTCGTGTCAGGGCGCTGGTGGATCAACACTGGTTCGCCGGCGGCAAAACGGTCGATGCCGACTTCTTCTACCGGTCCGCCATGAATGTCACGGCACAACCCAGCGTAGTGAACCACCCGGCCTCGGCCAACATAGATGCCATGGTGCCAATAGCCATTGCGCGGGCTGATCAGATGGGTCCCGGCAGCCGGCTCCAGCTCACGTCCAAGATCCCAGAGAGCCAGATGCGGGTCGTCGGTGAAGTTCATGGCGATGGGCTGAGCGTTGAACATGGGAATCTCCTGCCTGGGGGGCTTTGTCGATTCGTTGGTATGTTTGTGATCAAGCATCAAGCGTGCCAGCCGCCTGTTCAGCGGGTGTTCTGCCATGCAGAGGCCGAAAAGAGTGAGCAAATGCTCAACAACACTGCGGATATGAGCAAATGCTCAAGTCACCCGCAGGCTGTGTGAGTGCGGTGAGTGGCGGTGGATTACCCGGTTTTGGGGCCTATGGCGCAGCGGCTGACTGCATGCCGCGCAGCAAGGCTTCCAGTTCCGCCAGCAGCCAGCGCATATAAGGTTCCTGGCCGAGTGACTTGCGCCAGTACAGACGTACCGGAATCGGTCGGCTGGGGAAGGGCAGCGCAAGTAACCGGTTGCCGTTGAGCCGGGCCAGATTCTGCGCGTAGCTGCGCGGCATGGTCAGTAGCAGGTCGGTCTGAGCGACCACCTGGGCAGCGGCATGGTAGTGCTCGCAGTGCAGGGCGATGCGCCGCTGCTGGCCTTGCAGGCCGAGCAAGTCCTGCTCAACCAGGCTGCGTTCGCGTTCGGTCAGGGTCACCAGCACATGCTCGGCCTCGGCGTAGTCGTCCAGACTCAACTGGCCGCTGTGGTAGGCCGGGTGCTGGGGGCCGACCATGACGCTGAGCTGTTCGCGCACCAGCTCGCGGCTGGCCAGTTGCTCGCTGACCGGATATTCCAGATTGACCGCCACATCCAGCTCGCCGGCCAGAATCCGCGCCTCGATGTCTTCGCCCAGCACCCGCTGACTATGAAAACGCACTTGCCAGTGCTGTGTGCGGGCGCGTTGCAGCAGGGTCGGCATCAGCAGAAACTCCAATGCATCACGCAGCCCGCAGCGGAAGGTCATGGCTGAACGGGTGGGGTCAAAGGCGCTGTGCCGCAGGGTGGTGGTGGCCAGTTCGTCCAGGGCGCTGCGCACTCTGGGCAGGATGCTGCGGGTGTGGGCGGTCATTACCAGTTGCCGGCCATGCTTGACGAACAATGGGTCGCCGAGCATCTCGCGCAGCCGCCGTAGGGCATGGGAGACCGCCGACTGCGACAGGTGCAGTTGATTGGCGGCCTCGATGGTACTGCCGCTATCAGCCACGGCCAGCAACACGCGAAACAGGTTGAGATCGCCCTTTGAATGAATTTCCTGCATAGAAATTCCTGAAAAATAGCCATTATACACATAGGTTGTGCCGCGTTAGTGTCGCAGGTTCTTGCGAGCCTGACTGAGGAATAACAATGAACAGCAGCATGATCGAGCAGGTAAAAATGAGCACCGTGGGTGGCGAGCGTGCAGCGAAGATTCCGCTGCCGCCAAGTTTCACCGATCCCTACCAGCACCGCGCCTATCTCAAGCAGCGGCTGGCGGCGGCATTCCGGCTGTTTGCCCTGTACCAGTTCGATGAAGGACTGGCCGGGCACATCACCGTGCGCGATCCGGTCGAGCCGGACACCTTCTGGGTCAATCCGGTGGGTGTGCACTTTGCGCTGATTCGCGCCAGCGATCTGGTGCGTCTGGATCACAGCGGCAAGCTGGTCGAAGGTGAAGCCCTGGTCAATCTGGCGGCGTTCATGATCCATTCACGTATCCATGCCCGTTACCCGCAGATCAATGCCGTGGCCCATGCTCACTCGCCCAAGGGGCGGGCCTGGTCGGCGTTCGGCAAGCCGTTGCAGCCGCTGACTCAGGATGGCTGCGTGTTCTTCGAGCGGCATGCGGTGTTTTCGCAGTTCAACGGCGTGGTGCATCAGCAGGGTGAAGGTGATGCGATTGCCGATCAGTTGGCCGAGGGCCATGTTGGACTGATTCTGCAGAACCATGGCCTGCTGACCGTGGGCAAGGATGTAGACAGCGCGGTGTCGCTGTTCATCCAGTTGGAGAAGTCTTGCGAGACCCAGTTGCTGGTTCAGGCAGCCGGTGCCGATGCCCAGCCGATTCCGGTCGAGATCGCGCGCAAGACCCGCGCCTTCACCGGCTCGGACCTGGTGGTGTGGGGCAACTTCCAGCCGCAGTACGAGATGATCGCGCGGCTGCAGCCCGATCTGCTCGACTGACCTCGACATAACGACAAGCCGGGGCGGGGCGCAAGCATCGCACCCGGCGAGGATAATTCATGGCCGGCGATCTTGTTGCACAGGTGCTGCTGCCCCTGTGTCTGTTTGTCATCATGCTGGGAATGGGTCTGACGCTCAGCCCCGGCGACTTTACCCGTATCTTTTGTTTTCCCCGCCCGGCTCTGGCCGGGCTCGGCGGGCAGATGCTGCTGTTACCCTTGGTTGGCTTTGCTCTGGCGGCCTGGCTGATGCCGACGCCGGCATTGGCCATCGGCCTGGTGCTGCTGGCGGCCTGTCCCGGCGGGGTGACCTCCAATCTGGTGACTTGGCTGGCGCGCGGTGATCTGGCGCTGTCAGTCAGTCTGACCGCCGTCAGCAGCCTGCTGGCGGTGATCAGTATTCCGCTGCTGGTCGGGCTGGCGTTCATGGTCTTTGGTGGCGGCTATCAAAGCGTGCAGGTGCCAGCGTTGCAGATGATGCTCAGTTTGCTGCTGATGACTCTGCTGCCGGTAGTAATTGGGATGTGGGTCCGGGCCCGCAGCGAGCGAGTGGCGCGCTGGCTGGAACCGAAGATCAGCCTGTTCGGTGCGCTGTTTCTGGCGATGCTGGTACTGGGGGTACTGGTACGTGAGGGCGACGATGTGCTGGCCGGGCTGCACCAGACCGGCGCGGCCATCGTTCTGCTCAATCTGGGCATGCTGACGCTGGGCCTGCTGCTGGCCCTGGCGCTGCGCCTGAATGCGGCGCAGACCACGTCGATCACCCTGGAAACCGGCATCCAGAACAGCACCCTGGCCATCCTGATCGCCACCAGTTTCTTGCAGGACGAGCAACTGGCGGTGCCGGCGGCGCTGTATTCACTGGTGATGTATGTCAGCGCCGGGCTGGTGGTGCTGGTGCGGCGCAGGCAGCAGGCTGTCGCAGCCGCTGGCCGCTTGGAGTCGTCGTCGGTTAGCTGATCAGGCTGTGGCGGTGCGGGCTGTGCCTTGGCTGAGCGGCACCGCAGATTGCCTGTCAGAACGACCGCAGCATGCGCCCGAGTAGTTCCATGGCCTGTTCGCTATCAGTGCTCCAGGGGTGGCCGTGGTTCAGACGCGCGCAGTGGCGAAAGCCCTGGCTGGCGGAAAAGATTGGCCCCGGTGCCAGGCTGATGCCCTGGGCCAGGGCCAGCTTGAACAGTTGCAATGAGTCGACCTGTTCGGGGAATTCGAACCAGAGAAAATAGCCGCCGCTGGGGCGGGTTACGCGGGTGCCCTGGGGAAAGTGCCGTGCCGCCGACGCCAGCATGGCATCCTGCTGGCGCTCCAGGGTGTAGCGCAGCTTGCGCAGGTGGCGGTCATAGCTGCCATGCTGCAGGTAATCGGCAATGGCGGTCTGGGCCGGCACTGAGGGCGATATGGTGGTCATCAGCTTGAGCCGGGCAATCCGTTCGGCAAAGCGCCCGCCGGCTACCCAGCCAACCCGGTAGCCGGGCGCCAGGCTTTTGGAGAATGAGCCGCAATGCATCACCAGGCCGTCGTCGTCGAGGCTTTTGATCGGCCTGGGCGGACGTTCGCCAAAGTACAGTTCGGCATACACATCATCTTCGATCAGCGGTACCTGATGCTCGCGCAGCAAGCCGTAGAGTTCCAGCTTACGCAGTTCGCTCAGGCTGGAGCCCACCGGATTCTGAAAACTGCTCATGAACCAGCAGGCTTTGATCGGCAAGCTGCGCAGTCGATCACGCAGAACGTTCAGGTCCACCCCGTCACGCGGATGTACGGGGATTTCCACAGCTTTCAGCTGCAGGCGTTCAAGTACCTGCAAACAGGCATAGAAGGCCGGGGATTCGATGGCCACCAGATCACCGGCCTGGGTCACGCTCTGCAACGACAGGTTGAGGGCCTCCAGTGCGCCGTTGGTGATGACCAGCTCCTCCATCGGCAGCCTGACCCCGCCGACCATGTAGCGCAGGGCAATCTGGCGCATCAGATCCGGATTGCCGGCGGTCATGTCGGCAATGATGTCATGCGGTGCCAGCGTGCGCAGGCTGTGCGCCATGGAGCGTGCCAGTCGGGCTAGCGGGTACAGGTCAGGGCTGGGAAAGGCTGAGCCGAAGGGCACAGTATGTGGGTTCTTCAGTGAGCCGAGTACCGAAAAGACCAGTTCGCTGACGTCGACATCGGTGGTTTCATGTGCGGCCGGGCTGGGTTGTGGCTCCGGCAGCGGCAGACCGGCCAGGGCCCGGACAAAATAACCGGAGCGGGCTCTGGCCTGAATCAGCCCACGGTCCTCAAGCAGATAATAGGCTTGAAACACGGTGGACGGGCTCACCCCGTAAGTCTGGCTGGCATGGCGCACCGAGGGGATTTTCTCTCCGGGGGCCAGAATACCGTTGCGGATCAGGCCGGCGATATCATCGGCCAGGCGTTCATAGCGTTTCATCAGCGTCTCCAGACTTACAGCGTTGTGCAGCTAGCGGCGTACCGGCGCCACGAAGGTGGATTTGGCCACCACTGGCGGGCCGCTGTCATCCAGCGCGGTCAACACGAAACGGATGTGTTGGCGCGGAGCGGGAGCCTGCTCACCGGTCCAGACGACACTGACCGGAATGTCGCGGATGTCTTCAGCGCTCAGCAATACGGGGCCAGGTGCTGCCAGCTGGAAATCCTCTGCCGCGTCCAGGCTCAGTTGGTAGTGGCCAGCCTGCTGACGTTTGTTGATGACTTTCAGGCTATAGGCGTTTTCCAGTTGTCCGGCACTGTTCTCGCGGAACAGGTTGCGGTCGCGGGTGACATCCAGCGACATCAGTGGCCGCTCGATCAGGGCGACGACAAACAGTCCAATCATCAACACCAGCATACCGGCATAGCCGATCAGCCGTGGCCGCAGCCAGTGAGTACGTTCACCCGCCAGCGCCCGTTCCGAAGTGTAGCGGACCAGGCCACGGGCATAACCCATCTTGTCCATCACGCTGTCGCAGGCATCGATACAGGCCGCGCAGCCTATGCACTCGAATTGCAGGCCGTTGCGAATGTCGATCCCGGTTGGGCACACCTGTACGCACAGGGTGCAGTCGATGCAGTCACCCAGGCCCTGGGCTTTCGGGTCGCTGTCCTTGCGTCGGGGGCCACGCTGTTCGCCGCGCTCGGCATCATAGGCGATGACCAGGGTGTCGCGGTCGAACATCACGCTCTGGAAGCGGGCATAGGGGCACATGTCGCGGCAGACCTTTTCCCGCAGCCAGCCGGCGTTGATGTAGGTGGCGGCGGTGAAGAAGAACAGCCAGAAAGCCGACTGTGTACCCAGGTTAAAGGTCAGCAGGTTGCTGGCCAGTTCGCGGATCGGGGTGAAGTAACCGACAAAGGTCAACGCGGTGATCAGGCTGACGGCCAGCCAGATGGCGTGTTTGGCGCTGCGGCGCAGCAACTTGTTGGCCGACCAGGGGGCGGCATCCAGGCGTATGCGTTGATGGCGATCGCCTTCGGTGACCTTTTCCGCCCACATGAAAATCCAGGTCCAGACACTTTGTGGGCAGGTGTAGCCACACCAGATGCGACCGGCGACCACGGTTATGAAGAACAGGCCGAAGGCAGCGATGATCAGAATCGCTGACAGCAGAATCAGGTCTTGCGGCCAGAAGGTAGCGCCGAAGATATGGAATTTGCGGGCGGCCAAGTCCCACAGCACCGCTTGCCGTTCATTCCAGCTCAGCCAGGCCGTACCAAAGAACAGCACAAACAGCGCCCCGGCGCCGAGCAACCGCAACAGACGGTAGCGACCGCTGAAGCTGCGGGTGTGAATAGGGCCGTCGGGGCCATAGGCGGTACCGGTGTCAATGATCTTGGCGGGAATTCTCTCGCTCATGGTGTTACCCCATCAGTCGTTATCAGGCTGATGAGGATGATCGTTGGCGCGGCTGATACGTAACAGACTCAGGTTTTCAAATAAAAACCATATCAGATGGAATTCAGCGCCTTTCGGCGCGTGGCATAAGGTCGCAGGACAGGCACCAGTTCGGTTGGCCGGGAACGATGCGTATACCCCCGACCCAACGCTCGCTATGGGGCAGGCTCAGCCAGTTTATTTGGCCGGCAAGCACCCGTTGTCCGGTTGCGGTCAGGGCGAGTTGGCGTTGCGGCCAGTTGGCCTCGGCGTCCGCGACAATTGCCAGTAACGGTTCGGCGGCGTTGAGCAGTGGCTGAATCAGCCACCAGTACATCAGGTCGCCGAGATAGGGCAGGGGCTCGCGTTCAGCCATCAGATGCGCATAGGCCTTGCCGACCGGTAATGGACCGTGCTCAGCGACGATCTGCAGAATCTGGCTTTCGCTCAGGCTCAGGCCGGTGTTCCGGGCCGGTAGCTCACGCAGATGTCGATGCAGTGCTCGGCCCATCATCGGCAGTGCCGGGGTGCCTGTGGCAATCAGTTCGGTCAGGGCGTGCGGCGTGTCTGCGCTGATCGCTGCCCAGGCCTGGCTGCCCAGCCGTAGTAGTTCCGTGCTGACCGGCTGGCGCTGGGGCCAGAGCCAGGCCAGCAGATCTGGCGCCAGTTGGCCGATACCAATGAAGCGCTCGACACCGGGAATACTGTCCACTGCGATCAGCTCAATGCGTGCTTTGGGCGGCTCATGATGCAGCCGGTGCAACAGGTAGGCGAGAATCAACTGATCGTAGCTGTCATGCTCGAACCACAGCACCAGGCGTTCGTACTCGTCCAGTCGCTCCAGGGTCGAGTAGGCCTGTCTGAGTCGGGCCAGTGAATCGGCCGGTTTCAGATCAAAGGCGCTGGCGAGGAAAGCGGCGCGTTGCTGGATCAGGGTCTGGTCATCGCTGGCCGGCACCGGGCCGATGCAGAACGGGTCGGAAAACTCGAGAAAGTCACCGCTGAAACCGGCGACCTTGAGACTGTGCTGAATGTCCGAGCCACAACGGATATGCAGGGTCCTGGCATCCTGATCGCCATGCAGCCCCGCATGGCGACTGGCAAAATCCAGCGCATCGATATGCGCCTTGAGCCTGGGCCAACTGCTGAACCCGCACTCACGGGCAATCACCCACTGGGCATCGGCCAGTTTCAGTGGTTGTTCGCGTGGCGGAATATGCCGGACTACACGGGCCAGTGCTTCGGGTTCCTGGCGGTTGATGGCTTTGAGCAGGTCCTTGGCGCGTTTGCGCTGCTGCTCGAGATTGAAACGGCCGTGACGAATGGTGTGCTGTGCGGACATACGACTCCCCTGACAAGCCTGTGTCCGCCCGGCAGGCCGGGATTCGTATGGAACTGTGGTTTGATGCCTTGGGCGCAGCCCTTTCCGCGGACGGAGACGCCTGGCGGCGTTGCCGCCAAGGTTCGCTGAGGGCAGGAGGGCTGTCAAGTCGCTGCGGCTATCAACAGACTGGTGAGCCAGCCAGCGGTATACAGACCGAAGCCAACTTGCCGCCAGCATGACTGAGGTAAAAAAACGGTCACCGGCTTGACGCCGATCCCTCCGAACCGTTAAAAGTGCTGAGCGACCCATATCAGGCAATGTCATGTTATTAACCCTGCTCAGTAGTGCAATTGTTTCCCGTACCGGCCAGGCCGGTTGCGAGCGTTGCGCCGTGGTCGCCAAGAAATCAAAGAAACAGTCGCTTATTTGACCGGGCGCACTGTCCTGTCAGATGAGCTGACAGGAACCTGCCCCGGACTCGATCCCCGCTAGCCCCTTTCTCTCCTCTGACAGCACCGAATCGGTCATTGATCAGGAGGAGTGTCATGTCATCGTTTCAAGGTATCTGGGTACCTGTGGTTACCCCGTTTCATCAGGGCCAGGTCGACTTTGTCGGTTTGCGGCGCCTGGTTGGCCATCTGCTGAATGCCGGGGTGCATGGCCTGGTGGTGTGTGGCACCACTGGTGAGGCCGCGGCCCTGAGCCAGGCTGAACAGTTGGCGGTGCTGGATGCGGTGCTGGAACTGGCCCCGGCTGAGCAGGTGGTCATGGGGTTGGCGGGCAATCACCTGGCGGATCTGCTGGGCCGGCTGGACGAGATCCAGCAACGCTCGCTGGCCGCTGTACTGGTGCCGGCGCCGTATTACATCCGCCCGTCGCAGGCGGCGCTGGAGAGCTTTTTCAATACCGTGGCCGAGCGCAGCCGGCTGCCGGTCATTCTCTACGATATTCCCTATCGTACCGGGGCCACATTGGCCTGTGAGACGTTGCTGAATATCACCCGGCATGAGCGCATCGTGGCGGTCAAGGACTGCGGCGGCAACCCGGCTAACACCCTGGCGCTGCTGGCCAGTGGCAATGCGGCGGTTCTGGTCGGCGAAGACGCCCAGATCTTCCCGGCCCTGTGCCTGGGCGCTCAGGGGGCGATCGCTGCTGCTGCGCATATTCATCCCGAACAGTTCGTGGCGTTGTATGAACAGGTGCAGAGCCAGCAGTGGCTGGCCGCCCGGGCGACTTTTTTCAGCTTGCTACCGTTGATTCAGACCCTGTTCAGCGAACCGAATCCGGCCCCGGTCAAGACGGCCTTGGCCTTGCAGGGGCTGATTGCCGATGAGTTGCGGGCGCCGCTGCTGGGCAGCAGCGATGGCGTGCGTGAGTTGTTGTTGGGCTTGGGACTTGCTCGGGCCAGAGCGGCCCAGGCATGAACTGAGTATGGAGAATCCGCGAGCATACGCTCGCGGAAAGGGAGGGTTCAGACAGCCAATCGTTTGCCGGCTTGTGCCTGACGCCGGCTCAGGCGCCAGATCAGTACCAGCGCCAGGAGAATGAAGGCGCAGGCAATGGGCCGGTCCAGCAGATAGCCAATGTTGCCGTCAGCCAGCAGCACGCTCTGGCGCACGTTGAGTTCGAACATCGGGCCGAGTACGAAGCCGATGATGAAAGTGACGAAGGAGAAGTCCAGCATGCGCATCAGAAAGCCCAGCGCGGCGAAGCCGATCAGCAGCCAGGCGCTGAACAAGTTGCTGGCGACGATGATGCCGGTCACGCACAGCAGCACGACGCAGGGCAGAATCAGTTGGAGCGGCAGGCGGATGATCTTGGCGAACAGGCGCATGGTGAACAGGCCGAAGAACAGATTGCACAGGGTGCCGATAACCATGGCGCCGAAGATCGCGTATACCAGCCGGGCCTGATCGGTGAACAGTTGCGGGCCGGGGGTGATGCCGTGGATGACGAAGGCACCGAGAATCAGCGCAGCGGCGACGTTGCCGGGAATTCCGAGCGACAGCAGCGGGATGAAGTTGGAGCCGACGACCGCCGAGTTGGCCGCTTCAGTGGCGGCGACGCCACGGATATCGCCCTTGCCGAAGTTCTCCGGGTTTTTCGCCGAGCGCTTGGCCGAGGCATAACCGAGGAAGGCGGCGGCAGTCGAACCCAGCCCCGGAATGGCGCCGATCAGGGTGCCTATGCCGGTCGACTTGAAAATGGTGGGGGCGATGTGGCGATAGTCGCGCCAGCCAAAATGGTTCTGTGCCGGATTGCCCAGGCCGGCATCCGGTAGCCGGTGCAGGCTGCCGCGCTGGTGATAGATGGCCTGACGAAAGATTTCGCCAAGTGCCAGCACGCCGATGCCCACCGCGCTGATGGCCAGACCATCCATCAGTTCCGGGATGCCGAAAGATAGCCGCTCACCGGCAGTTTCCGGATCGGTGCCGACCAGACTCAGGAGCACGCCAAGGGCGGCGGCAATCAGGCCCTTGAGTACGGAGTTGCCGACCATGCCGCCAACGACCACGAAGGCGACCAGTACCACTGCGGCCATTTCCAGCGGACCCATGCGCATGGCCACCAGTGCCAGCGGTGCTGCGACCAGGAACAGCACCAGATCGCTCAGAGCGTCGCCGGTCACCGATGAGGCGTGAGCGGTGCGCAGGGCCTTGAGTGCCTGGCCCTTGCGCGACATTGGATAGCCGTCGAAGGTGGTGGCGGTGGCCTCCGGTGAACCTGGGGTGTTCATAAGAATGGCCGAGACCGCCCCGCCCAGGGTGCCGCCCTTGTTGATGCCGACCAGCAGGCCAATGGCGGTGACCGGGCTGAGATAGAAAGTGAAGGGCACGGCGATGGTGATGGCCATCAGCGCGCCGACGCCGGGTGCGGCGGCGAAGATCTGGCCGATCAGTACGCCGAGGGCGATGTATAGCAGATTGGTCAGGGTAAAGGCGTCGGCCAGCCCCAGCAGCAGATCGTGCATGGTCAATCCTCGTCAGTCCAGGGGGGCGCCCAGCGCCAGTTTGAACAACAGCCAGAGCAGCAGCGGCCAGACCACCGCCGTTGGCAGAATCCAGCTGAGTCGGCGCTCGCCCATCGCCAGCATGAAGGTGGCCACCAGGAACATGGCGCCAGCCAGATAGCCGATTAGTTGTAGCAGCAACAGGCTCACGGCCATCAGGCCGATCAGCAACAACAGACGCAGCAGGCTGCGGCGGTTCAGTTCGATACGCCGGGTCGAAGGCTGCTTGTCGCGTAGCCGGGTAATGAACAGCAGCGCGCCCAGCACGGTGATGGCGCCCACGCACAGGTAGGGGAAAAAGCGCGGTGACAGGCCAAAGCCGAAGCCGGCGCCGATATGGTTCGGGATCAGATAGAACAGGCCAATCAGGCCGGCGATTGTGATCAGCAGGCCGGCCCACAGGTCAAGGTTACGTTCAAGCATGGCAGTAGCAGGCTCCTTGGGTCAGGGTGCTGAGTCGGCAGCGGCCCGGCGATAATCCTCGGCGGCGCTGTGAATGAACTCGGTAAGCTGCTCAGGGCTCATCACGATATTGGGAAAGCCCATGCGCTGTTCGGCCAGTTGCGCCACGGTGGGCGACTGGCTGGCCCTGATCAGGGCTGCCGACAGACGCTCATGGATCTGCGCTGGCATGCCTTTGGGTACCGCGAACATGAAATAGCCGGTATAGCCCATCGGGTAGCCCAGTTCGGTGATGGCCGGTTGCTGTGGTGAGGTACGCAGCCGCTCATCGTTCAGTGAGGCGATCACCCGAATCTTGCCGTTGCGCAGGAAGGCCTGGTGGATCCCGGCGCTCCAGGCAATGTCGATATGGCCGCCAATCAGGCTGTTCATGATCTCCATGCCGCCGCGCATCGGAATGATGCGGATGCGGATGCCTTCGCGCTCGGCCACCATGTTCAGTACCTCACGGGTGATTGGCGACACCGAGCCGTAGTTCAGGCCGTGCTGGCGTCCATAGGCGATCATTTCGTCCCAGTTGGAAAACGGCGCGTTGCCGCTGGCGACCAGGGCGTTCTGCAACTGGCTGATGGTGGTCAGGTAGTCGAAGTCGTAAGTGTCGTAACGCAGCGGGGCCACCCAGGGCATGCCGTCGAACGCCGAGTTGGCGGCCATGCCCAGGGTATAGCCGTCAGCGGCGGCGAACTTCAGACTGGTGGCCATGACGATCCCGCCGCCACCGGCAATGTTGCGCACGATGACCGGCTGTCCGAGTTCGCTTTCCAGTTCCCGGGCGACCAGCCGCGCCAGGGTATCGGCACCGCCACCCGGACTGAAGCCGACCAGCAGATTCAGCGGTTTGTTCGGCCAGTCGGTGTCGGCCTGGGCGGAGGAAACGCCAGCCATGACCAGCAGCCAGATCATCAGCAGGGGCAAACGGCTTCGATCCTTGAGCCGGGTGAGGGCAGACAGCATGAATAGCACCTTCTGAATCATTGTTATTGGTTGTCCGGGCGCCCTGGCGGCGAGCCGGATACTTCTAGAGCGCGCTGACGGCGATCAGCGCCAGCACACTCACACCCAGGCCCACGCTCATCACCGGCAGCAGCGAAGGTTGTCCCTGTTCGGCAGCGAGCATCGCCAGTTGGCGCTTGAAGCGGCGGCGCTGGCCGACATACAGAGACAATGACAATAGCAATGGCAGTACGGCCATGAACAGGGCACTGAGGTGATGCAGGCCGAACCAGTGCAGGGTCAGGCCGGCAAACATGGCCAGTGCCACCTGAGTGCGTACCCAGGCCAGCAGAGTCCGTTCGACCTGCAAGCCCTCATCGCGGCTGACGCTCATGCCAGCCCCCAGAACAGGCCAGCACTGACCATGGCCAGCAGGGCTACGGCCAGGGTCAGCAACGGCACCAGTTCGGAGATCGGTGGTGGCTGACGATGCCGCAGCGCCCGTTCGACCCTCAGCCAGCGCCAGCAGGCACCCAGGCTGAGTGTGGCACTCAGGCCGATCAGTGCGGTGGCCAGCAAGGTGCGCAGCAGCGGTTCGAGCAACTCCACGGTGAAGGCTTCGATAGCCACGCCACCGCCAAGCAAGGCCAACGCGGTGCGGATCCAGGCCAGAAAGGTTCGCTCGTTGGCCAGGGTAAAGCGCGGGTCGGGTGCCTGGCCGTCATTCAGGTTCAGGCTCCTGAATGACAGCCGCAGTTGTTGGAGACGCGAGTTCACCAGAGGCTCCGGATCAGCGCACGCCAGCACTGCGCAGCGCGCCGGGTGAATAGTCGGAGCTGCTGGCGCGGTAGCTGAAGTCGTAGGCACTGCGCTGTTCGTTGCCCATGCCGGTGATGATGTAGCGGCCACTGTGCAGGTCATAGAACAGGTCGCCAGCGCTGAGGGGAGCCTGTTGCTGGTAATTGTAGAAGGCATGGCTCTCGCCTACCCGCCAGAGCTCGCCACGGCTGTCGTAATGATCGGCCAGCAAAATCGCCCAGCTGTCCTCGTCGATGAAATAGCGGCGCTTGGAGTAGATATGCCGTTGGCCATCCTTGAGGGTGGAGACCACTTCCCAGACCCGGTGCCGCTCGTAGCGGGTGTGCTCCTGGTTGAGGTGGCCCTGGTGCACGATGTCGCTGTACTTGAGCTCCGGAGAGGCCAGGCGATAACTGTTGTACGGCACATACAGCTCGCGTTTGCCGACCAGCTCCCAGTGGTAACGATCCGGGGCGCCATTGAACATGTCGCGGCTGTCGGCAGTACGTAACCCGGCGGTGGTGGCGCCGGTGAAGTCGTAGGAAAGACTCGGAGCTCGACGCACACGGCGCTGGCCGGCGTTGTAGATCCAGGAGCGGCGTGGATTCTTAACCTGGTCGATAGTTTCATGCACCAGTACTACCTCACCGATCTGGCGGGCAGGGGCAATGATCTTGTGGCTGTAGAGAAACAGCAGGTCATCGGCTTTACCGGGGGCGTGATCGGTCAGGTATTCGCGCTGGGTAAAAAACTGCTCCGTGGTGGTGATGCTGTAGCTGCCATTGGGGTAGGGGGCGGCGGTATCGCTAACGGTGCGTGAACTGCCACCACGGTAGCGGGTGATATGGTTCCAGATTACCTCCAGGCCATTTTTCGGAATAGGGAAGGCGATGGCTCCTGCGAAACCCTCCAGGCCATTACCGTCATTGACCAGCCGGGCCTGGCCCAGATTGCGAGCGGCCGACTGCTTGACGTGATCCGGCAGATCGACACTGCGATGCGTGGGGTAGACCGGTATCCGGTAGCTGCTTGGGTAGCGATTGAAGGTGGCCAGTTGGCCGGGGCTGAGCTGCTGGCGATGCTGCTCAAGATTCTCGGACGTGATAGTGAACAGTGGCTGCTCGCTGGCGAAGGGATCTGTGGGTGTGCCGTTGGCATGGACCTGCGCGGCGTCTTGCGCCAGGCCGCCGGTCCAGGCTGGAATGCTGCCGTCGGCATTGCCGGCGCGTTCGGCGCCGATGGGTGTCAGGTCGTCGCCCAGACGGGCGGCCTGCTCGCTTTGAGCTGCGGCTAGAGCCGGCAGGCTGAGCAGGATGGAAGAGAGGATCAGGCCATGGGTGCGTTTGAAGTTTGTCATTGTATGGCTCGCTCAGAAAGTAATGCCAAAGCTGACGCTGACGAAGTCACGATCAGCGCGTACGCCGTAATCGCCATCCATGAAATTGGTGTACGACACACTGGCGTTGTAGGTGCTGTTGAAGGCGGCGTTCAGGCCCAGGCTGATGGCGCGTGAGCCTTCGTTGAAGGCGGACGTCTCATTCGGCCCATAGCCTTTTACGTCATGCGACCAGGACAGGCTGGGGCGCAGGTCGATGCCGGCGATTACATCCAGGTAGTTCCAGACTGCCCGGGCCTGATAGCCCCAGGAGTGGCGGGTGACGAAGCCCTTGTTGTTGCAGTGTTGTGGCGTCTGCGAGTTGGCCAGGCAGATGCTGTTGTCACGCAGTTCGCCCTGGCCATAGGTGCTGTTGCGGCCGTAGCGCGGGCCGAACCGGCCCTCCAGCCCGCCAACCCAGGTCATGCCGACTTCACCGATCAGAATCATGCTGTCGGCGCCCATCACCCGGGTGAAACCGTGGGTAGCACTGACCTGCAACTGGGTGACTTCCTTGCGCCGATAACCGCTGGAGACGCCATTGTCGACCGAGTTCACGGCGCCACTGGCAACCAGCGGCGAGCGATCCGGATTGTTCAGTGAGGCCTGGACCAGATCGGTGCCGTTGAACTGCAGCGGCAGATTCGGTCGATAGCTCAGCTCGCCCTGCAGTGCGGTGCCGCTGCGCAGGGTAGTGGCGAAGGTCAGGCCGTACAGGCGGATATCTTCCGGGTAGTCGGCGAAGTAGCCCGAAGTGCCGATACGCAGAACCCCAGCCAGATTGCGTCCGGCATCGCTGGCGAGAAAGCCTGAGCAGGCTGCGCCAGCCAGGCCCAGGTTGGCACACAGTTGCGGGGCGAAGTCGGTGTTGGTCAGGTAGGGGCTGGCGATCGAGCTGCTGTAGGGCAGGCGGCTGTGATAGTTAGCAGCGTAGAAGCCCAGTTCAGTATCCAGTGCCGGTACGAACCAGCGCAGGGCCATGCCCCACTGGCCGCTGTCACGTGCATCGTTGTCACCACGACGACGAATCTGGATGCCTTGCGGATCAAGATTTACCCCGAACGGGTCCAGGGCCTGACGGGCGGTGGCGTTGCCGCTGAAATCACCGCCGACGAACAGGCCGTCGCAGCCATCGGGCAGGGTGTCGTTACCGGCGAAGAAGGTGCCGCAGTTATCCAGCACGGTCTGGTCCCACTCGAGCTGGTAGAACGCCTCGGCGGACAGGTTGTCGGTCAGGTTCTGCATACCGTAGAGCATGTTGACCGGGGTCAGGCCTTCCTTGATTTCCGAGCCGGGCCGGCGCAGGGCGGCGACGTTGGCCGGGTTGATGACATTCAGACCGCCACGGATGAAGGTACTTTCGCCCCAGTTGATCACCTGGCGACCCAGGCGCACCGAGCCGGGTTGATCACCAATGCTGTAGTTGTGGTAGACAAATGCATCCAGCAACTCGAAGCCGGCCGACTTGGCAGCGTTCTTGCGCCCGGAGTCCTCGACGTTTTTGAAACGCTGGTTCTCATCGCGCAGGGCGTAGTCGTACCAATAGGTGCCACGCAGGAACACGCCGCTGTCGGCGTAGCGCAGCTCCAGGTCATGAGTGCCCTTGAACAGCTTGGAAAAGACATCACCGGAGCGGTAGTTGCGTCGACCGTCGTCACCGCTGGCGGCCCGCATAAGGTCCGGGTCCGGGTTGGCGGTCGAGATGCTGGCGCCAATCGACAGCGAGGAGGTGATCTGGCCGTCGATTTCGCCCCACTGGAAGTTGGCGGCTGAGACAGGCGCGGCGGCACAGGCCAGAGACAACAGCAGCAGGCGGAAGGGGGGCTGGTTGCCCGTTCTGTTTATCAACACTGTGAACCTCTTTTTATTATAAGTAGGTTATGGGTGGTTTATGCTTGTTCGTGATGGCTGTCATACTAGGGCGGCTAAAAAATGCTCACAAATACAGTATTTCGATATGCTCCATGCCGTTTTGATATGCCCCTGAAAGGTCCGTTGCCATGACTCTGAAGCAACTGCGTTATCTGATCACCATCGCCGAGGCTGGCAGTTTCTCGGCGGCGGCGCGCAATGCCTATATCGCCCAGCCGGCCTTGAGCCGGCAGATCGGCATGCTCGAAGAGGAGCTGGAAATGCGCCTGCTGGAACGCCAGCATGACGGCGTGGTGCTGACCGATGCCGGGCGCCGGCTCTACGAAGTGGCGCGCTCGGTGATTCAGAAAATCGACTCGGTCAAGGATGAGCTGGTCTCCACCAAGGGCGATCCCAAGGGCCAGGTGTCGATTGCTATTCCGGTAGCGGCATCGGCGCTGTTGCTGCCGCTGATCATCACCCAGGCGCGGGAGAAGTTTCCCGGTATTGAGGTACATGTACGTGACGGTCTGAGTACTGAAGGCGGGCAGGCGATTGAGCTGGGCAAGGTCGATTTTGGTGTGGTGCCCAATGCCGAGGAGCTTGAGCATGTTCGTGCCGAGCCGGTGCTGGTGGAGGAACTGTGCTGGTACGGGCGTATCGACATGCCAACCCTGGGCCCGACTATCCGGTTTGCCGAGGCGGCGGCTTCGCCGTTGGTGATGGGGCCGCGTTCGCTGCATTTGCGCCGGCGCCTGGAGCAGGTGGCGATGCAGCAGGGGGTGGCATTGAATATCTGCTACGAGCAGCATTCGGCCCAAGGCATCAGTAGCCTGGTCAGGAGCGGGCTGGCGGCCACCATTACCAGTTGGCCGGCGCTGGAGGAGCAGTTCCATCCACAGGCGCGCCGAATCATCGAGCCGAGTATCCGCCGCACTGTGTCGATTGCCTACTCGGTACACCGGCCGCTGACCTTTGCTGCTTCCTGCATGCGCGATCTGGTGCGTAACCTGCTGCTGGACCTGGCACGCTCTGGCCGTTGGCACGCCGAGCCGGTGGAGCCTGGCCCGGCGGCTGATGGCGACTAGGGCATCAAAATGCCCTTAGCGATGGTATTGCGCTGAATCTCGCTGGTGCCGGTGAGGATGCGCATCATGCGGCTGGCGCGGAACAGCAGCTCCACCGGATGGCCCTGGATCAGCCCGGCCCCGCCATGCACCTGCACGGCGCGGTCGATGATGCTGAAACAGGTCTCCGAGACGAACAGCTTGCACATCGAGGCCTGAGTGCGGATATCACCGCCGGCATCGTATTGCGCGGCGCTGGTGTAGACCAGGCTGCGCGCAGCCGTCAGCTCGGTGGCCATGTCGGCAATCATGTGATTGACGGCCTGGAACATGGCGATCGGCTTGCCGAACTGGCTGCGGCTGCGGGCATGCTGGATTGACAGTTCCAGCGCCAGTCCGGCCATGCCGAGCATGGTCGGGCAGTGCAGCAGACGGTTCAGGGTAATCCGCCCCATAGCCAGCTTGAAGCCCTGGCCTTCTTCACCAATCAGGTTGGCGACCGGCACCTTGACGTTATCCAGAACGATATCGCCATGGCTGCCCTTGCCGGACATTACCCCGTAATCATCCTTTACCGTCACGCCGGGTGCATGCAGATCGACGAAGAACGCCGAGATGCCGCCTGGTTTGCCATCGCTTTCGGTCTGCGCCAGCAGCACGGCGATATCAGCGTAGGAGGCGCCGGAGATGTAGCGCTTGCTGCCGCTGAGCAAATAGTGATCGCCGTCGCGTACGGCCTTGGTTTTCAGCGCCGAGGCGTCGGAGCCTGCATCGCTTTCGGTCAGGGCGAAGCACACCGCCTTGTCGGCATGGCACACCGGCTGCAGGAACTGCTCGATCTGCAGCTCGCTGGCGACCTTGAACAGGTGGCCGATGCGTGGCGGGCCGCTGAGTTCGCCGAGAATATGCGGCGCCAGTTGGGTGCCGCTCAGCACGGTGGCCTCTTTGACCGCGCACAGGTCGACCACACTGAGCCCGGCGCCGCCCAGTTCGGCGGGCAGCATCACATTGTAGAAACCTTGCTCGCAGGAGCGTTTCCACAGATCGCGCAGCAGTGCCTTGGGCGGGGCCTCACCCCACTGCAGGCCCTCGCGTTGCTCCAGCGGTTTGATTTCGTCGTTGACGAAGGCCTTGATGCGCTCGATCAGCGCCTGAGCTTTTTCACTGGGTTGAATCATGAGTTGTCTCCGGATCAGATCTTGCGCGCCACGCCCTGCCAGTACGCGTCGCGTACCAGGCGGCGGACCACCTTGCCGTTGGGGTTCTTGGGCAGTTCGTTGACGAAGTCGACGCTGCGCGGTTTCTTGAAGCCGGCCAGGTGCTGGCCGCAATACTGGATGATCTCTTCGGCGCTGAGCTGCTGACCGGGCTTGAGGACCACCACCGCCTTGATCGCTTCACCCCATTGTTCGTCGGGTACGCCGACCACCGCCGCCTCGAAGATCTGCGGCAGGCTGTAGAGCACCTGCTCGACTTCGGTGGGATACACGTTGAAGCCGCCGGAGATAATCATTTCCTTCTTGCGGTCGACGATGAAGATGTAGCCAAGCTCGTCCACCGTGGCCAGATCGCCGGTCAGGTAGTAGCCGTCACGCATGACCTCGGCGGTCAGTTCCGGGGCCTGCCAGTAGCCCTGCATGATGTCTTCGCCCTTGGCGACGATTTCACCGATCTCGCCTGGCTTGACGTCTTCAAAGTTGTCGTTGACCACCCGTAGGTCGGTTTCGAAATAGCAGCGCCCACAGGACGCCAGACGCTTGTTGTCGCCATTGAGGCTGTCGATGTGATCGCGCTCGGTCAGCACGCTGACCAGCGAGCAGGTTTCCCCGGCGCCGTAGCCCTGGGCCAGAATCGGGCCAAATACCTGCATGGCGCGCTTGACCAGCGCGGGTGCCATCGGGGCAGCGCCGTAGAGCACCAGGCTCAGGCTGCTGAGGTCGTAGTTCTCGACCCCGGGGAAGTTGACCAGACGGTTGATCATCGCCGGGACCAGGAACAGGCGGTTGACCCGCTCGCGCTGAATGGTCTCCAGCAGCTTCTGATCGTCGTATTGCTCGATCAGTAGGTTGCAGGCACCCACCGCCAGCAGCGGCATGATCTGCATGCCGCTGGCATGGGTAATGGGGCCTACATGGGCCATGACCTCGCCGGGCTGGGCGCGGCGGGTAGGGCTGTTGCTGCTCTTGCGGATCAGCGCCTTGCGGTTGCCGTAACTGAGCATCGCCGCCTTGAGCACTCCGGAGCTGCCGGAGGTGTAGTGCAGAACGGCCAGTTGCTCATCGGCCGGGTCGGCGTTGATCGGCTCGGGGCTGCCTTTGAGCAGCAGGTCCTGGTAGTGAATGTCGCCACCATCGTCGTCCAGGCTGATGATCCACTGGAGCTTGGGTAGCCGCTCGCATTGTTGTTGCAGGGCCTTGGCGAACGCCGGGATGGTGATGACCGCACTGCTGCACGAGTCTTCCAGTACCCGGACGATTTCTTCAATCGACAGCCGGGCATTGATCGGCACCTTGACCATGGCGGCCTTGTAGAAGGCAACTTCGGCTTCCACCAGCTCGACCCGGTTGGGGGCCAGAATGGCGATATGGGTGCCGGCACTGAGACCCAGGTTGAGCAGGCCTGAGGCCAGGCAATTGCTGCGATATTCCAGTTCGGCATAGGTGAGGCGTTTGCGCGAATCGACTACGGCCTCGTGGTTTGGCCAGTAGCGTGCGCTACGGGTCAGGATTTTTCCCAGATTCACGGGCATTCCTCTGCATCGGTTGTTGTTTGGAGGCAATCCTACAAGCGCCGGTTAAACGCCTGCCAATACAACAAATTGATGGTTGGTATGCCGGTTCGATATGGGGTGGGTGCGGCCTGCTATTTGGCCGGCACCCAGTCACTGGCAATCAGATTATCGTTCTTGCGCGCCTTTTCGGCTTTTTTGCGGGCACTGATGCTGGCGACGCACTGGTCGTCGTTATTGAGAATGACGATGCATTCAAGGCACTGGATGCATTCGTCGTAGTCGATCTTGCCGTTTTTGTGGATGGCGTTGATCTCGCAGTGGTTCTTGCAGTGCTGGCAAGGCTGGCCGCAGGCGTCGATGCGCTTTAGCCAGGAGAACAGCCGCAGCTTGCCGAGGATTGCCAGACCGGCGCCCAGCGGGCAGACATAACGACAGTAGAACTTGTGAATGAACAGCCCCAGTGCCAGCAGGCTCACGGCGTAGAGTACGAACGGCCAGGTGCGGACGAAGAACAAGGTGATCGAGGTCTTGAACGGCTCGACCTCGGCCAGGCGCTCGGCCAGGGTCAGCGAATAGAAGGATACCGGCACCAGAACGATCAGGATCAGGTACTTCAGCCACTGCAGTTTTTGGTGCAGCGGGTCAGGTACTTTCCACTGCTTGATCCGGAGCTTTTTCGCCACCCAGCCGAGCATTTCCTGCAACGCGCCGAATGGGCACAGCCAGCCACAGAACAGCCCGCGGCCCCAGAGGAACAGGCTGACGAAGGTGAAACTCCAGAGGATGAAGATCACCGGGTCCATCAAAAATACCGTGATATCGAAGTCCTGCCACAGCGCCAGAAACAGGGTGAAGATGTTGACCACCGAGAGCTGGCCCTGGGCATACAGGCCGAGAAACACCAGGGTGAAGATCAGAAAACCGGCGCGCAACTGATGGAAACGGCGGCTGTTGCGGCTGAACTGGTGCTGGTTGATGAAGATCCAGCTCAGCAGCGCCAGCGCGGCGATCACCACCACAATCTGCCACCAGCGCTCCTGCCACATGCGCAACCACATGGGCACGGATTTGGTTGCCACCGGTGGGGCCTGAATCTCGAACAGGGATTCATCTAGGCTGAACGGCTGAGTGAACTGAGTACTGCTGGAAATCAGATGGTTGCGTTGCAGGGTCACGTTCAGTTGCAGCGCGGTGTCGCCAACCGGGTTGTAGCCGGCATGTGGCTTGATACGGAAGATATGCGCGGTCAGTTGCTCGGCTTCGAGTCCGGGGATGTCCGGCAGCAGGTCGCTGCCCAGGTCCATGTCATGTAGCTCGATCGGGTGGCCGTTCTGCACCAGCACTACCCGGCTCGGCGCGCTGGCGGGAATGAAGTCGTCCGGTACATGCCGGTAACGTCCACGTGAGATGATCAGCAGAGCCTGTTCTCCATCCTTGAGTTGTTCCATCACTTGACCAAAGGCCGGTTCGCCCAACAGGTTGCGACCAATGCTGGGCGCGTTGAGGTAGGCGAACCACAGCTCGCTGAAGGGCAGCTCAGGGTCATCATCGAGCTGGCTGTAATGGCTCAGCGAGTGGCCCAGAGCCTGTTCTACCTGGGCATCGTCCAGGCGCCAGTGCTGGAGGTAGCCGCGCTGCAACAACTGGCCCCACTCCAGCGGCTCGAACAGCTCCGGGCGGGCGATCGCCAGCGGTCCCTGGGCAAACCCCTCAAGCAGATTGCGGGCGACCTCCATAGCGGAAATCATCACTGTTTCGTTGAGAATCACCACCGAGACCGTGGCCTTGCTGACCCCGTCGAACTGATGCACCGAGTCGCTGCCGCCGCTGCGCCGGCCACCGACGATGATCGGCTTGCCGATGTTGGTGTTGCGGTACTGGTCGATGAAGTTGAACAGCGACTGCTCACCCAGACCATGCAAAAACACCGGCTCGTGGTGTTCGAGGATGTGGATGCCAGTGAGGGTGCCCTGTGGGTCCATGCCGATCAGCAGGCGGATCGGTTTGCCGGAAAAGCCCTGCAGGGTCGAGTAGTCATTGGACTCGAAGGCGTAGCCGATCAGCTCGTCCAACTGGTAAACCGGGTAGACCGCCGGGCTGGCCAGCTTGTCGTCGATCCGGGTGGCTTTGGGAAACAGGCTCTGAATCTCGTCCTTGAGTGGTACGGCGTGCAGGGCGCTGCTGAGCAGCAGACTGCCGAGCAGGATCAGACGAGCGAGCATGGGTGCCTCCGTGGCTTCTTGTTTGTTATAGGGTGACGGCCAGCCGGTCGCCTGGATTGCCACGACGCTACGCGTCTCGCAATGACGGTGTGGGTGCGGGCCCGCCAGCACAGCCTCGCACCAACTCCCGTCATCGGGTCAGTACGGCCTTGCACTAACTCCAGTCATCGCGAGGGCCGTAGGCCCGTGGCGATCCATAGTCCTGTGTGATGGGGTCAATGCTTGATCAGTGGCGCTGCGCTCGCCATGCAACTTGGGGAGGGTAAAACCGCTACTTCAGTCTAGGGTGACGGTCCAGATGCTTAAAAAGCGTTGCTTAATGCGGTAGTCTGCATACCTATAACTACAACACTTGATGCCGGCGCCATGTCCCACGATATCAGTATGCTTCGCAAGTTCGTTACCCCGGAGATCATTTTCGGCGCAGGGTCGCGCAAAACCGTTGCCAACTATGCGTCCAACTTTGGCGCCAGGAAGGTCTTGCTGGTGTCCGACCCCGGTGTGCAAGCCGCCGGCTGGGTGAGCGATGTCCAACAAAGCCTGCAGGAGCAGGGCATCGGTTATGTGTTGTTCACCCAGGTTTCGGCTAACCCGCGCACCGAAGAGGTGATGCACGGCGCCGAGGTTTACCGGGCTGCGGGCTGCAACGTCATCGTCGCCATCGGTGGCGGTAGCCCTATGGATTGCGCCAAGGCCATCGGCATCGTGGTTGCCCATGATCGGCACATTCTTACCTTTGAGGGCGTGGATACCATTCGTGCTCCAGGCCCGCCGCTGATCTGCATTCCCACCACCGCCGGCACTTCAGCCGATGTCTCGCAGTTCGTGATCATTTCCGATCAGCAGGAGAAAGTGAAGTTCTCGATCATCAGCAAGGCGGTGGTGCCCGATGTCTCGCTGATCGACCCGGAAACCACCATGACCATGGATGCGTTTCTGTCTGCCTGCACCGGGGTCGATGCGCTGGTTCATGCCATTGAGGCCTTCGTCTCCACCGGCAGCGGGCCGATGACTGACGCCCATGCGCTGGAGGCCATGCGCCTGCTCAACAGCCACTTGGTGCCGATGATCGCCAACCCACAGGATGTGGCGCTGCGTGAGAAGGTCATGCTCGGTAGCCTGCAGGCCGGTCTGGCGTTTTCCAACGCGATTCTCGGTGCGGTGCATGCGATGTCGCACAGCCTGGGCGGGTTTCTCGATCTGCCGCATGGGCTGTGCAACGCGATTCTGGTCGAGCATGTGGTGGCGTTCAATTTCGATGCTGCGCCCGACCGTTTCAAGGTCATCGCCGAGACTTTGGGGATCGATACCCGTGGGCTGACCACGCCACAGGTACGCCAGCGCCTGGTGCAACATTTGATCGAGCTGAAGCAGGCGGTTGGCTTCCAGCAGACCCTGTCGATGCATGGGGTTTGCACCAGTGATTTGCCGATGCTGTCGCTCCATGCCATGGATGACCCCTGCATCCTCACCAACCCGCGTGAGTCCAATCTGCGCGATGTCGAAGTGGTGTATGCCGAAGCGCTCTGATCAACGCGGTGATGTGCTGACCGGGCTGCTGGGCCTGGGTTCGCACTCTTCGCGCAAGAACTATTACCCCGAACTGCTGATCCGGCTGGAAGAGCTGGAGGCCGAGCGCAATCGCTACAAGTGGTTGTTCGAGAATGCCGCACTGGGGATTTTTCAGGCCAGCCTGGAGCGCGGGTTGCTGGCCGCCAACCCGTCAATGGCCAAACTGCTGGGCTATCCGACGGTTGATGAGGTAGTGCAGGCCTACCCAAGCCTGGCAGAGGGCTTTTTTATCGGTGGCCGCGAAGAGTTTCAGAGTATTCGCAAGACCTTGCTGCTCAACGGCGAGCTTACCGGCTATGAAACCCAATTGTTGCGCGAAGATGGCCGGGCCATCGATGTGCGCATGAGTCTGCTGCTCAAGCCGGATGCCGCTGAGTCGGTGGTTGAGGCTTTCGTCGCCGATATCACCGAGCGTAAGCAGGCCCAGGCGGCGATGCAGCGACTCAATGATGAGCTGGAGCAGCGGGTACAGGAACGCACCCGTGAGCTGGAAGCGCTGAACGATCATCTGCGCCACGAGATCATCGAACGTGAGCGGGTGCAGTGGGAACTGCGCGATGCCCGCGATGCCGCCGAACAGGCCAATCGCAGCAAGGACCGCTACCTGGCCGCAGCCAGTCATGACCTGCTGCAACCGCTGAATGCCGCCCGGTTGCTGCTGGCGACCTTGCGCGAGCGCTCGCTGGAAGCCGCTGAGGCGCAACTGGTCGAGCGCTCTCACAGTGCCCTGGAAAGCACCGAGGATCTGCTGACCGACTTGCTCGATATCGCTCGTCTGGACCAAAGCAGCGTCAAGCCGGAGTGGGGCGATTATGCTCTGGCCGACATTGTTGATCCGCTGGTTGATGAGTTCCGGGCGGTGGCCGATGTCGCAGGCCTGCAGTTGCGCTCACGTCCGGGGCACTGGGCAGTAAGGACCGACTATCGGCTGCTCAGCCGGATTTTGCGTAACCTGCTCAGCAACGCCATTCGCTACACCGACCAGGGCCGGGTGCTGATTGGCTGCCGGCTCTGGGGTAGCCGACTGAGCATTCAGGTCTGGGACACCGGGCGGGGGATTCCGGCGGACAAGTTCGACGAAATTTTTCAGGAGTTCAACCAGCTTCAGGGCGCCAGAGCCGGCCAGCGCAAGGGTGTGGGGTTGGGGCTGGCCATCGTCGAGCGGATCACCAATCTGCTCGACACCCGTATCACATTGCGCTCGATTGAAGGGCGTGGCTCGATGTTCGCGGTTGATGTGCCTCTGGCCCGCATGGCCCCAGCCACGCCCCAGGTTGCTCCCGGCCTGATCGAACAGCTCAGTACCCCGTTGCAGGGGCGACGGCTGCTGGTGATCGACAACGAGCCGATCATTCTCGACAGCATGCGTGACCTGCTTGGCCAGTGGGGTGCGCAGGTCTATCTGGCGCTGGATGCCGCAAGCTCGCTGGACGTCTTGGGCGATGACATGCCGGATGTGATTCTGGTCGATTATCACCTGGATGAGGGGCGTACTGGTGATGAGGCGGTCAGTCTGTTGCGCGAGCATTTCCAGCGGTCGATCCCGGCCATCATGATTACCGCCGATCGCAGCGAGCACTGCCAGCAGACCTTGCGTGAGCTGGGCATCCCGGTGCTGAACAAGCCGGTCAAGGCCGGCAAGCTGCGAGCCATGCTCGGGCAGATGCTCAAAAGCTGAGATCATTTGCGACTTTGGTATTGCGCCTGTCAGTACCAAAGCACAGTACCCAGCGGCGAAACCGCCTTTCACCATGACTGGAAATCCATAACGGAGTGATGCGTCATGCAAGCCCTGGCCTTGCCTGTCACACCGGCAGACGGGCGTGACTATCAACTGTATCGGCATGCCAACGGTCTGCACTGCCTGCTGATCGCTGATCCGGCGGCCAGTCGGGCCACGGCGGTGGCGCTGGTCGATGTCGGCAGTCACGATGAGCCCGATGCCTATCCGGGGCTTGCCCATCTGCTCGAGCACCTGTTGTTCATGGGCTCGGCCGGTTATCCGCAAGCGGGCAGCTTTCCTGAACGGGTCAGCCGTTGGGATGGACGTTTCAACGCCAGCACCGCGCCGGAGCGCACGCGGCTGCACTTCAGCGTCAGCCCCGAGGGGTTGGACGAGTGTCTGGCGCATCTGCTCGATATGCTGGCGCAGCCATTGTTCAGCCCGGCGCTGGTGGCCAGTGAACGTCAGGTGATCGATGCCGAATTCCGTACCCGGCTGGCCGACCCGGACATTCATCGTCAGGCGGTGCTGGGCTTGTGTTTCGATCCCCGGCATCCGGGGGGGCGTTTCTCTGCCGGCAATGCCGAGAGTCTGGCTGCCGAGCCGCAACGCCTGGCGAACGAACTGCACGATTTTCATCGACGCTACTACCGCGCCGGGGCAATGACTCTGGTGGTGCATGCACCAGCGAGTCTTGAGCATTTATCGAGACTGGTTGAGCAGCTTGGACGGAGCTTGTCGGCGGGCGAGCGTGAGCCGCGCCAACGGCCACAGCCCATGCTGCGCTCGCCCGCGCAGCTGATTGACTGGTCTGGCCCCGGAGGCTCCAGCAGTTGGACCCTGCTGTGGTCACTGGCGAATCTGCCGGCCGAATCGGCCGCGGCCAACTGGCTTCTGGCCTGGCTCAACAGTGCGGCTCCGGCTGCGGCTCTGGGCTGGTTGCGGCGCCAGGGAGTGGTGCTGAACTGGCAGGCGCGGATCGAGCCGGGTGTCAGCGGTCCGGCGCTGCTGGTGATTGAACTGGAGCCGTTGTCACCAGCGCTGGACGTCGCCACTTTGCTCAGTGCCTGGCAGCAATGGCTGGCCGCGCTGGCCGCGACCGGTCCAGAGGGTTGGCCCTGTGAGCAACGGCAAGACTGGGCTGATCAGGCGTTCAGCCGTGGGCCCCAGGGTGAACCCTTGATCTGGTGCGCCCAGTTGGCCGAACGGCTGCTGCGTCAGGGCGCCGAGCAGCTTCTGAAGAGCGAAGACTGGCAGCGTCCTGAGCCACAGCTATGGCAAGTGTTGTTGACCGCGTTACAGGATGCACCGCATGTACTGCGTTGCAACGCTGGCCAGATTACGCCTGAGCAGTGCCGCTGGACAGCTACCTCCTATGCTTGCCAGCCCTTGCGACGGACGCCCCCGCCGATCACTGGTATTGCACTTGCACCGGACGACTGGCCGGCCTGGGGACGCCGGAGCCGCGCAGAGCAGGGGGCGGCTCAGACAACAATGCCACCAGGTGTGCGCCGGCTCGGCAATGAGCCGGTTGGCACCTGGCAACGGACCCGCCTGGCCTGGTGCTGGCCTGCCGAGCAGGCCGACTTCAACAGTCTGAGCGGGCTGGTCAGGCTCTGGCAGTTGCAATGCGAAGTGCTGGCCGAGCAGGCCAGTTTGCGGGCCGTGCAGCTCGACTGGCAGGCGTTGGAAGGGCGTATAGAGCTGACTTTGAGCGGCCCGCGCGAGGTTTTGCCCGAATTGCTCGGCGAACTGCTGGCGAGCCTGAACCCTCCGAGCGAGACTGAACTGACGGTGCTTTGGCGCTTGCAGCAGCACGATCATCGTCAGCGTGTGCAGGCCTTGCCGGCCTACCGGCTGTTGCAGCGCTTGCAGGATGGGCCGGATCAACTGTTGAACGCCCCGGTGTTGACGCTGGCGGATTGGCGGCGCTTGTGTGCCCAGGCTCAGTTGCTCTGGCTGCATCCGCAAGATTGGTCGGGCGAGTCTGACGGCGTCATTGCTGGCCACCTGAGTGAACGCTTCCCGGCCGTGGCCGCGCCGTTCTCCTGGGACTGGAGCTTGCCGTTCATGCAGTCCGGACCGGTGCCTTGTGCCCATCCGGATCGGGCCCTGGTGGTCTGGTTGCCGGCGCCGACTGCCGGGTCACTGATGCACATCGGCTGGCGCTTGCTTGAACACTGGCTGGCGCCGGCGTTCTTCGACCAGTTGCGCACCCGCCAGCAACTCGGCTACTGGGTGGTTGCGCGCTATCATCCATTGTCCGGCTGGCCGGGCATACTGCTGTTGGTCCAGTCACCGAACCAGCCGCTGACTCTGATCGATGAGGCGGCAATAGCCTGTCTTGAACAACAGCACCAGTATTTGCGGGAGCTGCCGTTCGAGCAGGTGCGCCAGGCTGCGGCTCGCCTGGCAGCAAGTATCCAGACCCGGCGGCAAACCGCCGACGGCGCTTTCGACGCTGCCTGGCAGGCGGCACTCTACCCACTGCAGTCGTCGCTGGACGAGCAATTGCTGACGCTGCGCACCCTCTCCGAGCGGGACTGGCAGCACCTGCTGCACAGTTTCTTCATCCAGGCCCGGCGTATCCGTCTGGTCAGTGCCCAGCCGGGTTGATTCAAGAGCTGTTTAGTGCCTGGACCGCTACCAAGGTAGTGCTGGTAGCACATGCCAAAGCATTGATTGGTCGAGGCTTTTTGCCTGCCACCAAAGACTGGTGGATTCGCGCCCTTGGCAGAATGGGGTGGTTCCCGAGGCTTTCCGATAATCGGCCCGACGGCATTACAACGTCAGCCATGAATCCATCGGAGAGCACAATGAACAAGAAAAAGATTGCCAGCCCGCTGTTGACTGCACTGGCCGCAGCCATCATCAGCGCACCCGCATCCGCCGCCATCACCCTGTACGATCAGGATGGCACGACTTTCTCTGCGGACGGCTACATCAACGTTTTCTATGTCCATTCGGATGTCGACAGCGCCGATCCGGCCCGCGAGCGCAAGCAGTCGCGGGTGAAAATGGGCTTTCTGCCCAACTACATCGGTTTCAACATGGGCAAGGACATGGGCGATCTGCAACTGGGCGCACGCTCCTCGTTCTGGGTCACCATCAATGACAGCGAAACCAACGGCACCGCGACCGACATCGATGTGCGTCAGTTCTACGGCACCATCGGTGGCGACTGGGGTGAGTTCCTGGTAGGTAAGGACTTCGGTCTGTTCGCCCGTTCCAACATTTTCGTCGACGAGTTCCTGGCCGGCTACGGTCAGGTCAGCGACACCCTGGGGCTGGTTGATTTCGGTGGCGTGTCCTTTGGCAACATTGGCAGCGGTTATCCCTATCCGTTCCCGACTGCGCAGATCACCTACCGCTCGCCGGTCATGAATGGCTTCCGGGTGGCTGCCGGTATCATGGATCCGGTCGATACCACCGATGATTCGCTGGTGGGCAAGAACTATCAGGACCGTCCGCGTTTCGAGACCGAGATCACCTATCAGGCCCAACTGGGTGGTGTCGACCTGTTCACCTGGATCAACGGCCAGCGTCAGACTTCGAAGAACACCGACAGCAGCGTCGACTCTGTGACCTCCAAGGGCCTTGGTTACGGTGTCCAGGCCAAGATGGGCAACCTGTCGCTGACCGCCTCCGGTTTTGATGCCGAGGGTGTCAACCCGTTCTTCACCAATAACGCCGGTCAGGCGCAACTGCGCGAGATCGACAGCAAGGGTCACCTGCTGCAGGGTTCCTACAAGTTCGGCAAGAACCGTCTGGCGCTGTCCTACGGCAAGACCAAGGACGACGGCAACGGTATTGGCGTCAAGGCTGACTACAAGACCCGTGGTGTGGCGCTGTTCCACAGTGTCAACGACAACCTGACCCTGGTTGGCGAGTACAACCGCTTCGAGCTGGATGATCGCACTAACAGCCTGAAGCTGGAGAAAACCAGCACTGTGGCGCTGGGTGTCGCGCTGAGCTGGTAAAACCGGCAAGGCACTACCAACAACCGGGGCTTGCCCCGGTTGTTGCGTTTTGGGTCACGGCGGGTGGCCATTACTTCCAAGGTTTATTCACCCAGTACCGAAGTAGTATGTCGAGCCCGGTGGCCGCTCCCTACAATCAAACTAGACCCACCCTCGCGATGACGGGGAAGAGGATGACAGGGCAAGAGAATGCCGGTGACGTGCTTCACCCCACCGTCATTGCGAGGCACGAAGTGCCGCGGCAATCCATCGGGGTTGCTGGGAGTACGGACTGGATCGCCACGGGCCTGCGGCCCTCGCGATGACGGGGCAAGAGAATGCCGGTGACGTGTTTCACCTCACCGTCATTGCGAGGCGTGAAGCNGGGGCAAGAGAATGCCGGTGACGTGTTTCACCTCACCGTCATTGCGAGGCGTGAAGCGCCGCGGCAATCCATCGGGGTTGCTGGGAGTAAGGGCTGGATCGCCACGGGCCTGCGGCCCTCGCGATGACGAGGAAGGGGCGGTGGTGTGGTGCTGGTAGGCAGATAGTCAAAGGTGGGGAGGCGGATATGCCGCACAAGCTGGCCGATTGTTTCAAGACCGCGATGACCGACGCGGCAGAGCCGGAACAGGCGGCTCAGGATCTGGCCAGCCAGTTGCTGCACCCGCACCTGGGCTTCGTGCTGTTTTTCTGTTCGGCCGAGTACGACCTGGCGACCCTGGCGGATGCGCTGGAGCAGCATTTCGGCGGAGTGGCGCTGACCGGTTGCACCAGTGCCGGGGAAATTACCTCGCAGGGCTATGGCCGCGGCTGTATTACGGCCATCGGTTTTGATCACCGGGCCTTTGCCGTCGACTGCACGCTGATCCGTGAGCTGGACAACTTCAGCCTGGTCGATGCCCAGCAGGCGGTCGAGCGCATGCTCAGTCACTGCCGGCATACCGGTCTGGCGCCAATCAAGGATCACACCTTCGCCCTGACTCTGCTCGATGGCCTGTCCAGTCGTGAGGAAGTCGTGCTCTCGACCCTTAGCGCAGCGTTGGGCAGCATCCCGCATTTTGGCGGCTCGGCCGGCGACGATAATCACCTCAGCCATACCCATGTTTACCATCAGGGCCGCTTTCATACCGGCGCGGCGGTGGTGGTGATGTTCAATACCTGGCTCAATTTCGAGGTATTCACCACCCATCACCTGCAACCTCTGGCCGACAAGTTGGTGGTCACCGCCGCTGACAGCGAAACCCGCACCGTGCTGGAGCTTAATGCCGAGCCAGCCGCTGAGGAGTATGCCCGGTTGGTCGGGGTGCCGTTGAGCGAGCTGAGCCTCAGCCATTTTGCCCTCAATGTGCTGGCGGTGCGCATTCGTGATCAGTTCTATGTGCGCTCGATCCAGCGGGTCAACCCGGATGGCAGCCTGACTTTCTACTGCGCGGTGGATACCGGCATCGTGCTGACCGCCATGCAGCCGGGGCCGCTGCTGCCTGATTTGCGGCTGGAGATTGAGCGTTTGCGTCAGCAGTTGGGTGAACCGGTACTGATCATTGGCTGCGACTGTTTTCTGCGTCGGATGGAAAGTGAGCTACGCGGTGAAGCCGACAGCCTCGGTCGCTTTCTCGCCAACAACCGGGTGATTGGTTTCAACACCTATGGCGAGCAGTACAACGGCATGCACATCAATCAGACCTTCACCGGGGTGGCCTTTGCCTTACCACACTGAACAGGCGTTGCTGCCGAGCAGCGATGATGAGCTGCTGGCGCTGCGGGCCGAGGTCAACAAGTTGCGGCGGATTAACGCGGCGCTGATCGAGCGTGTCGAGTCCAGCTCCAGCCAGCGCACCGAGAGCTACGCGGCGTTCCAGCATTCGGTGGAACTGGCCGAGCAGGTTCGCGAGCGGACCCAGGCGCTCAACGAAACCATGGCCGAACTGCAGGCCAGCAACCGCCTGCTTAGCGAGGCCCGGGCCAGGGCCGAGACCGCCCATCATTACCTGATCGATGCAATCGAAAGCGTTTCCGATGCCTTCGTCCTGTTTGACCGGCATATGCGCATCGTGCTGTTCAACAGCCGGTTTGCTGCCTTTTGGCAAGGAACCCGGGCGCGGGTGGTGGAAGGCACCACTCTGAGCGAGGTCAAGCGCCTGGCGACTTCGACCGGGCTGGTGGTGGATATCGAGGCCGGGGCCGACGGTCATTTGCTTTATCAGTTGCGTAACCAGCGCTGGGTGCAGGTCAGCGAGCGGCCGACCCGTGAAGGCGGACTGGTGATCATGTACACCGACATCACCGACCTCAAGCATTCCGAAGCGGCACGCCGCGAGAAGGCCTTGGCGCAGAAGACCCGGTTGTTGCAGCGCACGGTCGACAGCCTGTCGCAAGGTGTGGCGGTGGTCAACGACGAAGGCGCGCTGGAGTTATGGAACGGGCGTTTCCTGGAGCTGGCCGGACTGGCGCCGATCGAGGCCCATCGACCGTTTGCCGAGGTAATGGAAGACAGCGAGCTGGATCTGTTCACGCCCTACACCCTGTGTGAGGATGGTGAGCCATTGCTCAGCAGCGAGCAGCGCCTGAGCAATGGTCGGGTGCTGGAAGTGCGCACCCACCCGATGCCGACTGGCGGTTTCGTCAACACCTATACCGATATTACCGAGCATGACCTGTACGCCAATGCTTTGCTGGAAAGCGAGCGTTGGGTGCGACTGATCACCGATCATGTGCCGGCGATGATCGCCTATGTGAGTGACGACCTGACCTATCAGTTCACCAACAAGGTCTATGACGAGTGGTACGGCTGGCCGCGTGGCGACATTCACGGCCACAGCCTGCGCCGGGCTCACAGTGAGGAGCAGTTTGCCCGTCTGGAACCCTACATCGAGCGGGCCTTCAACGGCGAAAGCGTGACCTTCGAGTTCGCCGAATCGAACCTTGAGGAGCAGGAACGTTACCTGTTGCGCTCCTATGTGCCCAACCGCAATGCCGAAGGCGAGGTGATCGGCATCTTTGTACTGATCCGCGATATCACTGATCGGCGGCGAACCGCCGAGGCCCTGCATCAGGCCTATCAGCATCTGGAGCAGCGGGTGCGCGAGCGTACCCAGGAACTGACCGCGCTCAACGACCAGCTTCGTCAGGAAATCAGCGAGCGGGCCCAGGCCGAGTCGCGCCTGCGCGAGGCCAAGCGCGAGGCCGAGCAGGCCAACCTGTCGAAAACCAAGTTTCTTGCTGCTGTCAGCCATGACCTGCTGCAACCGCTCAACGCCGCCCGGCTGTTTACCGGAGCCTTGCTCGAACAGCCGGTACCCGATCATAGCGCTGGCCTGATCCGCCAGGTCAGTCATTCGCTCGAGGATGTGGAAAACCTGCTTGGCACCTTGGTTGATATTTCCAAGCTGGATGCCGGAGTGATCAAGCCGGATATCTGCGATTTCACCCTGTCAGAGCTGCTCGACAATCTGGCCAACGAGTACCGTCAGGTGACGGCCAGCGAAGGGCTCACATTCAGCTTCGTTGGCAGCCAGGCGGTGGTGCGCAGCGACCCGCAGCTGCTGGCGCGGATTCTGCGCAACTTCTTGTCCAACGCCATCCGCTATACCCGCAGTGGCCGAATTCTGCTGGGCTGTCGTCGGCATGCCCATGGCCTGCGTATCGAGGTCTGGGATACCGGGCTGGGGATTCCCCAGGACAAGCTGCAGGAGATCTTTCAGGAGTTCAAACGGGTCAATCCGGCGGCCAACACCAAAGACCGGGGCCTGGGTCTGGGGCTGGCAATCGTCGACAAGATAGCCCGCATGCTGGGCCATCGCATTCGGGTGCACTCGGTTGAGGGCAAGGGTTCGGTGTTCTCGGTCGATGTGCCCTTTGGCCGGCTGCGTCACGAACCGGTCAGTGAGCGACCGGTGACCGCTATGATTGGTCAGCATCTGGAGCAGGCCAGAATCTGGGTGCTGGATAACGATGCTTCGATCTGTGCCGGCATGCGCACCCTGCTCGAAGGCTGGGGCTGCGAGGTGGTTACCGCGTTGTCTGAAGATGATCTGGCTGCGCAGGTCGATCAGTTCCATGCGCCGGCCGATCTGTTGATCGCCGACTATCACCTGGATAACGATGAGAACGGCGTCGATGTGGTTGCCCGTATCAACGCCCGGCGCGGCAAGCCGTTACCGGTGCTGCTGATTACCGCCAATTACAGTAACGAACTCAAACAGCAGGTGCGCGAACTTGGTCATGTGCTGATGCACAAGCCGGTAAAACCTATGAAGCTGAAAACCGCGATGAGCCATCTGCTGGCGCAGCAGGGCTGATTGCAATCACGCTGCAACAGCAGCCTTCCACGCCGCCTCAGCGGCGCAGATAGGCGCTGAAATCCACGTCGCTGGCCGAGAGAATCGCCTGCACCCGGTTGTGGACATTGAGCTTGCGCAGAATCGCCGAGACGTGGGCCTTGACCGTGGTTTCGGCGATATCCAGGTGATAGGCGATCTGCTTGTTCGACTCGCCCTTGGCCATACGCTCGAGGACCAGCAGCTGCTTACGGGTCAGGGCGTACAGCAGTTCGGGGGAGATCGGGGTTTCTTCCGGGCTGCGCCGGGTGATGGTGCGGTTGGCGCGAATGATATCCGAGGGCAGGTAGACATTGCCGCCGAGAATCTGCTCGATGGCTTCGGTCATCTGCGTACGTGGTGAGGATTTGGTGATGAAGCCGACCGCGCCGTAGGTGATCGCCTGCAGCACCACCTGCTTGTCTTCCTCGGCGGAGACAATCACCACCGGAATCGAGGGCGACTCGTTGCGCAGGGTGATGAGGCCGTTGAGCCCATGCATGCCGGGCATGTTCAGATCAAGCAGGATCAGGTCCAGATCGTCCTGTTCCTTGGCGAGTTCAAGAGCACTGTCCAGGTCCGAGGTTTCCATGAGCTCTGTACCGGGAAAGCCTTCGCGAATCACATTGCAAATGGCTTCTCGGAACAGCGGGTGATCATCGGCGATGAGTATCTTGTACATGGCTGTTCCAACCTGTGGCTAGGGCAGCTTGCTCGAAGGCCGCTGCTTCTTGTGTATGTTTGTGTATTACACCCCTGGGATGGTGATTTGCAAATGATACATTGGGACAAAAAATCGATACTAAAGTAGTAAATGCTTTAAGGGCACAGCGCAAAGCATGCCCGCCGCCTATTCCGACTTGCGCCGCAGCGCCGCATGCTGCGGGTTAAAGGTCAGTACCGCCAGGCTGGTGACCACCAGCAGCAGGCCCAGGCAGATGATCAGGGCCATGGCGTTGAAGCGCTCATAAAGGGCGAAGCGCACCAGTTCCACTGCATGGGTGAAGGGGTTGAAACTGCACAGCCAGTACAGCCATTCGCTGGCTTCGCGCATTTTCCACAGCGGGTAGAGCGCTGAGGACAGGAAGAACATTGGGAAGATCACGAAGTTCATCACCCCGGCGAAGTTCTCCAACTGGCGTATCCCGTTCGACAGCAGCAGACCCAGGGCGCTGAGCAGCAAGGCCGCCAGCAGTAGCGCGGGCAGGGCGGTCAGCAGGCCGAAGACCGGGGGCTGGATGTCGAACAGCCAGGCAATGCTGATAAAGGCATAGACCTGAATCAGCGAGATCAGCGAGGTGCCGAGCAGTTTGCCGACCAGCAGAAACGGCCGGGGCAGTGGGCTCATCAGCAGTACCCGCATGCTGCCCATTTCACGGTCGTAGACCATCGACAGTGAGCCCTGCATGCCATTGAACAGCAAAATCATGCAGCACAGCCCAGGCAGGATGTAGGTTTCGTAGGTTATGTAGGTGTCATAGGGGGCAATGATCGAGACACCCAGCGCCGCCCGAAACCCGGCGGCGAACACCAGCAGCCATAGCAGCGGCCGGACCAGGGCGCTGAGAAACCGCGAGCGCTGGAGAATGAAACGCAGCCATTCGCGTTGCAGGATGCCGCCCAGGCAGGCCAGATAAGCGCGCAGGTTCATGCCGCCTCCGTTTGCCCGGTAAGCCGGGCGAAGGCATCAGCGAGGCTGGCAGCAGCACTGCTGCGTACCAGCTCGGCGGCGCTGTTTTCGGCCAGTATCCGGCCCTGGTGCAGCACCACAACCGGATCTTCGGCCTGAATCTCATCGAGCAGGTGGGTGGTCCAGACCACCGTCAGCCCGCGCTCGGCACACAGTAGGCGGATGTGCTGGTTGAGAGCCAGGCGGCTGGCCTGATCAAGGCCGACGCTGGGCTCATCGAGCAGCAGAATCTTTGGTTCATGCAGCAGTGCCCTGGCGATCTCGACTCGGCGGCGATGGCCGCCATTGAGCTGGCGGACCTGTTCATGCTGGCGCTCGAGCAGACCCTGGCGCTGCAGCTCGCTTTCGATGCGTGGGGCGGCCTGGCGGCGTGACAGGCCGTGCAGCGCGGCATGGTAGGCGAGGTTCTGACGCACGCTCAGATCCAGATCCAGCGTGCTTTGCTGAAACACCACACCGAGCTGACGCAGGGCCTGGCGCGGTTGCCGGCGGATCGACAGCTCGCCGAGCAGGATGTCGCCCTGTTGCAGCCGGTACAGGCGGCTGAACAGGGCCATCAGCGTGCTCTTGCCGGCGCCGTTGGGGCCGAGCAGGGCGTTCAGCCGGCCGGACTGCACCGTGAAGCTGACGCCCTGAAGCGCCAGCCGCTGGCCGTAGGCGAAGCTGACATCGCGTACGTCGAGTTGCATCAGGGGGTCACCACCACGCCCCAGGGATAGCGCCCGACCTTGATGCTCTTGACCGGCTTGAGACTGGCGACGTCGATCACAGTGACATCGCCGCTGACGCCGTTGGTGGTCAGCAGCAGGCTTTCATCGGTATTGAACGACATGTGCCAGACCCGCCGGCCGACCAGGATATAGTCGAGCACTTCATAGGTTTGGGCGTCGACCACCGCAACATGGTTGGCCGGCCCCAGGGCGACGAAGGCATATTTGCCGTCACTGGAGAGTTTTACCCCGACCGGCTGGACCCGATCCGGGTGAATGCCCTTGATCGCAAAGTTGATGGTGTGCTGGATCTGTTTGCTGTCGACATCGACCACATGCACGGTGCCGCCAATCTCGGCCGAGGCCCACAGGGTCTTGCTGTCCTTGGTGAACTCGACGTGGCGCGGGCGCTGGTCGACCAGGGTGTTGTCGACCAGTTCGTTGGTGCTGGTGTCGATCCAGTGCAGCATGTTGCTGGTTTCGCTGGTATTGACCGCCCACTTGCCGTCGTAGCTGACCGCCATGCCCTCGGGTTCTACGCCAACGTCGATCTGGGCCAGCACTTCATTGGTTTTTACATCGATCACGGTCACCAGGGCATCGTCCTCATTGGAGATATACAGCCAGCGGTCATTGGGGTGCAGGGCGAACTGCTCAGGGTCGGCGCCGGAGGGTAGTTCTTTGATGATCTGGCGGGTTTCCAGGTCAATCACCTGGACCCGGTCGGAGTCGCTGGCGCAGATGTACAACAGCTTGTTGTCACTGGACAGCAGCACGCCGCGTGGGCGCATGCCGACGTCGATGGTGTCGACCACCTCCATCTTGGTCAGGTCGATCACCGAGACGGTGTTGTCCTTTTCATTGGTGACATAGGCAGTTTCGGCCAGGGCGTTGAGGCTGAAGCCGCCGAGCAGCAGAGCGCCGGTCAGTAACCCGGTTTTGAGAAATGAGGTTTTCATGTTGGTTTTCCTGTTGTCGTTGTAGTTATCTGAAGGTGTCTGGCCTCGGCGGCCAGTAACCTTCAACGGCCCGCCAGCAGATCGCACTGGCTTTCCGGTTGATCGAAGCCCAGAGTGTCCAGGTCGGTCACCGGGTGCAGGTAACCTTCCTGGGGCGAGTTGGTTACCAGCGCACGCGGATGGACCACCGGGATCGGCTGACGCAACTGGCCGTTCCAGGTGCGGTAGCTCAGGCGCCGGCCCTTGAATCCGTCCAGTGGCAAGCGGTCGGACAGGCTCAGGGCACGAATCTCGTCAACGTCGGCATGCTTCAGGGTGGTCACGGCGGCGCCGATGCTGCGCACCCCGAGCCAGGCGGCGAAGTCGAGGCTGTTCATCCAGCGTCCGGCCTGATCCTCGAAGCGCTTCTGCAATTGCGCGGCGCCGTAGGTTTCCACGGTCTTGTGCCAGCCAACCGGAGTCAGGCCCTGGGTGCCGGCTACCGGGCGCGGGTACCAGGTGTTGTAGGGGATGTATTCACCAAAATCGCCACGTTCGTCGGCGACGATCACCACGTCGTATTCGCGGGTCTGGGTGAACAGCGGTACTTCGGCCTGGGCGGCGCGGCGCAGGTCGGTATCGAAACTCCATTGTTTCTCGGCGACGATCCGGTGGCCGAAACGCTTGGCGCTGCGCTTGACCGCCTCGGCATAGGCCAGGTCGTCTTCGGTACTGCCGCTGATCAGCAGCCAGCGGGTTTGCTTGCGTACCGCCAGAAACTGGGCCAGGGCATCGGTCAGCATCGCCCGGCTGGGCAGGGTGTGCAGCACGTTGGGCAGGCAGCTCTGGCTGCGCAGGCCATCATCGTAGCTACCGGCATTGAACAGCAGGCTGTCGCTGAACTCGCCAGCCAGTTGCTGCAACGGAGCGGCCGGCAGGTTGGTGACGAACAGCCGTACACCTTCGGCGTGCAAGGCACGGGCGGCGTCCAGGGTGGCATCCAGTTCACTGGCGCTGGCCACCTGCAACTGATAATTGTGCTTGAGAAAGCGCCCGGTGCTGTTGTTATCGACGATTGCCAGCTGCGCGCCTTGCAGACCGGCATCTTCAGGTTCCGGAATCACATTGGACATGATCGGGCCGGGATCAGGGGTCCAGGCCACATAGCCAATCGAGACTTCGAGGCTGGCGTGGGCCCGGGTGGCGATCAGAGTGGCGCTGAACAGCATCAGCAGGCCGATCAGAGTATGCAGGGCGAATGTGCGCATAGAGCCTCCTTCTTGTGATGGCTCCAGCATGGTGCTGCGCAAGTCGGGGGTAAATATGAAGAAAGTACCAACGCGCCAGTACCAAGGTACTATTTCGGTGACTTGTCCTATGTCCGAGCATGAACCTCGACAACATGAGAACAAGGGCCATAACCATGAAAAACACCCCAATATTCCTGTCTGCCGCGATTCTGAGTGCCAGCTTGCTGTTGGCCAACAGCGCCCTGGCTGCCGGTGATCTGACTCGCCGCCCGGTCACATTGCCTGATCTGGTGCTGGGTAACGAAGAAAGTGACTTCGCCATGACGCACAAGGAATATGAGGTCGAAACCGGTCAGGCCTATCGGCTCAAGATCATCTCGTCCGGGCAGAAGGAATACGCCTTCCAGGCGCCGGATTTCTTCAAGGTCACGCACCTGCGCAAGGTTGAGGCCGGAGATGTCGAGATCAAGACCGCCTACCTGCACGAGCTGGAGTTCGAAAAGCCCGGACAGGCGGAAATCTTTTTCACCCCGTTGGTACCTGGGCGCTATGAGTTCTATCTCAAGGGTCTGGAAAGTCGCGGGATGACTGGCCACTTCGTGGTCAAGTGAGATGCGTCTGTCGACCGCCGCGCGCCTGCAATTGTGGATTTGCGCGGCTTTCGCGCTGGTGCTGGCAGTAACCCTGCTGGTACTGCTGCGTCAGGCCGAAAAGGATGTGGTGCGCGAACTGGAGAGCGGCCGGGCCCTGGCCCTGCATCTGTTCGACGGCCTGTCACGCAGTGCCGACCTGAGTACCCTGGAACCGTTCGAGAATATTCGCCACGTGCGTATTTCCCGTCCAGACCAGCCACTGGTGCTGACCAGCAGTGACGAGTTTCCCGACTGGCTGTTGCACTGGATGCGGCCCGCGATCGAACGTGGTTTCCCGCCCGTATACGTGACCTTTCCCGACGGTCAGCAATGGATGATCAACCCAGACCCGCATGACGAGCTGGAGGAGGCCTGGGAGTCGGTCATTCAGTTGCTGGTAGTGTTTGCCATTGCCTTTGTTCTGTCGCTGCTGGTAATCCAGCTTGGTCTGCGCCGTGGGCTGCGGGCCTACAACGAACTGCTCAGCGGCTTGCAGCAGATCCGTACCGGCGATCTGGATGCCCGGCTGATGCCCAGCCAGCAGCCCGAGCTCAACCATCTGGCCGAGCGTTTCAATGGCATGGCTGCCGCCTTGCAGCGGGCCGAGGCCAGCAACCGGCAACTGACCCATGCGCTGATGAATCTGCAGGAGCGCGAGCGTACCGAGCTGGCGCATACCCTGCACGACGACTTGGGCCAGTACCTGACCGGTATCCGTGCCCAAGCCTTCATGTTGCGCGAGGCCGCAGATCGCCCTGAGCATGTGCGCGATCACGCTGGACGCCTGTTGCAGGCCTGTGACGGCCTGCAACAGGGTTTTCGCCGACTGGTACGCGAGCTGCATCCGGTGGTGCTGGAGCGGTTGGGGTTGGAACAGGCGCTGCGTCAGCTGACCGAGCAGTGGCAGCATCAGCAGGTCATCGACTGCCATCTGGAACTGGATGAGGATCTGCCGGAACTGCAACCGCAGGCCCGAACCCATCTGTACCGGCTGTTGCAGGAGGCGCTCAACAATGTTGCCCGGCATGCTCAGGCTGATCAGGTCTGGGTACGCTTGCAGCGCCGAGGCGACAGTCTGCTGGTCAGCGTGCAGGACAATGGCTGCGGGCTGTCGGCTGAGCCTGAGTCGGGATTGGGGTTGCGTTCGATGCAGGAGCGTGCCCGTTGCCTGAATAGTCTGCTGCGGATCATTACCCGGCCTGGAGAGGGCCTGTTGCTCAACCTGAATATTCCTCTCAAGGGAGTACTCTGATGAACATTCTGTTGGTTGATGATCATGCCATTGTGCGCCAGGGTTACAGCAGCCTGTTGGCGATGATGCTGAGCCAGGCGCAGATCGAGGAGGCAACCAGTGGCGAGGATGCACTGGCGGCAGCCCAGCGGCAAGTGCCGGATCTGGTGATTCTGGATGTTGGCCTGCCGGGCATCAGCGGCATTGAAACCGCCCGCCGGTTGCTGCAACGCTGGCCGTCGCTGCGGATTCTGTTTTTCAGCATGCATGACGAGTTGCCGCTGGTGCGTCAGGCACTGGCGACCGGCGCTTTGGGATTCATCACCAAGAACGCGGCGCCGCAAGTGCTGCTGGAGGCGGTGCGCCGCTGTCTGGGCGGGCAGCGTTATATCGAACAGGAGCTGGCTACCCAACTGGCCTGTGCCGGCAGTGATGACCAGCTCGACCCACGCTTGCGGGAGATGACCCAGCGTGAGTTCGAGATCTTCGTCATGCTGGCCAAGGGCATGCCACCCAAGCAGATCGCCGAACGGCTGTGCATCAGCGGTAAAACCGTGTCGAACAATCTCACCGTGCTGAAGCAGAAACTGGCGGTCAGCTCACTGACCGAACTGGTGCACCTGGCCATCGATGCCGGAGTGATTCGGGTGCAGGCGGCGGGGTAGTTGCGGGGTTCGAGGTAGCGCCGGGGCGTTCAGGTCCAGCATCGCGCCGGCGCGCGACGCTCCCCGGACGGTCTGCGCAGAAGTAGTTAGCCTGGCCTAGGGGTGTCGCGCGCCGGCGCGACACAGAACGAGCAGGCAACGCCTCACTTACCCAACTGAGTCATCGGCAACTGCTTTTCCCAGTCGAACGGGCAGGCGGTGCAGCCGGTCATGTGCAGGTTCAGATAGGTGCCATAATGCAGTCGGGCACCGGTCATGTCGGCATTCTCCAGATTGGCGTGATTCATTTTCGACTCCTGCAGATTGGCATCGCGCAGATCGGCGCCGGCCAGATCGGTTTTCGGTAGCCAGGCCATCTCCAGATTGGCCGCGCGGAAGATCACCTTGTGCATGATCGATGAGCTGAAACGGGCGAACTCCAGGTTGGCGCCGGTGAAATCGGCGTCGTTGAAGCGGGCGTTCTGGGCGGTCAGATTCCAGCCCTGCACGCCGACAAAGCTGGCATTGCTGGCGTTGACGCCACGCATAGCGGTCTGTTGCAGGCTGGCGCGGTTGAGGTTGGCGCCGCGCAAATCGGCACCGTCAAGTCGAGCCTGATCGAGCCGGGCGTGACGCAGATCGGCATCACGCAGATCGGCACCAGTGAAATCAGCTTTGCGCAGATCCTGGTGGCGCAGGTCTGCACCGCGCAGATCCTTGCCAGCGCACTGGGTACCGGGCATCAGCAGGCAGCCGTTGATGGCTTCGGCATCAGCCTGATCGATATCGGCAAACTGGGCGCTGACCGGCAGGCTGCTCAGTGCCAGCAACATCAGAGGGTAGTTAAGGTTTGGCATGCTATGTCTCCTGTGACGACGCCCGGCGGGCCGGGCGCGTCATGTGGTGGTCAGCGTTTGGCGGTGGACTGGCTCCAGCCCGGCAGCTTGAAGACCCAGAACGAGCCACCCTGGGCGACCGGTTTGGTCAGCTCGGCCATATCGCCACCCCATAGCGGTACAGCGCCGCCATAACCGGTGGTCACGCCAATATACTGTTCACCATCCATCTCCCAGGTGATCGGCGGCGAGATGATTCCGGTGCCGGTCTGGAATTGCCACAGCTCATTGCCAGTCCGGGCGTCGAAGGCCTTGAAATAGCCGTCGCTGGTGCCGGTGAAGACCAGATTGCCGGCGGTGGCCAGCACCCCGGCCCACAGTGGCAGCGGTTCCTTATGCTCCCATTCGACCTTGCCGGTAGTGGGGTTCATTGCCCGCAGGATGCCAACGTGATCGTCATACAGGCGCTTGATCCGGAAGCCCATGCCCAGGTAGGCCGAGCCCTTGTTGTAGCTGACCTGCTCGGTCCAGTAGTCCTCTTTCCAGTGATTGGCCGGCACGTAGAACAGACCGGTGTCCTGACTGTAAGCCATGGGGTTCCAGTTTTTGCCACCCAGGAACGGCGGAGATACCTCGACTGCCTCACTGCGCTCCTGTCCGGGTAGCAGGCGGGGTGGGCGCTGGCCTTCGACTTCTACCGGGCGGCCGCTTTCCAGGTCGATGTGGCTGGCCCAGGTAATGCCGTCGACGAACGGGAAGGCGTTGACCAGTTTGCCATTGCTGCGATCGACTACGTAGAAGAACCCATTGCGGTCGGCGTGGGCGGTGGCCTTGATGGTCTTGCCCTTGGCGTCCTTGTAGTCGAACAGCACCAGCTCGTTGTTACCGGAGAAATCCCAGGCATCGTTGGGGGTGTGCTGATAGAACCACTTCACTTCACCGGTGGTCGGGTCAACACCGACCTGACCCGAAGTGTAGAGGCTGTCGTAGTCGGCCGGGTTGCCGTTTGGTGACGTTCTGGCCCAGCCGTTCCAGGGCGCGGGGTTGCCGGCGCCGACGATGATGGTGTTGGTTTCCGGGTCGAAACTGGCGCTCTGCCAGGGCGCGCCGCCACCGTGACTCCAGGCCTCGACCTTGCCGGTCGGTGAGTTGGGGTCGTCCGGCCAGCTCGGTGCTTTAATGTCGCCAGTCGGTGTGCTGTCCTTGCCGTTCAGCCGACCCATGTGGCCTTCAACGAAAGGCCGCATCCAGATTTCCTTGCCGGTGTCCGGATCGCGGGCAAACAGTTTGCCAATAATACCGAATTCATCGCCGGAGCTGCCATGGATCAGCAGGACCTTGCCGGTTTTCTTGTCTTTGACGATGGTCGGTGCGCCGGTCATGGTGTAGCCGGCGCGATGGTCGCCGAATTTCTCGCGCCAGACTACCCGGCCGGTGTCCTTGTTCAGGGCTACGATGCCGGCATCAAGGGTGCCGAAGAACACCTTGTCGCCATAGATGGCGGCGCCGCGGTTGACCACGTCACAGCATGGGCGGATGTCATCGGGCAGGCGGTGGGCGTAACTCCACAGGCGTTTGCCGGTCCGGGCGTCAATGGCGAAGATGCGCGAATAGGAGCCGGTAACGTAGATCACGCCGTCATGAACCAGGGCCTGGGATTCCTGGCCGCGCTGTTTTTCATCGCCAAAGGAGAAGGACCAGGCCGGGGTGAGCTGAAACACGTTGTCGGCATTGACCTGCTTAAGCGGGCTCCAGCGCTGGGCGCTGTTGCCCAGACCGTACATCAGTACGTCGTGGGTGGTCAGGTGATCGTTGGCAATGTCGTCCCAGGTCACCGGCTTGGCCAGAACGGCGCCGCTGGCCAGGCCCAGGCTGGTAGCAAGAATCAGGCTTCTGACGGCGTGGGCGACAGGCCTCGGGTTGTGCTGGTTTTTTGTTGTCATGGCATCTTTCCTGTTGGTTGAGCGGTCAGCGAATGCTGTGCCTCGCCTTCATCTTCGGGAGCGCGGCTCAATCAAGAAACGGAAAAACACCCGGTCTACGCAGGAAAATAACACTGGACGGCCAACCACCGGGGGAGGCTGATTTATCTACTACCAAGGAACTAAACCCCGACCACCAAAGCAGGATTGGGCTACTACCCGGGGCTTCCTACCATGCTCACGACACTTGAAAAAATTCCGTGAACCACACGGCCGCGAGGTGAGCAGTATGAATCATTACAAGAACCTTCTGAAAGTTTCCGCCCTGGGGCTGTGTCTGGCAGCCGGTCAGGCCTTCGCTCATGGTGATGTGACTCCCCAGCCGGTGGATACCAAGGGCCTGGAGAAGCTGGGTGATGAGTGGCATGAAAGCAATCCCTACCGCGAGCCGCATCCGGATCATGATCTGGCGGTGCGGATCGGGGCTTCAGCCTATAACCAGAACTGTGCAGCCTGCCATGGCCTGGAGGGTATTTCCGGCGGCATGACCCCGGACCTGCGCTACCTTGAGGTCGGTGATTACGGCGACGAGTGGTACAAGGAGCGGGTAATCAACGGTGCAGTGCGCGATGGCCGGGTATATATGCCGAAAATGGCCGATATCCTCAGTCAGGAAGCCCTGTGGGCCATTCGGACCTGGCTGGAAACCGTTGCCGTGGAGCAATAAGTCATGAACCTGCGGCGATGCTGGTTGTGGCTGTGCCTGTTGGTATGTCTGCCGGCACAGGCGCTGAACATTACCCATATCCGCGAATATGACGAGATCATCGAGTCGGGTGTGCTGCGGGTAGCCCTGTATCAGGACTTCCCGCCGTACAGCTTCATGGATGGTGATACCCCTCGCGGCGTCGATGTCGAGCTGGCTCAGGCGTTGGCCGATGGCCTTGGCACCCGGCTGGAGATCCAGTGGATGCTCGCTGACGAGAGCATCGATGGTGACTTTCGCAATCATTTGTGGCGTGGTCACTACCTGCGTCCCGGGCAAGTTGCCGACGTGATGCTGAGGGTGCCCAATGACCGGGCCTTCAGCAGCAAGCGTGATGACCTGGGGCATCCGGCGTTCGAGCTGGTGCACATGTTTGGCCCTTACCAGCGCGAGCGTTGGCAGGCTGCCTACGACCCGCGCAGGATCGATGAGGTCAAGAGCATCTCGGTGTTCCAGTACCATCCGATCGGGGTCGAGGAAGACACCGTGCCGTCGTTCTACCTGACCACCGTGATGAACGGTCAGCTCAGCAAGATGACTCGCCACTATCGCAGTGTTCGTGCGGCTTTCCAGGCCATGATTGATGGTGAAGTGCATGCGGTCATGGGGACCCAGGCCGAGATCGACTGGCTGTTGGCCCAGCACCCTGATGCCGGCATGCAACTGACCGAGAATGCCTATCCCAGCATGGGCAAGCAGGTCTGGGATCTGGGTATGGCGGTGCATGAAGCCAACCGCCAGCTAGCTTATGCGCTGGCAGATGTGGCCGAGGAAATGATTCTCGATGGCCGCATGGCGGAACTCTATGCGCGCCACGGCCTGCGCTATATGCGGCCCGGGCTGTACGAGGACATTTGAACCTATCGTTAGTGTGACTTGGGCTTTATTTGCCGCCGGCTTGCGTATTCACCTCCTCACGCAAGCCGGTTTTTTTTGCCTGCTATTCAGCCGCTCTGGCTGGTGGCTCCCAGCTCGGTACTGCTACCAAGTGATGAGATAAATCACCCCTGGGTTGAATTGTTGCCAAGCCCCTTGCGGCGAAGAATCACAGCCAGAAGCAGGAAAATTTCCCGTTTCGCCGCTGACATGAACAACACACAACAATCACTCAGAGGTAGCAGCAATGACACAACGTGTACGCTCGCCCTTCATCCTCACCGCCTTGGTGAGTGCCATGACTTTCTCTGGCATGGCCGCCGCCAACGTGACCGATGAAGACATCCTGACGGATGCCACTACCACCCACCAGATCGTCACCAATGGCATGGGCCTGCAGGGCCAGCGTTACAGCCCGCTGACCGCGCTCAACGCCAGCAACGTCGACCAACTGCAACCGGTCTGGGCGTTTTCTCTGGGTGGTGAAAAACAACGCGGCCAGCAAGCCCAGCCGATGATCAAGGACGGGGTGATGTATATCACTGGTTCCTATTCGCGGGTATTTGCCGTGGACGCCAAGACCGGCCGCAAGCTGTGGCAATACGACCACCGCCTGCCCGATGGCATCATGCCTTGCTGTGACGTGATCAACCGCGGTGTTGCCCTGTACGGTGACCTGGTGATCTTCGGTACTCTGGATGCGCGTCTGGTTGCCCTGAACAAGGACACTGGCCGGGTGGTCTGGCGCAAGACCGTGGAAGACTACAAGGCCGGTTACTCGATTACCGCCGCACCACTGATCATCAACGGCAAGCTGATCACCGGGGTATCCGGTGGCGAGTTCGGGGTAGTCGGCAAGATCGAGGCCTATGATCCGACCAACGGCGAACTGCTGTGGACCCGTCCGACCGTGGAAGGTCACATGGGTTATGTCTACAAGGACGGCAAGGCGGTTGAAGCTGGTATCTCCGGCGGTCAGGCCAACAAGACCTGGCCGGGCGACCTGTGGAAGACCGGCGGCTCGGCACCCTGGCTGGGCGGCTATTACGATCCGGAAACCAACCTGCTGCTGTTCGGTACTGGTAACCCGGCTCCCTGGAACTCGCACATGCGCCGCGGTGACAACCTGTACTCTGCCTCGCGTCTGGCACTCGACCCGGATACCGGTGAGATCAAGTGGCACTTCCAGACCACCCCGAACGACGGCTGGGATTATGACGGTGTCAACGAGCTGATTTCGTTCAACTACCGCGATGGTCGCAAGGAAGTGAAAGCCGCTGCCACCGCCGACCGTAACGGGTTCTTCTACGTCCTGGATCGTACTAACGGCAAGTTCATTCGCGGCTTCCCATTCGTTGACAAGATCACCTGGGCCAAGGGGTTGGATCGCAATGGCCGGCCGGTGTTCGATGACAGCAACCGTCCAGGTGCGCCGACTGCCGAGGGCGAAGCCGGCCGGACTGTATTCAGCGCGCCAGCGTTCCTGGGTGGCAAGAACTGGATGCCGATGTCCTACAGCCAGCAGACCGGGCTGTTCTATGTGCCTTCCAACGAGTGGGGCATGGACATCTGGAACGAAGGCACCGCTTACAAGAAAGGCGCCGCCTATCTGGGTGCGGGCTTTACCATCAAGCCGCTGCATGACGACTACATCGGTGTCCTGCGTGCCATCGACCCGGTTCAGGGCAAGGAAATCTGGCGCGTGAAGAACCCGGCACCGCTGTGGGGTGGGGTACTGAGCACAGCCGGCAACCTGGTATTTACCGGTAACCCGGAAGGCTACCTGATGGCGTTCAACGCCCAGAACGGCGAGAAACTCTGGGAGTTCAACACCGGTTCCGGGGTTATCGGCTCGCCGGTGACCTGGGAAATGGACGGCGAACAGTATGTATCTGTCCTGTCCGGCTGGGGTGGCGCGGTACCGCTGTGGGGAGGCCAGGTGGCCGAGCGGGTGAAGGACTTCAACCAGGGCGGCATGCTCTGGACCTTCAAACTGCCGAAATCGGCGGCCGTGGCCCAGCGTTGATCTGAAGTAAAACTGCTCCTGTTGTTTTTGGGGCCGGCTTGCCGGCCCCTTTTTTGTGTCTGGCCAAAAGGCTTATTGGCCGTTATCACTGACTGTGTTCGATGATGACGCAACGCCCAAGGGCCGCTAGGCTGGATGCAAACAACAATGACAATGGGAGTTGTCCATGCGTCTTCGTCCTCTGGCTCTGTGTGTGTTGCTGTCCAGTTTTTCCACTCCGCTTCTGGCCCAATCGCCAGCCTTGCCCAGTCCCGATAGAGTGCGTCTGGACCGCCTGCAACTGATGCAGGGCTTCCCGCCACCGGCTGAGCGTCAGGTTACCGCGGCCAATTTTCTGTCTCAGTACCCGAATGTTCGTTGGGCCTTCCACCATATGCGCGAGCTGTTGCCCAGTCGCAATATTGCCCGCGGTGCAGGGCCGGTATCCGAGCTGCCAGTTGGTGAGGACTGGCGTGAGCGGATCGAGGCGCTGCGTTTTACCGGACCCGATGGCAATGAACTGAGCTTTATCGAATACCTGACCGACAGCTACGCCGATTCGACCCTGGTCATGAAGGACGGCAAGGTTATTTACGAGACCTATCACCAGGGCCAGACCGCCCATCTGCCGCACCAGCTGTGGTCGGTGACCAAGTCCTTTACCGGCCTGATTGCCAGCATGTTGATCGAGGAAGGTCTGATCAAGGCAGATGCGCAGGTGACCGATTATCTGCCGGAACTGGAAGGCAGCGGCTGGCAGGGCGCGACCGTGCAGCAGGTGCTGAACATGACCGCTGACATCGATTACAGCGAAATTTACGGTGATGAGCGCTCCGATGTGCTGCAGTACGCCGTGGCCGCCGGTATGGTTCCCGCTCCGGCCGATTATCAGGGGGCCCGTGAACTGTACAGTTACCTGCCCACGATCGGCGCCGCCGGTGAGCATGGCCAGGGCTTTATCTACCGCACCGTGCACACCGAAGTGCTGGGCTGGCTGGTACGGCGGGCTAGTGGTCAGCGCCTGTCCGATCTGATCAGCGAGCGGATCTGGCAACCACTGGGGGCCGAACAGGACGCCTACATGCTGCTGGATCGGCATGGGACCGGCTGGGCCGGGGCCGGGATGAATGCCACGCTGCGCGATCTGGCCCGCTTCGGCGAAATGATGCGCAACGAGGGGCGCTTCAACGGTCGGCAGATCGTCAGTAGCAGTGTGGTGCGCAGCATTCTTGAAGGTGCTGATCGGGAAGCCTTCAAGGCCTCGGGTCGGGATTTCCAGCCGGGTTATTCCTATCGCAACCAGTGGTGGATCAGCCACAACGCCGATGGCGGCTATGAAGCGCTGGGGGTGCATGGGCAGATGATTCACGTCAATCCGACGGTGGGCCTGGTAGTGGTGCGCCTGTCATCCCACCCGATAGCCAGCAGCGGTTACACCTTCCCGACTACTCGTCCGGCGATGATGGCGTTGGCGGATTTGTTGCGCTGAGGCGCTGTCGTGCCCGCGCAGCAGAGATTGGACCTACTCCAGTTCGTCCAGCATCTCGCGCGGGACGTCGCGGCGGTGAGCCAGGCTGGTATCGCCGGTGTCGGGGTGGAATACGATCAACACCTCACGCCGTTCCAGCATGGTGCGCAGACGGGCGACGCGCTGTTCCAGCGTGTCGTCATAGCCGTTGTCGGTGCCGTCGCGGGTGACGAAATCCTCCAGCAGACGCTGTAGGGTATCGGCTTCGAGCATTTGATAGGGAATCAGCATGGTCTACTTCTCGGATGATGCCATGGTCGGTTTAGTCATAGATGATACACTGCCGGGCCAGTTATTCAGGTATGCCCTAAGCCCGCTTTGTCATGATCACCGATCCGTTTTTCTATCTCTGTGCCGTTCCCGCCGTCCTGCTATACGGTCTTGCCAAGGGTGGGTTTGGCGGCAATATCTCGATTCTGTCGGTACCGCTGATGGCCCTGGTGGTTTCGCCGCAGGTGGCAGCGGCCATTCTGCTGCCGATTCTCTGTGCCATGGACCTGATGGCTCTGCGGACCTTTCGTGGCCGCTGGGATGCGGTCAATCTGCGGATCATCATTCCGGCGTCGTTGGCTGGCGTGGTGATTGGCGCGCTGACGTTCCGGATGCTCAATGATGCGCACATCCAGATCATCATTGGCGTCATCGCACTGGCCTTCACCCTCAATATCTGGTTGCGCCGCGGCGAGCCGCCCAAGCGTGGACCGAGCAGGGCCCGTGGCGGTTTCTGGGGTGCAGTAGCCGGCTTCACCAGTTTCGGGATTCATGCCGGTGGGCCGCCGATCAATGTTTACCTGCTGCCACAGAAATTGGAAAAGACCATTCTGATGGGCACCATCGCGGTGTTCTTCGCCATCACCAACCTGGCCAAGGTGCCGGCCTATATCTATCTTGGCCAGTTCAATACCGCCAACCTGCTGACCGCGCTGGTACTGCTGCCGTTAGCGCCAATCGGAGTGCGACTGGGCTTTTGGCTGCTGCAACGCAGCAATGAAAAGCTGATCTATCAGTTGTGCTACATCTTCCTGTTCCTGACCGGCGGCAAGCTGTTGTATGAGGGCGTGACGGCTCTGGTTTAATACCTCAAGTCTGACCCGCACGGCCTCGTCCGCGAATCAGTTCGCGCAGCAAAAACCGGCTTGGGTGTACTGCTTCGGCCAGGTCGCGGGGCAGGGGCAGGGGTTCATCACAGATCCAGGCCGCCACCAGCTCGCCACTCAAGGGCGCGCTGATCAGCCCGCGTGAACCATGCGCTGCGTTGACATGCAGCCCGGCCAGCCAGGGCGCGCCTGCTGTCGGCTGGCGTGAGGCGTCTTTGGCCAGTTCGACATAGCGTTCACGGAAAACTTCGGCATCCACCAACGGACCAATGACCGGCAGATAGTCCGGAGTCGTGCAGCGCAGCGCGGCCCGCGCCGGCAGGCTGGCGGGGTCGAGTTGTTCGGTCTGGAGGCTGGTCGCCAGGGCCGGGGAAAGCTGCTGCAGCAGCTCCAGATTGCTTTCGGTCTCCTCCTGGCTGGGCTCGGTGTCCAGCCGGTCGAAGCGGAAGCTGGCACCGACGTGATGCTCGCCCAGCCGGGCTGGTGAAACGTAGCCTTCGGCGCAGAGCACGGTGCGCAATGCCTGGCTTGCGGTTGTGGCTGGCAGATGAGTGACTTGCCCACGAATGGCCTTGAGTGGCAGGTGCGCACTGGGTGCCAGACGCAGGCTGTCGGCAGCGCCGCAGATCACGACCTGAGGCGCAATGGCCAGTATCTTCCCTTCATGGTCAAGCGCCTGCCAGCCGTGTTCGCTGGCGGCAAGGCTCAGCGCCTGATGGTGGGCCAGCAACTGAATGTTTGGATGCTGTAACAGCGCCTGACACAGGCTCGGCGGATTGACCCAGCCGCCGCCTTCGAACCACAGCCCGCCACTGGGCGTTGCTACCCCGGCCAGTTGGCTGGCCTGGGCCTGGTCGACCAGTCTGAGCAGTGTATCGGGCCAGCCCAGATCGGCCAGCGCCTGCTGGCGCTGGGCTTCCTTGTCACTGGTTGGCAATTGCAGAACACCGCAGGACTGCCACTGCCGGCCGTCCTGTTCAAGCAGTTCATGCAGTACCCGCAGGGCGTAGGCGTAGCTGCTCAGGACAAACCGTGACAGCGGTGTTTGATGCGCCGACAGCTTGCAATAGAGAATCCCCTGAGGGTTGCCCGAGGCCTCCTGTGCCGGCTCGGCATGGCGTTCCAGCACAGTGACCTGCCAGCCGCGCCGGGCCAGGGCAAACGCCGTGGCACAGCCAGCCAGGCCCGCGCCGATCACCAGCGCCTGGCGCTGAGGCAGGCTGGGAGCAGCCGGTCGGGCATACCAAGGGGCTTGCCAGGCCGCGCTGGCTGAGCCAGCAAACTTGCCCGCGAGCATTTCTCGCTTGCGGCCATAGCCTTTAACCTTGCGCATGACAAAGCCGGCGTCCTGCAGGCCACGGCGTACAGCACCGACGCTGGTGAAGGTTGCCAGTGTCGCTCCCGGGCGCGACAGCCGGGCCATCTGGGCATAGAGCGCTGGTTGCCACATGTCCGGATTCTTGGCCGGGGCGAAGCCGTCGAGGAACCAGGCGTCAACGCTGGCGTCGAGCAGCGGCAGGCTGTCCAGCAGGTCGCCGATCAGTAGGGTCAGGGTGATCCGCCCCTGATCAAGCTGAAACTGGTGCCAGCCGGGTGTCAGGTCGCTGTACTGAGCCAGCAACTGCTCTGACCAGAGCGCCAGCTCCGGCCACAGTACTGCGGCGCGCTGCATATCCGCTGCGCTCAGGGGGTATTTTTCGGTACTGACAAAATGCAGGTGGGTATCTGGCGGGGCGGACTGATCCCATAGCTGCCAGGCACAGAGAAAATTGAGGCCAGTACCAAAACCGGTCTCGGCAATGCAGAAGCGCTCGCCAGCCCTGAGCTTCTCCCAGCGTTCGGCCAGTTGGTTGTTGGCCAGAAACACATGCCGGGTTTCTTCCAGGCCTGATTCGCGTGAGAAATACACGTCGTCGAACTGGCTGGAATAGGGCTGGCCATCATCGGACCAGACCAAATCGGCAAAAGGCTTTGAGGGGTTCACGGTTACTCCGGCACAAAATAAAGCGCCATTTTAACCGTGAACCTCAACAGCGTCTTTCAATGGATATTTGGCAGGATCAACAGCAGTCCGGTTGCCAGAAAAATCAGCGTAATGGTGGGCAATTTGCCCTTGATAAGTTGTTTCATAGTGGGTGCCTTCTTATTTTTAGCAGTGACCTTGTGGGTTCCTTGCCACGTTCCGTCATTGGTGTGATGGAACGATTCGTCGTCGATGACCTTGTACGCTGCTCGTATACGGCTGGTCACAGATTCGGACCATAGTTTTCGCGGTCCTTTCACTGATGTTAGCCCCGTTGTGGGCTGGTAATTAGACAATTTGGCTACAACAGATTTCAGACTAGTTGCCATGCACTATGAGCAGTGGCCGCAGGTGGAGAAACTGTGATGTGGGTCACGTTGTGCGCCCGGTATTTGGCTGGAATGCCATCTTGCCGCCCTCAATCCGCCAGCTGTTCGGTGCGCGCCGCCATGATCAGGTCGTTGCGATGCAGGCCGCCGAGGAAGTGGGTCCACCAGCTTACCGTGACCTTGCCCCACTCGGTCAGCAGTGCCGGGTGGTGGCCGGTTTGTTCGGCCAGCTCGCCGATCCGGTTGGTCAACGCCAGCGCTTGGGCGAAATCCTTGAGCTTGTAGGTTTTTTCGATTCTGGGAATGCCATCGACCTGACGCAGGGTCCAGCCGGGCAGTCGTTCGAGCAGTTCATCGATCTGCTCCTGAGTGAGCAGCACGGCAGCGGCATCACTCATGTTCAGGGGTTCGTCAGCCAGCGCGAGCATGGTTGTTTACCTCATACAAAGTCATTTCTCAGAGCATAGGTCATTCTGGTGTTGCGTGTGATTGCCCCAAAATGGTGCGATCAGTGGTCGCAGCCGTTATCATGGTCGCTTTTTTGGGGGCGTGCATGGGGCGTACAGGTTTTCGCTGGCTGCTGAGCGGGATCGGCTGGACTCCCGACAGTACCAGCTACCAGGAAAAACTGATCTCCGCTGTTGGTGCCACCCTGGCATTGCTGCTGGTCTACTGGATCACCCATCAGGCACTGGGCGGTGATACCGCACTGTGGGTGACCGGTTCAATGGGGGCGACCACGGTGCTGGTTTTCGCCATGCCGCACGGGATGTTGTCGCAGCCCTGGTCGGTGGTGGGTGGTCATCTGGTTTCTGCCGCGGTAGGTGTAGCCTGCGCCACCTGGCTGCCGTTGGGAGCCTGGGTTGCGGCGCTGGCGGTTGGTGCCAGTATTTTCCTGATGATGGTTTTACGTTGCCTGCATCCACCGGGTGGGGCAACGGCGATGATTGCGGTGCTCGGCGGCCCAGCTATCCAGCAGGCCGGTTTCGGTTTTCTGCTATACCCGATTCTTCTCGATGCGCTGGTAATCGTGGCAGCCGCGCTGCTGTTCAATAATCTGTTTCACTGGCGTCGCTATCCGCTGGCACTGGCTCGTTATCAGGTGCAGCGCACACCGGGGATTGCTCCGGAGGACTTTCACTATGCCCTGCGGCAGATGAACGCTTATGTCGATATCGAGTTCGATGACCTGCTACATCTGGTCGAGCTGGCCAACGAACATGCCAAAAGCCACGGGGTGAGTGAGGCCGATCTGGTCGAGTCAGGCTGCTACAGCAATGGCCTGCCGGGCAGCAATTGGGCGGTGCGCCAGATATTGTTCATTCTGCCACGCCGGCCCGGTCGCAGTGGCCGGGTACGCTATCGGGTGGTGGCCGGCAATGGGCTGGGAGCCGAGGGTATTTGCCGGTTGTCCGAGTTTGCTCTTTGGGCGCGCTATCGGGTTGAGCGCGCCGACGATGGCTGGCATCGGATCAAGGGGGTAGATCCGGCCGATCACGGGCGCTCCTGAGGCTCAGGAGCGCAGCTGCGGCAAGTCGCGAAACAGCTCCAGCGCCTCGGGGTTGGCCAGTGCCTCGGTGTTTTTCACCGCCCGGCCATGGACTACGTTGCGTACCGCCAGCTCGACAATCTTGCCGCTCAGGGTGCGTGGAATGTCGGCCACCGCCACGATGCGCGCCGGTACATGGCGCGGCGTGGTGTGGCGGCGGATCTGCTGGCGGATGCGCTCGCGCAATGGTTCATCCAGCGTCAGGCCGTCACGCAGGCGCACGAACAGCACCACCCGGACATCGCCCTGCCAGTCCTGACCGATGGCCAGGGATTCCAGCACTTCGTCGATCTTTTCCACCTGGCGATAGATTTCCGCCGTACCGATGCGCACGCCGCCGGGATTGAGCACTGCATCCGAGCGGCCATGAATCACCAGCCCGCCATGTTCGGTCACCTCGGCATAATCGCCATGGGCCCAGACGCCCGGGAAGCGCTCGAAGTAGGCAGCGCGGAATTTACTGCCGTCAGCATCGTTCCAGAATCCCACCGGCATGGAGGGGAAATGCCGGGTACAGACCAGTTCACCCTTGCCCTGGCTCAGCGGCTGGCCGGCGTCGTCCCAGACCTCGACTGCCATGCCCAGGCCCTTGCATTGCAGCTCACCGCGCCACACCGGCAGGGTAGGGTTGCCCAGGGCGAAGCAGGAAACAATGTCAGTGCCACCGGAAATCGAGGCCAGACACAGGTCGGTCTTGAACTCGCGGTAGACATAATCGAAACCCTCGTGGGCCAGCGGTGAACCGGTCGAGAGGACTGTCCTGAGCCGCTCCAGACGATGACTCTGGCCGGGACGTACACCGGCCTTCTCCAGTGCCGCCAGGTACTTGGCGCTGGTGCCGAATACGCTGATGCCTTCGGCATCGATCAGGTCGATCAGACGCTCGGCTCCGGGGTGAAAGGGCGAGCCATCGAACAGCACCAGGGTGGCGCCCAGCGCCAATCCTGAAACCAGCCAGTTCCACATCATCCAGCCGCAGGTGGAGAAGTAGAACAGGGTATCCTCGGCGTCCAGGTCGGTATGCAGACCGAGTTCCTTGAGATGTTGCAGCAAGGTGCCGCCCACACCATGCACGATGCATTTGGGTACTCCGGTGGTGCCGCTGGAGTAGAGAATGTATAGCGGCTGCTCGAACGCTACCGGAGTGAAGTCAGGCTCACCGCCGGGCTGGTAGAAGTCCTGCCACAGGCTGACGGCGGCGCGGGTGTGAAACTCGTCAGCACGGGTCTGTGCGCGGGCGTAGGGCACGACCAGCAACTGCTGCAAATCCGGCAACTGGGCGAGAATCTCGTTGAGCTTGGCGCTAACATCCTGGGTCTTGCCGGCGTAACGGTAGCCGGCACAGGCAATCAGGACCTTGGGCCGGATCTGGCCGAAACGGTCAATCACGCCCTGGGTACCGAAGTCCGGCGAGCAGGATGACCAGGTGGCGCCGAGACTGGCCGTGGCGAGCATGCCGACCACGGTTTGCCAGGTATTGGGCATGAACGCCGCCACCCGGTCGCCGACCCCGACGCCGATGGCCTTGAGCCGCTGTTGCAGCCCGGCAACTTCGGCGGCCAGACCAGCGTAGCTGAGCACCTCGCGGCTGCCGTCTTCGGCCACTGCGACCAGCGCCGGATGCTGGTCGCGGCGGCGCAGCAGGTGCTCTGCGAAGTTCAGGGTGGCGCCAGGGAACCAGCGTGCATCGGGCATCAATGGGCCTTCTTCAAGCGCCTGCGCAGCTGGCTGGTGGAAATTCACAGCGAAGAAATCGGTGATCGCCTGCCAGAACGCGGCCCGTGACTCGATGCTCCAGGCATGCAGGGCCGGGTAATCGCTCAGTTGCAGGTTGTGGCGCTGATTGACGAAGTGGCGAAACGCGGTCATCCGGCTGGCCGCAACCCGTTCGCTGCTGGGGGTCCATAGTGGCGCGTTCAAGGCGATCTCCTAAGCAGGTTCCTCAGGCTTTGGCCAGCCAGGCGCGGGCTACCCGTGAGCCGTTGGGTTTGTCCAATACCGCGCAGATCCGCTGGCCGGCGGCAATCAGGCGGTCCAGGTCAATACCGGTGTCGATACCCAGGCCATTGAGCAGGTAGAGCACATCCTCGGTGGCGACATTGCCGGTGGCGCCCTTGGCGTAGGGGCAGCCGCCCAGCCCGGCGACCGAGCTGTCGAACACGCTGATGCCTTCGAGCAGGCTGGCGTAGATGTTCGCCAGGGCCTGACCGTAGGTGTCGTGGAAGTGTCCGGCCAGCTGTTCGCGGGAAATGTCACGGGCGGCGATATCGAACAGCCGGCGAGTAGCGCCGGCGGTGCCCACGCCAATGGTGTCGCCGAGCGAAACTTCATAGCAGCCCATGGTGATCAGCTCGCGGGCGATGCTGCTGACCTGTTCGGGGGCGACTTCGCCGTCGTAAGGGCAACCGAGTACGCAGGAGATATAGCCGCGTACGCGGATGTCATGGGCCTTGGCCGCGGCCATAACCGGGGCAAAGCGCTCCAGGCTTTCGCTGATCGAGCAGTTGATGTTCTTCTGCGAAAACGCCTCGGAGGCGGCCGCGAACACCGCAACCTCTTTGACCCCGGCAGCTAGCGCCGCCTCGAAACCTTTCAGGTTCGGGGTCAGAGCGCTGTAGTTGACGCCGGGGCGCTGCGTGATGGCGGCGAATACTTCGGCCGAGCCGGCCATCTGCGGTACCCACTTGGGTGAGACGAAGCTGCCCACTTCAATACTGGAAAGACCGGCGGCGCTCAGGTCATCGACCAGTCGGACTTTGTCGGCCACGCTGATCGGTTGCTGTTCGTTCTGCAGCCCGTCACGCGGGCCGACTTCGACCAGGCGGACGTGCTGGGGTAGGGACTGGGTCATGGGGTTCCTGATAGTTGTAGGTTCATAGTTCTAGTGTTTCGCATAAGCGGCGCACAGGGAAGGGGCACAGCACACCCGCCCCCTGGATTGCCGCACCGCTGCGCGGCTCGCAATGACGGTTTGGGGTGGAGGGTAGGGCACGGTGTATTGGTTCCACTGCGTCATTGCGAGGGCCACCGGCCCGTGGCAATCCAGAAAGCGCTGGGCACTCAGTCATCCCCCAGCTCCACCAACGGCTCACCTTCACTCACCAACTGCCCCTCGGCGCAATATACCGCCTGCACGGTGCCAGCCTGCGGGGCCCGGATGCTGTGTTCCATTTTCATCGCTTCGAGAATCACCAGCGTGGCCCCGGCCTCGACCTGATCGCCTGGGTTGACCAGCAGTTTGACGATGCTGCCGTTCATTGGCGCACTCAGGTCTCCGGGATGCTGATGCCGTTCGGCGGCTGCCAGAGCATCGACCTCGGCAAGCTGATACAGCTCTGCGTGCCAATCCAGATAGAGGTGCCGGTCCTGGCGTAGCACGCGATAACGTTGGCCGTCGTCAGTGATCAGCCAATTGCCCTCCAGTCGGCTGTGCAACCCTGGCATCACCCGGCGCTGCTGATTGCGGCACTGCAGATGCAGGGCTTGGGTGCAGGGCAGGCCGGCGCGCCAGCCGCTCCGGGCGGACCAGGGTGAGTAGGGGTCATCCGGTCGGGTCTCGGCGGGCAGGGTCAGCAACCAGGCGTCAGCGGCCAGCGCCCAGAAGTTGTCTGGCAAGTCCGTGGCGGCTGGCAGCAGTTCGGCCTGATGGCGTGGGATGAAATCGGTGTCCAGTTCACAGGCGGCGAAGGCTGGATGCGCGAGCACCCGCCGCAGAAAGGCCAGGTTGGTGCTGACGCCGCCAACCAGAGTTTCATCGAGCATGGCCAGCAACCGGCGGCGGGCCTGTTCGCGGTCTTCGCCCCAGGCGATCAGCTTGCCCAGCATCGGGTCGTACCAGGGCGAGATACTGTCACCTTCGCTCACGCCGCTATCAATACGCCGGCCTGGGCCGGGGGACGCTTCACGGTAAAGCTCCAGGGTACCGGTCGACGGCAGAAACTCGTTGGCCGGATCTTCGGCGTACAGGCGCACTTCGATGGCATGACCGTTCAGCGGCACCTGCTCCTGGCTCAGGGGCAGGGGGTCGCCGCTGGCGATGCGCAGTTGCCAGTCAACCAGATCCAGACCGGTAATGGCCTCGGTGACCGGGTGTTCTACCTGCAACCGGGTGTTCATCTCCATGAAGAAAAAATCGCCGCGCTGATCCAGCAGAAACTCGACGGTGCCAGCCCCGACATAACCAATGGCCTGGGCCGCGCGTACTGCCGCCTGGCCCATGGCCTGGCGCTGCTCGGGGCTGAGGCCGGGAGCCGGGGCTTCTTCCACCACTTTCTGGTGACGGCGCTGGATCGAGCAGTCGCGCTCGTTGAGATACAGGCAGTGGCCATGCTGGTCGGCGAATACCTGGATTTCCACATGCCGCGGCTTGAGCAGGTATTTTTCCACCAGCATGCGGGCATCGCCAAAGGCCGCCTGGGCTTCGCGCTGGGCTGAGGCCAGGGCCTGCTCCAGTTCGGCTTCGCGTTCGACTACCTTCATGCCTTTGCCACCGCCCCCGGCGGCGGCCTTGAGCAATACCGGGTAACCGATGTGGGCGGCTTCGGCGCGAAATCGCTGCAGGCTCTGCTCGTCGCCGTGATAACCGGGCACCAGTGGCACTCCGGCCTCTGCCATCAGGGCCTTGGCCGCTGATTTGCTGCCCATGGCTTCAATTGCGCTGGCTGGCGGGCCGATGAAAATCAGTCCGGCCTGTTCGCAGGCGCGGGCGAAACCGGCGTTTTCCGAGACAAAGCCATAGCCAGGGTGGATGGCTTCAGCCCCACTGGCCCGGGCCGCCTCGATCAGGGCTGTGCTGCGCAGGTAGCTATCGGCGGGTTTGGCTCCACCCAGGCTGATGGCGCGGTCGGCCTCACGGACATGGCGGGCATTGCGGTCGCTGTCGCTGTGGACGGCTACTGTGGTGATGCCCAGCGCCCGGGCGGTGCGAATGATCCGGCAGGCGATCTCGCCACGGTTGGCGATCAGCAGGGTTTGGATCATGGGGACTCCTTGACCAACGATACCGTTGGGATGAGCAAGCCATTAGGGGAAGAGGCCGTGGTGCTGGGGTAGCAGCGCTCCGCGAGCGCGAATGACGGCGTTGAGGGGGCTGGCGGAGTCTGTTCGCGGCCGCAGGCCGCTCCTACCGGGGGGCGGGGGATGCTCTCCGGTGCGTTCGGGGAGCGGACCATACCGTCACTGCGCGTAGCATAGCAACGACGAGACATCCCACCGTCATTGCGAGGGCCAATGGCCCGTGGCAATCCATGCGCCGGCCCCAGCAGAACCGTACCCTGGATTGCCGCGCCGCTACGCGGCTCGCAATGACGGTTTGCGTGGAGGCTAAAGTATCGGCACGGGCTCTTTACCCCGTCACTGCGCGGGGCACAGCGACGACGAGACACCCCATCGTCATTGCGAGGAGCGTAGCGACGTGGCAATCCAGACTGGCGCACGCTCATGACTGCTGCCACCGTGGCGGGCGTTTTTCCAGAAACGCCTTGAGCCCTTCCTGACCTTCGGGGCTGACTCTGATGCGGGCTATGGCCTCCTCGGTATAACGGCGTAGCGCCGGTGACAGTTCGCCATGCTTAACCTCCCGCAGCAGCGCCTTGGTACTGCGCAGCGCGGCCGGGCTGTTGAGCAGCAGGTTGTCGGTCCAGCGTTGCACTTCAGCTTCCAGCTCCGCGGCAGGGTGACACTCAGCCAGCAGCCCCAGCTCGCGGGCGGTTTCACCGCTGAAGCGTTCGGCGCTCAGGGCGTAGCGGCGCATGGCACGCTCGCCAATGGCCTTGACCACGAACGGGCTGATCACTGCCGGGGTTAGGCCAATACGCACTTCCGACAGGCAGAACTGACTGTCCGGGGTGCCGATGGCCATGTCACAGCAACCGATCAGCCCCAGCGCCCCACCATAGGCGGCGCCTTGCACCACGGCCAGGGTCGGGACCGGCAACTGCTCAAGGCGGGCCATGACGTCGGCCAGCTCTTGGGCATCCTCCAGGTTGGCGTTGTAATCAAGCGCGGCGGCGGCCCGCATCCATTCCAGGTCGGCCCCGGCGCAAAAATGCTTGCCACGGGCGCGCAGCAGCATGAAGCGCACCGCGTCGTGCTGCTGCACGCAATCAAAGGCCCGCAGCAGCTCAGCAATCATCTCGGCATTGAAGGCATTGTTCTTCTCTGGCCGGTTGAGCCACAGGGTCGCCACGCCACGCGGGCTGAAGTCGAGTTCGAGGGTGTTGAAGGTGGTCATGCGCTGTCTCGCTCGTTAGCTTTACATCCGGAAGACCCCGAACCGGGTCGGCTCGATCGGCGCACTGAGCGCTGCTGACAGGGCCAGGCCCAGGACCTCACGGGTTTGCGCCGGGTCGATGACCCCATCGTCCCAGAGCCTGGCGCTGGAGTAGTAGGGGTGGCCTTGGTGTTCATACTGGTCGAGGATCGGTTGGCGAATCGCGGCGTCCTGTTCGCTGCTGAAGCTTTCGCCGGCGCGTTCGGTCTGCTCGCGCTTGACCTGGGCGAGCACACCGGCGGCCTGTTCGCCACCCATGACCGAGATCCGCGCATTGGGCCACATCCACAAAAATCGCGGGTCGTAGGCGCGCCCGCACATGCCGTAATTGCCGGCACCGAAACTGCCGCCAATGATCACCGTGAATTTCGGCACCTGGGCGCAGGCCACGGCGGTGACCAGCTTGGCGCCATGCTTGGCGATGCCGCCTGCTTCGTATTTTTGGCCGACCATGAAGCCGGTGATGTTCTGCAAAAACAGCAGCGGGATGCCGCGCTGGCAGGCCAGTTCGATGAAGTGCGCACCTTTCTGGGCAGACTCGCTGAACAGGATGCCATTGTTGGCCAGAATCGCGACCGGGTAGCCGTGCAGGTGGGCGAATCCACAGACCAGGGTGGCTCCGTACAGCGCCTTGAATTCATCGAACTGACTGTCGTCGACCAGCCGGGCAATCACTTCACGAACGTCGAACGGCTGGCGGCTATCGCTGGGGATCACGCCGTACAGTTCTTCGACCGGGTAGCGCGGCGGGCGAGGGGGCTGCACCTGCAACTGACCCTGCTTGCGCCAGTTGAGGTTGGCGATGCAGCGCCGGGCCAGCGCCAGAGCGTGTTCATCGTTCTCGGCGTAATGGTCGGCCACCCCGGAGGTCTTGCAGTGCACGTCAGCCCCGCCCAGTTCTTCGGCGCTGACCACCTCGCCGGTAGCTGCTTTGACCAGTGGCGGGCCGGCGAGAAAAATGGTCGCCTGGTTGCGGACCATGATCGCCTCGTCGGCCATGGCCGGCACGTAGGCTCCGCCGGCGGTGCAGGAACCCATGACCACGGCAATCTGTGGGATGCCGGCGGCACTCAGATTGGCCTGATTGAAGAAAATCCGGCCAAAGTGCTCGCGGTCAGGGAACACCTCGTCCTGGCGCGGCAGGTTGGCGCCACCGGAATCGACCAGATAGATGCATGGCAGGCGGTTCTCGCGGGCAATCGCCTGGGCGCGCAGGTGCTTTTTCACGGTCAGCGGGTAGTAGGTGCCGCCCTTGACCGTGGCATCGTTGGCGACGATGAGGCACTCGACCCCCGAAACCCGACCGATACCGGCGATCAGCCCGGCAGCCGGCACCTGCTCGTCGTAGACCTCATGGGCGGCCAGCGGCGCGATTTCCAGAAACGGCGAGCCGGGATCAAGCAGGGTGTCGATGCGCTGGCGCGGCAGCAACTTGCCGCGTTCCAGATGGCGCTGCTGAGCTTTGGCGCCGCCGCCTTCAGCGATTTGTGCCAGTTGCAATCGCAGGTCCGCGACCAGCGCCTGCATGGCGCTGCTGTTGCTGGCGAACTCGGTAGCGTGCCGGTTCAGATACGAAGCGAGTATGGTCATGGCCGGCTCCGGGCTTCAGCGGGTCTCATTGAACAGTTCCCGGCCAATCAGCATGCGCCGGATCTCGCTGGTGCCGGCGCCGATCTCATAGAGTTTGGCATCGCGCAGCAGACGTCCACAGGGGTAGTCGTTGATGTAACCGTTGCCGCCGAGAATCTGGATCGCATCCAGCGCCATGCGGGTGGCTGCTTCTGCGCTGTAGAGGATTACCCCGGCGGCATCCTTGCGGGTAGCGTCGCCGCGATCACAGGCCTGGGCGACTGCATAGAGATAGGCGCGGCTGGCGTTGAGCTGGGTATACATGTCGGCGACCTTGCCCTGGATCAACTGGAACTCGCCAATGCTCTGACCGAACTGCTGGCGGTCGTGGATATAAGGCACCACCACATCCAGACAGGCCTGCATGATGCCGGTTGGGCCGCCAGACAGCACCACGCGCTCGTAGTCCAGCCCGCTCATCAGCACCTTGACCCCGCCGTTGAGCGCGCCCAGGACATTCTCGGCCGGCACTTCAACGTCGTCGAAGAACAACGGGCAGGTGTTGGAGCCGCGCATGCCCAGCTTGTCCAGCTTGTCGCCCCGGGAAAAGCCCTTGGCGCTACTCTCGACGATGAAGGCGGTGATGCCATGCGGACCCAGGTCTGGTTCGGTCTTGGCATAGATCACGTAGACATCGGCGTCCGGGCCATTGGTGATCCACATCTTGCTGCCGTTGAGCACGTAGTGGTCGCCGCGCTGTTCGGCCCGCAGTTTCATGCTGACCACATCGGAGCCGGCATTCGGCTCGCTCATCGCCAGCGCGCCGACCTGTTCGCCGCTGATCAGTTTGGGCAGGTAACGGGCTTTCTGTGCGGCTGTGCCATTACGGAAGATCTGGTTGACGCACAGGTTGGAGTGGGCCCCGTAGGACAGCGCTACCGAGGCCGAAGCCCGGCTGATTTCCTCCATGGCCACCACATGGGCCAGATAACCGAGCCCGGCGCCGCCGTACTCTTCGCTGACCGTGATGCCCAGCAGACCCAGGTCGCCAAATTTGCGCCACATGTCATGCGGAAAACTGTTGTCACGGTCGATCTGTGCCGCCCGTGGAGCCAGTTCGGCAGCCGCCAGGTGCTGGACCTGCTCGCGCAGCATGTCGATGGTTTCGCCCAGGGCGAAGTTGAGGCTGGGGTAGTACATGGCGGCTCCTGTGCTTGTAGTTGTCAGAGTTTTTTCCAGTACCGGTAATTTTGCTTACCTTTACGTTAACGTAAACCTGCTTGCGCCCAACGTCAATGGTTGTTGATAGGGAAACACTGATTAAAGCAGTTTCGGACACTCTCAAGGAATTGCACGGAGATTGATGCCTGGTCTGGGAAGCGTCGCGCGCCCGCGCGATGCTGGAACTGGCGGAAAGCACCGTGTTGCAGGATAGCTCTGTGTCGCGCCCGAGCGCGGACCGGGGCACGACACCCCCAGAGGATTACGCGTCCCTGAGGCGTTGCGCCCAGCCTGGGGTGGCGTCGCCAGGGTGTGTAGGCGATGGGAGCCAGCTGAAACGGGCTCAGGCGCTGGTCTGACCCCCAGCCAGTGCCGCCAGACAGCGCTCTTCAGCGGTGTCCAGCTCCAGTTGCATCTGCTGGATATCCAGCAGTTGCTGGGCCAGTTGCTGGCGTCGTTGGCTGATCTTGTGCAGGAAGGTTTCCAGCTGTTTGCGATTGCCATGGCTGGGGTCGTACAGCTCGATCAGCTCCTTGCACTCAGCCAGGGAAAAGCCGATTCTTTTGCCGCGCAGAATCAGCTTGAGCGTGACCTTGTCGCGTGGGCTGTAGATGCGCTCCTGGCCGCGCCGCTCGGGGCTGAGCATGCCCTGTTCCTCGTAGAAACGGATGGCGCGGGTGGTGATGTCCAGTTCGCGGGCCAGATCAGAAATGCTGTAGGTTTCGGGCATCGGTGCCTCGGGTAGCCAATGGGCTGCGAGCCCGGTCTATATTGACGTTAACGTAAGCTGGAAGCCGCTGCAGGTCAACCGCGTGGCACCCGTTCACCAAAGGTCTAATCCCGCTAAGACCTTGGTCGAATGGAACGGGAGGGGTGTGGCTACGACACTAGGGCCACAATTTTAAAACTCTCCCATGAGGTGCCCATGACCACCGAGACCTTGCATCCGGTATCCCCGGAGTTTGCCGCCAAGGCACTGATCAACGAGCAACGCTACCAGCAGATGTATCAGGCCTCTGTCAGCGATCCGGAGGCGTTCTGGGCCGAGCAGGCCAAGCGCATCGACTGGATGAAGCCGTTTTCCAAGGTCAAGCAGACCTCCTTCGATGACCACAACGTCGACATCAAGTGGTTTCTTGACGGGCACCTGAACGTCTCGGCCAACTGCCTGGACCGCCACCTGGAAACCCGTGGCGATCAGACCGCGATCATCTGGGAAGCCGACGAGCCGGGCCAGTCCAGGCACATCACCTACCGCCAACTGCACGAGCAGGTCTGCCGCTTCGCCAACGCGCTCAAGCACCAGGGTGTAGCCCAGGGCGACGTGGTGACCATCTACATGCCGATGATCCCCGAGGCCGCGGTGGCCATGCTGGCCTGTACCCGGATCGGCGCGATTCACTCGGTGGTGTTTGGTGGTTTCTCGCCCGAGGCACTGGCCGGCCGGATTCTCGACGGTCGCTCGAACGTAGTGATCACCGCTGACGAAGGCGTGCGGGCGGGTCGCAAGACCGGACTCAAGGCCAACGTCGATGAAGCCCTGACCCATCCCGAGATCAAGACCGTCGACAAGGTCATCGTGGTGCGCCATACCGGTGCCGATATCGCCTGGCACGATCACCGCGATCTGGATTACGCCGAACTGATGGCCGCCGCCGACGCCGAGTGCGCGCCGGAGCCGATGGACAGCGAAGACCCGCTGTTCATCCTCTACACCTCCGGCTCGACCGGTAAGCCCAAGGGCATTCTGCACACCACCGGCGGCTATCTGCTGTACGCCTCGCTGACCCACCAGTACGTGTTCGACTATCAGGACGGCGATGTCTACTGGTGTACCGCCGACATTGGCTGGGTCACTGGTCACAGCTACCTGATCTACGGCCCGCTGGCCAACGGGGCGACCACCCTGATGTTCGAGGGTGTACCGAACTACCCGGACGTGACCCGCATGGCTCAGGTCATCGACAGCCACAAGGTCAATATCCTCTATACCGCACCGACCGCCATTCGCTCGATGATGGCCCTGGGTGATGCCGCCATGCGCGGCGCCGATGGCAGCAGCCTGCGGGTGCTGGGCTCGGTCGGTGAACCGATCAACCCGGAAGCCTGGAACTGGTATCACCAGACCGTCGGCAAGGGCAACTGCCCGATCGTCGACACCTGGTGGCAGACCGAGACCGGCGGCATTCTGATCACCCCGCTGCCGGGCGCCACCGCGCTCAAGCCGGGCTCGGCCACTCGTCCGTTCTTTGGCGTACAGCCGGCATTGGTCGACAACGAAGGTCAGGTGCTCGAAGGCGCCACCGAAGGCAATCTGGTACTGCTGGATTCCTGGCCGGGGCAGTCGCGCTCGATCTTTGGCGACCATGACCGCTTTGTCGAAACCTACTTCAAGACCTTCAAGGGCACTTACTTCACCGGCGACGGCGCACGCCGCGACGAGGACGGCTACTACTGGATCACCGGCCGGGTCGATGACGTACTCAACGTCTCCGGGCACCGCATGGGCACCGCCGAAATCGAAAGTGCACTGGTCGCGCACAAGCAGGTGGCCGAAGCCGCAGTGGTGGGTATTGCCCACGACATCAAGGGCCAGGGCATCTACGTCTACGTAACCCTGAACTCCGGAGTCGAGCCCAGTGAAGCACTGCGTCTGGAACTGAAGAACTGGGTTCGCCGCGAGATTGGTCCGATTGCCTCGCCCGACTGCATCCAGTGGGCTCCAGGCCTGCCCAAGACCCGCTCGGGCAAGATCATGCGCCGCATCCTGCGCAAGATCGCCGCCAGCGAGTATGAAGGGCTCGGCGATATCTCCACCCTGGCCGACCCAAGCGTGGTCGAACAGTTGATCAACGAGCACAAGGCAATGATGTTGCAATCAGCGTGATGCTCTGCTCCCCCCGATAGCGGATATCTCCTGCTCTCGATTAGGCTGCCAACGCAAGAAGGCAGCCGTTTTTTTGCCCTGGATACGGGGTAAACCCACGCCCCTTGGCAACAACGTCCGTGCAAGGCACACTGATATCATTCAACGCCACCGGCACAGCTCAAAAACAGGGATGGTTGATTGCATGAACAAAATAGAGACGTCACGCGATTACACGATAGAACAATACGTGACTGCCTAGATGATTGATTTTGTTGGGGATTGTTTGAAAGTGGCCATCGGGGGAAGTGTGATCATAAAGAAGCGAATGATATGTGGTCATAAAGCCGTCGATCCATCCCAATGTTAATGGGCAGGAGCAAGTAAGTGGCAGCAGAAGATAAAGAAAGCTTCGTTCGTTGGCAAGGTATTACACGAGATTACTTTTCATCCGTCTCGAACCTTGTACTTGGGCTATCTATAGGCATTCTGGCATTTCTAGTTTCTAGTTTCTAGTTTCTGGTTTGGTTGGTACTCAGCCGACTAGCAAATGCATGCTTATTATCGCGACAGGCGCAATGGCCTCTTTGGCCATTTCAATTAGTCTAGCTGTTTGGTGTGCAATCAATCGCCTGAGAGATTTTCGTGCTACCACGCAAATTGCGAGATCCCGCTGGAAAGATGAACCGGTGAGCTCTACCCACCGGCAAGAAACCAAAGCGCTGGGAAACTTATCTTGGTGTCTGTTTTGGTGGCAGCTATTTCTGTTTGGTCTGGGCGCAGGCGGGGTAGCCATTACGGTTATCGTGCAAATGTGGTCATAGCTAATGCCCATTAACAAGGCCAGTCACAGCGACGTCTTTTTCGTTGCGGCTTCGCCTCCACTACAAAGCCGCGCGTGCTGGCGGCGTTAAATCAGTAGTGATACCGAGGCTGGGTGATAAGCAAAGCGTCACCTGCGACCTTGTAAACCAACCCGGCGTATGGGATGAGTGTTAAAGGTGCTGCTCTCAAGCTGTGCTGGTTTGTTGTTCCGCCGCAGTGGTGCGCTCTGTGGTATTCACGACTTTTATTTTTGATCCTGATCAAAATCAGAATTAATTGACTGAATTAATGTGAGTTCAACCCCTTCGATTGGAGTTGACCACATGAATTTTGCATACAGTGAACGGACCCAGGCGCTGATGACTCAGTTGCGTGGGTTCATGGAGCGCTACATCGTGCCGCGCATCCCCGAGTGGCACCGGGCGGTGGCGGCGGGTGACTATCCGCCGCCGTTTATGGCTGACCTCAAGGCCCTGGCCAGGGAAGAGGGGCTATGGAACCTGTTTCTGCCTGGGCTGCGCGAGGATGAGCCGGGGACTGGGCTGAGCAATCTGGAGTACGCTCCGCTGGCGGAAATCATGGGCCGGATTCACTGGGCTTCGGAAGTATTCAACTGCAATGCGCCGGATACCGGCAACATGGAGTTGCTGCACCTGTTTGCCACGGATGCGCAGTACCAGCGCTGGCTGCTGCCCTTGCTTAATGGTGAGATTCGCTCGGCCTTTGCCATGACCGAGCCGGATGTACCGTCCTCGGATGCCAGCAATATCCAGACGCTGATCCGCCGTGATGGCGATCACTATGTGATCAATGGGCGCAAGTGGTTCATCACCAATGCCGCTCATCCTGATTGCGCGTTTCTTATTGTAATGGGCAAGACCGACCCGGATGCGGATCGGCACCGCCAGCAGAGCATGGTGATCGTCCCGTTCGACACCCCCGGCGTTGAGTTGGTGCGCAATATTCCGGTGATGAACCACGTTTCGGCCGAAGGTCATTGTGAGCTGCTGCTGCGCAATGTTCGGGTGCCGGTCGAGAATCTGCTGGGCAATGAGGGGGATGGGTTCATGATGGCCCAGGCCCGGTTGGGGCCGGGGCGAGTCCATCACTGCATGCGTGCCATCGGGATGGCCGAGCTGGCGCTGGAACTGATGGTTGACCGGGCTCAGGAGCGCAAGACCTTTGGCCGCTATCTGCATCAGCATGGCAGCATCAGTGAGTGGGTCGCCCGTTCACGCATGGAGATTGAGCAGGCCAGGTTGCTGGTACTCAAGACCGCCTGGATGATCGATCAGGCCGGCGCGCGCAAGGCCCGCCGCGAAATTGCCATGATCAAGGCGGTGGTGCCGGCGATGTTGGGTGGTGTGGTTGATCGCGCCATGCAGGTATTCGGCGCCATGGGCCTGACCCCGGACACCCCCCTGGCCGATCTGTGGACCAGCGCCCGTTCACTGCGGATCGCCGATGGCCCGGACGAGGTACACCTGCGCAGTATTGCCCGGCTGGAGATTGATGACAGTGCCGAACGGCGTGGCTCCAGCAGCGATTACCTGACGCCGCCGGATGTGTTGCGGGTGAGCTGAGTTGGGGGCTCATTCGTGGGTTATGGATTGCCGCGCCGCTTCGCGGCTCGCAATGACGGTTGAGAGTGAGGGGGTAGAGCGCGGTGGGTCGGTTTTACTCCGTCATTGCGAGGGCCGAAGGCCCGTGGCAATCCATGTGTCCGGATGAGCAGAGCCGTCCCTTGGATTGCCGCGCCGCTTCGCGGCTCGCAATGACGGTTTAGGGTGAGGGGTGGAGTACGGTGCGTTGGTTCTACTCCGTCATTGCGAGGGCCGCAGGGCCGTGGCAATCCAGGTGTTCGGGTGAGCAGAGCCGTCCCTTGGATTGCCGCGCCGCTTCGCGGCTCGCGATGACGGTTTGGGGTGAGGGGTGGAGTACGGTGCGTTGGCTCTACTCTGTCATTGCGAGGGCCGCAGGGCCGTGGCAATCCAGGTAACCCCCTCGTTAGAGGTAATGCCCGGCCTGGGCGGTTGCGGTAGAGTAGAGGCATGACGACGTTACAGGAATCATCGATGCTTACTCACCTCGACAGCCAGGGCCGGGCCAATATGGTCGATGTCACCGACAAGGCGGTGACTTTCCGTGAAGCCGTGGCGCAAAGCCGGGTGCGCATGCTCCCGCAAACCCTGGAGCTGATCCAGACCGGCGGCCATCCCAAGGGGGATGTATTTGCCGTGGCCCGGATCGCCGGTATCCAGGCGGCCAAACGCACCCATGAACTGATCCCGCTGTGTCACCCGTTGCTGCTGACCGGGGTCAAGGTCGAACTGTTTGCCGAGGCGCCGGATGCGGTACGGATCGAGGCGCGCTGCAAACTGGCCGGTCAGACCGGGGTAGAGATGGAAGCCCTGACCGCCGCCAGTATCGCCGCACTGACCCTGTACGACATGTGCAAGGCGGTGGACAAGGGCATGGTGATCGAATCGACCCGGCTGCTCAGCAAGCACGGCGGCAAGAGTGGCGACTACCAGGCGGAGCCGGACTGATGCTGACCCTCAACTATTTCGCCCGTTACCGGGAAACCCTCAATTGTGATCAGGAGCAACTGCCCTGGTCGGCTGAACTCGATAGCGTTGCTGCGGTGCGTGACTTGCTGCTGGCCCGGGGTGAAGCCTGGCAGGTGCTGGCCGAACCGCGTCTGATGTGCGCTCGCAATCAGGAATTGTGTGGTTTGGATGAGCCTTTGGCCGATGGCGATGAAGTGGCGTTTTTTCCGCCGGTAACCGGAGGCTGATATGGCGATACGGGTGCAGACGGCCTGCTTCGATCCTGGCCAGTTACTCAACCAGTTGCATGCCGATCAGCTTGGGGTTGGTGCGGTGGTCGGGTTTGTTGGTTATGTGCGTGATTTCAATGACGGCCAGGAAGTGGCCGGCATGCTGCTTGAGCACTATCCAGGCATGACCGAAAAGGCGCTGGGCAAGATTGTCGATCTGGCCCGTGAGCGCTGGCCGCTGCTGACCGTTGAAGTGTTGCACCGGGTTGGACGCCTGGAGCCGGGTGAGCCAATCGTGTTTGTTGGCGTCAGCTCTGCTCACCGAGAGGCAGCTTTTGAGGCCTGTCATTTCATCATCGACTACCTCAAGACCCAGGCCCCATTCTGGAAAAAGGAAGACACCCCGGACGGCCCACGCTGGGTCGATGCCCGTGAGAGCGATGATGCGGCGTTGAAGCGCTGGGTTTGAGGTGGAGTGCTGTGTAGCTGCCTATGGATTGCCACGGGCCTGCGGCCCTCGCAATGACGGGGTTGGGCGGGGGCGGTGTGTGGTGGTTGGGTTTGTTACTCCCAAGCCGTCATTGCGAGCCGCGTAGCGGCGTGGCAATCCAGGGGTGTTGTTGATGCGCGCTTGGATTGCCACGGGCCTTCGGCCCTCGCAATGACGGGGTAGGTGGGGGCGGTGTGTGGTGGTTGGGGCTGTTACTCCCAGCCGTCATTGCGAGCCGCGTAGCGGCGTGGCAATCCAGGGGTGTTGTTGATGCGCGCTTGGATTGCCACGGGCCATTGGCCCTCGCAATGACGGGGTTGGGCGGGGGCGGTGTGTGGTGGTTGGGTTTGTTACTCCCAAGCCGTCATTGCGAGCCGTGTAGCGGCGTGGCAATCCAGGGGTGTTGTTGATGCGCGCTTGGATTGCCACGGGCCTTTGGCCCTCGCAATGACGGGGTTGGTGGGGGCGGGGTGTGGTGATTGGGTCCGTTACTCCCAGCCGTCATTGCGAGCCGTGTAACGGCGTGGCAATCCAGGGTTTCGCTGCCCCGGTTTTACAGGCTCGTATACAAATCGTTCCAGTGTGGGTTGCTTTCTTCGATCAGGCGGATTTTTCCTGCGCGGTTGCCGGCTTTTAGCTGTTTCTCTCGACTTATGGCTTCTGCCATTTGTTCATGTCTTTCATACCAGACCAGTTTGGTGAGTCCGTACCGGGAGGTGAAGCCGGGTACTGCTCCGGTTCGATGCTGCCAGACGCGGGCAGGTAGGTTGGAGGTGACGCCAACGTACAGTGTGCCGTTGGGTTTGTTGCTCATGATGTAGACACAGGGTTCCCTGATCATACGGCCATCCTTGGGGTGCTTTCGGGAGGGGCAGTGTTGCGCAGGTTTGATGGTGGGTGCAACCGGGGTGCGTATGAGGTGGCCTATGGATTGCCACGGACCTGAGGTCCTCGCAATGACGGGTAGGTGGAGGCGGTGTGTGGCGATTGGGGTTGTTACTCCCAAACTGTCATTGCGAGCCGCGTAGCGGCGTGGCAATCCAGGGTGGGGCTGGTGTGAGGGGGTAGGGTCATACCCCTCCAATGCTCCGGGTATGTACCTCCATTGGGCACTATCGGTCAGTGCTGATCAACTGCATGCTCAAAGCCAGACTTTCTAGGAGGTTTGGCTTATGGCCCACCTGGCTTCTCAGGCTTTTATTCCCTTGCGCATCGCTGTGCTGACGGTCAGCGATACCCGTACTCTGGAAACCGATGACTCCGGTCGCACTCTGGTTGAGCGCTTGCAGGCTGAAGGCCATGTGCTGGCTGACCGGCAATTGGTGATCGACGATATCTACCTGCTGCGGGCCCAGGTGTCGCAGTGGATTGCTGCGCCGGACGTTCAGGTGGTGCTGATCACCGGGGGGACCGGGTTTACTGCGCGGGATAATACACCCCAGGCCATCAGCCCGCTGCTGGACAAGAGCATGGATGGCTTTGGCGAGCTGTTTCGTCAGTTGTCGTTCCAGGAAATTGGTACTTCGACCGTGCAGTCCCGGGCGCTGGCCGGTTTTGCCAATGGCACGCTGGTGTGTTGTTTGCCGGGCTCGCCGGGTGCCTGTCGCACCGCATGGGATGGGATTCTGGCGCTGCAACTGGATAGCCGGACCCGACCGTGCAACGCGGTGCCGCACCTCAAGCCGATTGAACATCAGGCGGTATGCTGCGGGAGTCGGTCATGAGCCAATGCGACTGTACGACCAGCCAGCATCTGTTGCCGCTGGAAGTAGCGCTGGCCCAATTGCTCGAATGCATGCCGGACCCGCTGGTCAGCGAGCCGGTGGAGCTGCACCAGGCGCTTGGCCGGGTGCTGGCCATGGATCAGCACGCGTTGCTGGATGTGCCGGCCTGGGACAATAGTGCGATGGACGGTTACGCGCTGCGGGCCGGTGATCTGCCGGCTGCGGGTGGCTGGTTGCCGGTTCTGGGGCGGGTGGCGGCAGGTGATCAGGCTGATCTTCTGGCGCCGCAGACAGCGGTGCGGATCTTTACCGGTGCACCATTGCCACCTGGGGCCGATAGTGTCGTGCCGCAGGAACAGTGCCGGGTCGAAGGTGGGCAGGTTTTGCTGCCGGCATTGACGCCGGGTCAGCATGTTCGCCGTCAGGCTGAAGAATTGCGCTGTGGGGATCTGCTGGTGCCCAAAGGGCAGCGCTTGCGGGCTCAGGACATTGGTTTGCTGGCCAGTCATGGGCTGGCCCGGATACCGGTCTACCGGCGTCTGCGGGTCGCCTTGGTGAGCAGTGGCGATGAGCTGCGTGAGCCGGGGCAGCCGGTGGCCGGCGGGCAGATTTACGATGCCAATCGCTATACCTTGCTCAGTCTGTTGCAGGGCTGGGGGATGGAGGTGATCGATGGCGGATGTCTGGCCGATGATCTGGCGCTCACCCGCAACCGCCTGGCCGAACTGGCCGGGCAGGCTGACGTGCTGCTCAGTTCGGGTGGCGTCTCGGTTGGTGAGGAAGATCATCTGAAACTGGCAGTGCAGGATCTGGGCAGTCTGCAACTGTGGCGGCTGGCGATTCAACCGGGCAAGCCGCTGGCCTTTGGCGAGGTGGCCGGGACGCCGTGGATCGGTTTGCCGGGGAACCCGGTGGCGGTTCTGGTTACCGCATTGATGGTGGCGCGGCCCTGGTTGCTAAAGGCTCAGGGCTGCCTGACCGACGACCCCATGCCGTATTTGCTGCCGGCCGGTTTTGACTGGCCCAAGGCCCGGCCACGACGTCAGTTTCTGCGTGGCCGCCGCGAGTCCTGTGCAACTGGCCAACAGGCGGTGCTGCACGAGAACCAGGGCTCGGCCATGCTCAGCGCAGCCTGTTGGGCCACAGGGCTGGTGGAGATCGAGCCGGAGCGGACTCTGAAACAGGGAGATCTGGTGCGCTACTGGCCATTCGAGCAACTGCTTGTCTGACTCTGTTACATGTAACCTCAGCGAGGTGACAAACATGTCGTCTACATCTGAACACCCTTTGATCTACTCCTGTTCCGGCTGCTCCAATGTCGCGCAGTTGGCCAATAACCTGGCGCTGCGCCTGGATCGGGCCGGAGTGGCGGAAATGTCCTGTATTGCCGGCGTTGGTGGTGGCGTTGCGGCGCTGGTCAAGCTGGCCCGCTCCGGGCGTCCAATCGTCGCCATCGATGGCTGCCGGCTGCATTGCGTTAAAGCCTGTCTGGCTCGCTGCCAGGTGCAGCCGGATGAACACATCGTGCTGAGTGACCTGGGTTTGCGCAAACGCTTTGGCACGGACTGCACCCAGGAGCAGGCTGACCTGCTTGAGGACCGGCTGGTCGAGCAGGTCTGGGAGTTGAAGAACCGTATCGCCAGCGGCTGATCAGTTCAGGTGGTTTTCCACTACCCAGACCGCCGCTTCGGTGCGTGAGCGCATGCCCAGCTTGTTGAGCAGGCGTTTGACGTGGACCTTGACCGTACCTTCGGTGATATCCAGGCGGCGCGCGATCATCTTGTTGCTGTGGCCCTTGGCGATCAGCTTGAGCACATCCTTTTCCCGCTTGGTCAGCGACGCGGCTGAACTCGGCTGATGCTTGCTGGGGCGCTCACGAATGGCCTGGGCCAGCACCATGGTCAGGTCCGGGCTCAAGGCCAATTGACCGTGGGCGGCCTTGCGGATCTGCTCGACCAGGTGATCGGCGTCCATGTCCTTGAGCAGATAGCCGTCGGCCCCCTGGCGCAGGGCCTCAAGCACATGGCCGTGCTCGTCGGAAACGGTGAACATCACGATCCGGGCATCGCAGCCGGCATCGCGCAGTTGGCGGACGGTTTCGATGCCATCCATGCCGGGCATGTTCAGGTCCATCAAAATCAGGTCGGGCTCGTGCTGCTCGGCCAACTGCAGGGCTTCTGCGCCGCTGCCAGCTTCACCGATCGGTTGCAGGTCGTCTTCCAGTTCCAGCAGGTCACGCAAACCGCGGCGCATCATCGGATGGTCGTCGACCAACAGAATGCGGGTGATGTCCTCTTCACTCATTTCAGACTGACTCCTGTCTCAGGGGGATTCGTCGATAGTCGGGGGCAAAGCGCAACCAGACCCGGGTGCCGCCAGCTTCGCGTGGGTCGATGCTGACCTCGCCATGCAGACCTTCGGCACGTTCACGCAAAATGGTCAGCCCATAGTGACCGCTGGGGCTGACGCTGTCGCCAATGCCGATGCCGTTGTCCTCGATCTGGACATGGATCATGCCCTTGCGGTCCTGATACAGGCTCAGCCAGCACTGGCTGGCCCTGGCGTGTTTGAGCACGTTGCTCAGGGCTTCGCGCACCACCTGCAGGCAGTGGATTTCCTCGTTGGGGGTCAGCGGGCAGTGATCGAGCTGGTAGCTGAAATGAATGTCCAGCCCGGAGTTGCTGCTGAACTCTTCCACGGTGGCGTGCAGGGCTGGCTTGAGTCCGGGGGCGTTGACCTTGATACGGAAGGTGGTGAGCAGCTCGCGTAGTTGTCGATAGGCGGCATTCAATCCCTGTTCAATCTCGCCAGCGGTAGCGCTCAGGGTCTCGCTGTCGGCGCCACGTGCAGCCAGGCGCTTGAGTCGTGCCAGCTGCAGCTTCTGCGCCGACAGTGCCTGGGCCAGCGAGTCGTGCAGTTCGCGGGCGATGACTGCACGTTCTTCCATCAGCGCCATGCGTGCCTGTTGTTCGCCCTGACCAGCAAGGCTGAGTGAGGCGGCAAACAGGTCTGCCAGGGTGAGCATCAACTGTTCCTGCCAGGGTTGCAGTGCCTGATCGGCCGGATGCTCAACCCGCAGGGTGCCCAGCTCGCTGGCCCCGGAGCGCATGGCAAAGCTGATCAGCCGGTTGCCGTTGGCCAGCAGCCCCTGGTTGGCCTGCGCCGGGCAGGCTGCACACTGGGGGAGGTCGCAATAGTAGGGTGGCAGCATATCGAGCGAACTGATAGCGGTGTGACTGCCGGCTTCCCCGGGGCGGTTCAGGCACAGGCTGACCGGGCCACTGCCCAGCGCTTCCTGCACTTTGCTAAGCAACTGGCCCATCATCTGACCGGGGTCCTGGGGTTGGCTGTAGAGCATCTGCGCCCCGTTGAACAGCAGTTGCAGGCTGGTGTTGCTGCGTTGCAGCTCGGCGGTCTTGTCGCTGACTTTCTGCTCCATTTCAGCGTAGAGCTCAGCCAGCTCCTGACTCATCTGGTTGAGTGTGCGAGCCAGCAGACTCAGCTCGGTATCACCCGCGACCTCGACCCGGCTGCTGAAGTTGCCGCGTCCGATTTGCCGGGCCATGGCGGTCAGCGCGCGCAGCGGTGTCGCCAGGTTGTTGTGCAGGCGGTTGATCAGCAAAAAGGCGATCAACACGATGATGAACAGGGTGCCGACCTGCAGTACCCGAATCACCCCCAGTTTGCGTTCCGAGGCTTCCTGCAGGCTGCGCACGAAACCGTCCAGTTCCTGGGTAAAGGCATCCAGTTCGCTGAGATAACGCGCCAGATCGCGGGGCTGGTCGGCCAGTTGCGGGCGCATGGTATAGGCCCAATGGCTGACGATGGTGGCGTAGCGCTCCGGAAGCGGGCTGTTGGGGTGGCGGCGCACGGTCAGCAGTAGAGCCGGCGAGGTCAGGGTGTCGTCCAGCCGTTGCAGGCGTTCGGTCAGTCGCTCGTCATCGCCCTGGGTCGCAGTCAGGGCCAGACGGTAGGCCTGCATGCGCAGGCTGCCGGCCTGGTTGATGGCGGCGGCGTCACCTTCCAGGGCATCAGCCATGTACAGGTTGCCGAGCAGACTCAACACCGACACGCCGATGATCACCACAAACGCCAGCAACGTGTGGAACACCACTGAATGGCGGGGAGTGAGCGGGTCAGGCGGGGTGTTGGGCATGAGAGCTTGGCAGGTTCTGGCGGCAGGTAGAACCAATTGTGCGCCAGACGCCGATTTTTGCAATCACCGGCGGTAGGTATCTCCAATAAGCCGGGCTGCTGGCGGGCTACTCCCTATGTTGTGCAAGCATCTTGTAATTGTTTGATTTTAATGAGTTTATTTTGTCTTAAGTAGGTATCCAAAAAGAGGTACGAGCCAGATTTTGCCCGCCAGTGCGAAATGGTCGTGTTGATCCAGATCAAGTTTTGCCAGGCCACATCCCCTTAGCGTGCGAGCCATGGAGCCGGTATGGCCGGTCCCGACTTGCACCAGACAGAGGATGCGCCATGAGCATGATCAAGAAATGGGATGTGGAGGAACCGGTTTTCTGGGAATCCACCGGCAAGAAAATTGCCAACCGCAATCTATGGATTTCTATCCCAAGTCTGCTGATGGGGTTCGCCATCTGGCTGATGTGGGGCATTGTCACCGTTCAGATGATCAACCTGGGCTTTCCCTTTGCCCCGGCTGAACTGTTCACCCTGACCGCCATCGCCGGCCTGACCGGGGCGACCCTGCGGATTCCGGCCTCGTTCATGATTCGCATCGCTGGCGGTCGCAACACCATCTTTCTGACCACCGCGCTGTTGATGATCCCGGCTGCGGGTGCTGGCATGGCGCTGCAAAATCCCAATACGCCGTTGTGGGTGTTTCAGTTGCTGGCCTTTCTCTCGGGTATCGGCGGCGGCAACTTCGCCTGCTCGATGAGCAACATCAGCGGTTTCTTCCCGAAGAACCAGCAGGGTCTGGCCCTGGGCCTGAATGCCGGGCTGGGCAATTTCGGGGTGACCACCATGCAGATTCTGATTCCGCTGGTAATGACCGCCGGGGTGTTTGGAGCTTTTGCCGGTGGTTCCATGGTGCTGACCCAGGACAGCGGCACCTTGATCGGACGAATTCCGGCCGGGACTGAAACCTGGATTCAGAACGCCGGTTGGGTCTGGCTGGTGTTCCTGATTCCGCTGGCGTTTGCCGGCTGGTTCGGCATGAACAACCTTGAGCCAATTACCCCGAATCCGGGCAGCGCCCTGGGTGCCTTCGGCAAAATTCTTGGCCTGTACGGCGTGGGCTTCATTGCCGCTGCGGTGGGGCTGTATTTGTATCTGCCGGCTCCGGTGGGGCTGGGTGTACTCAATATGTGGCTGACCATGATCCTGATCATGGGACTGACCCTGGGCTTGTTGCGGCTGCTGCCGGGCAGCATTCAGCCGAACATCAAGCGCCAGTTCGCGATCTTCCGCGACAAGCACACCTGGTCGATGAGCGTGCTGTACATCCTCACCTTCGGCTCCTTCATCGGTTTCTCGATGGCGCTGCCGCTGTCAATCACGGTGATCTTCGGCTTCGTTACCGAGGCGGCAGCCGACGGCACTGTTACCCGGGTGGCCAACCCTAATGCGCCCAGCGCGCTGACCTATGCCTGGATTGGCCCGTTCATCGGTGCGCTGATCCGCCCGCTGGGCGGCTGGATCTCCGACAAGGTTGGCGGCTCGATTGTCACCCAGGTGATCTCGGTGGTGATGGTCGCAGCCTCGGTGGCGGTTGGCTACGTGCTGCAGCAGGCCTACAGCTCCAGCCAGCCTGAGCAGTACTTCTTCCTGTTCCTGGTGCTGTTCCTGGTGCTGTTCGCTGCCAGCGGCATTGGCAACGGTTCGACCTTTCGCACCATCGGCGTGATCTACGACCGCGAGAAGGCTGGCCCGGTACTGGGCTGGACCTCGGCGGTAGCCGCCTACGGCTCCTTCGTTGCCCCGATCGTGATTGGTGAACAGGTCAAGGCCGGCACCCCGGAGGTGGCCATGTACGGGTTCGCGGTGTTCTACGCCCTGTGCCTGGTACTCAACTGGTGGTTCTACCTGCGCCGCAACGCCTATGTGAAGAACCCCTGAGCGGAGACAGACCATGAGAATCATGATCGCTTACGACAACTCACGTAATTCCCGCAAGGCGCTGGATGCCACCATCGCCATGTTCAAGCCGCTCGACCCGCTGATCATCTTGATCGGCGTGGTTGAAGGCGCGTTGGACACCAGTGACGCCAGTTCCGAACTGTTCAATCAGCAGCGTGCCGAGTTTCAGGGCTTTCTGCGCGAAGCGGCCGAGCGGGTCGGTCAGGCCGGCCTTAATGCCGATGTGATTCTGGCCGAGGGCGACGCCCGCAAGATGATCCTCAAGGCCGCCGAACACAAGAAGCCCGACCTGCTGGTGATTGCCCGTCACAGCAACGAGCCGGACGGCGGCTTCATCTCGCGCTCGCTCAACCTGCTGGTCGATGAACTCGACTACATGACCTTTGGCAGTGTCAGTGCCTTCCTGGCGCGCCGGGCCCCGTGCCCGGTGCTGATCCAGGCTTGCCCCTGAGTTGCAAGGAGTAACGGAACATGAAAGTTGCTGATGTGTTCAAGTGGAAGAACCCGGAAATCAGGGCACTTCATCTGACCTGGATTGCTTTCTACATCACTTTCTTCGTCTGGTTCGGCATGGCGCCGCTGGCTTCGAGCATGCTGAAAAGCCTCGACTGGCTGACCCCGGACGATATCAAGCTGTTTGCCATCGCCAACGTGGCGCTGACGATCCCGGCGCGGATCATCGTCGGGATGGCGCTGGACCGTTGGGGGCCGCGCCGGGTGTTCTCGGTGCTGCTGGTGGTGATGGCGCTGCCGGCGCTGTTCTTCGCCTTTGGTGACAGCCGCGTACAACTGCTGGTATCACGCCTGGTGCTCAGCTCGATTGGCGCCAGTTTTGTGGTCGGTATCCACATGACCGCCATGTGGTTCAAGCCCAAGGACATCGGTTTTGCCGAAGGCTTCTATGCTGGTTGGGGCAACTTCGGTTCGGCTGCTGCAGCCATGAGCCTGCCGGCTATCGCGATCCATATCTTCGGCGGTCCGGAAGGCTGGCGCTGGGCGATTGCCAGCTCGGCGCTGATCATGGCGGCCTACGGGGTCTACTACTGGTTTGCGATTTCCGACGGCCCGCCCGGTACCGTGCATCACAAGCCGAAGAAGGCCAGTGCCATGGAGGTCAGTACCTGGGCCGACATGATCAAGCTGATTCTCTGGACCATCCCCATGGTCGGCGTGCTGGGCATCCTGGTCTGGCGGATTGAGGACATGGGCTACCTGTCAGCAACCGGCGCAACGATCTGCTACGTGGCTATTGCTCTGGTGGTGCTGTACCAGATCATCCAGATCCTGCGGGTCAACGTGCCGATCCTGAGGAAGGGCGTGCCGGAGGATGACAAGTATCCGTTCAACAGCGTCGCCGCGCTGAACTCCACCTATTTCGCCAACTTCGGTGCCGAACTGGCGGTGGTGTCGATGCTGCCGATGTTCTTCGAATTGACCTGGGGGCTGACTCCGACCACCGCCGGGATCATTGCCGCCTCGTTCGCCTTCGTCAATCTGGTTGCCCGGCCAATGGGCGGGCTGGTGTCCGACCGCCTGGGTAATCGCCGCTTCGTGATGCTGGCCTACATGTTCGGTATCGGTGTCGGCTTCCTGATGATGGGGCTGATGAACGAGAAGTGGCCGTTGCTGGTTGCCGTGGCGGTGACTGTGGCCTGTTCGGTATTCGTGCAGGGGGCTGAGGGCGCGACCTTCGGCATCATCCCCTCGATCAAGCGGCGCATCACCGGGCAAATCTCGGGGATGGCGGGCGCGTATGGCAATGTCGGGGCGGTCTGCTACCTTACTCTCTATACGTTCGTATCCCCGTCGCAGTTCTTCATGATCATTGCCGCCGGGGCCTTCATCAGCTTCGCCCTCTGTTTTGTCTGGCTCAAGGAACCTGAGGGGGCGTTCTCCGAGGAGTACTACGTGTCCTCGGTGGATCGTGAGCTTGAGGCCCTCCGTCAACAGGAAGTGACGATCAAATAAAGCAAAAAACGGCAGCAGTTCCGCTAGTAATCCCGATAGCCACTGAACGGCTTATCCGTTCGGAATGAGGAGAACCACCATGAGCCATCTGCTCGATCAACTGCGCTTCTTCAAGAAGAAGCAGGGCGAATTCGCTGACGGTCACGGCGAGACCCGCGAGGAGTCGCGTGACTGGGAGAACGTCTACCGTGCGCGTTGGCAGTACGACAAAATCGTCCGCTCGACCCACGGGGTCAACTGTACCGGGTCCTGTTCCTGGAAGATCTATGTCAAGAACGGCCTGATCACCTGGGAAACCCAGCAGACCGACTATCCGCGCACCCGTCCGGACCTGCCCAACCACGAGCCCCGTGGTTGTCCGCGCGGCGCCAGCTACAGCTGGTATATCTACAGCGCCAACCGGGTCAAGTATCCCAAGGTGCGCAAGTCGCTGCTCAAACTCTGGCGTGAGGCCCGGGCGGGCAAGACCCCGGTCGAGGCCTGGGCCAGTATTGTCGAGGATCCGGCCAAGTCCCGCTCGTACAAGAGCAAGCGTGGTCTGGGCGGCTTTGTGCGCTCCAGTTGGGAGGAAGTGACCGAGATCATCGCCGCTGCCAACGTCTATACCATCAAGCAGTACGGCCCGGATCGGGTGATTGGTTTCTCACCGATTCCGGCCATGTCGATGATCAGCTACGCCGCCGGCAGCCGTTACCTGTCGCTGATTGGCGGGGTGTGCATGAGCTTCTACGACTGGTACTGCGACCTGCCGCCGGCCTCGCCGATGGTCTGGGGCGAGCAGACCGACGTGCCGGAGTCGGCCGACTGGTACAACTCCAACTACATCATTGCCTGGGGTTCCAACGTACCGCAGACCCGGACCCCGGATGCGCACTTCTTCACTGAGGTGCGCTACAAGGGCACCAAGACCGTGGCGGTAACCCCGGACTACTCCGAGGTGGCCAAGCTCACCGACCTGTGGCTCAACCCCAAACAGGGCACCGATGCGGCGCTGGCCCAGGCCATGAACCATGTGATCCTCAAGGAATTTCACCTGGAGAAACCCAGCGCCTATTTCACCGACTATGTGCGCCGCTATACCGACCTGCCAATGCTGGTGTTGCTTGAGCCCCTGGCCGGCGGCTATCAGCCGACCCGGTTCCTGCGCGCCTCCGATCTGGATGGCAAGCTTGGCCAGGACAACAATCCCGAGTGGAAAACCGTGGCGGTTGACGGCCCGACCGGTGAGCTGGTGTCGCCGTTGGGTTCGATCGGCTATCGCTGGGGCGAGTCCGGCAAATGGAATATCGAGGCCCGTGAAGGGCGTGACGGCCGCGATGTCGAGTTGCAACTGTCACAGCTCGATGGCGGCGAAGCGGTCGAGGTGGCCTTCCCGTATTTTGGCGGCCAACTGCACGAGCATTTCCAGCACGTCGAGGGCGAGCAGATTCAGTTGCGCCGGGTGCCGGCCCGCAGCCTGACCCTGGGCGATGGCCGGGCGGTCAAGGTCGCCACGGTATTTGATATTCAGGCCGCCGGTCTGGGGATTGATCGTGGCCTGGGTGGTGGCAACGTTGCCAGCAGCTACGACGATGCCAGCGTACCTGGCACCCCGGCCTGGCAGGAACAGATCACCGGTGTTGCGCGTGAGAAAGTGATCCAGATCGCCCGCGAGTTCGCCGATACCGCCGACAAGACCCATGGCCGGTCGATGATTATCGTTGGCGCGGCGATGAACCACTGGTACCACATGGACATGAACTACCGCGGCCTGATCAACATGCTGATGTTGTGTGGCTGCGTGGGTCAGACCGGGGGTGGCTGGGCGCACTACGTCGGTCAGGAAAAACTGCGCCCGCAGTGTGGCTGGCTGCCACTGGCCTTCGGCCTGGACTGGAGCCGTCCGCCGCGGCAGATGAACAGCACCAGCTTCTTCTACAACCACAGTTCGCAGTGGCGCCACGAGAAGATGAGCATTCATGAGGTGCTCTCGCCGCTGGCTGACAAGAGCCAGTTCCCCGAGCACATGCTCGACTACAACATCCGCGCCGAGCGCGCCGGCTGGCTGCCCAGCGCGCCGCAGCTCAATCGCAACCCGCTGCAGATCTGCCGTGAGGCGGCAGCCAAAGGCCTGGAGCCGAAGGACTATGTACTGCAATCGTTGCAGGACGGCAGTCTGAAGTTCGCCTGTGAGCAGCCCGATAACCCAGATAACTTCCCGCGCAACCTGTTCATCTGGCGCTCCAACCTGCTGGGCAGCTCCGGCAAGGGCCATGAGTACATGCTCAAGTACCTGCTGGGCGCCGAGAAGCATGGCGTGCTCAACGAGGATCTGGGCAAGCGCGACGGCTTCAAGCCGCATGAGGCCGAGTGGGTCGATGAGGGTGCGATCGGCAAGCTGGATCTGGTCACTACGCTGGACTTCCGCATGTCCAGTACCTGCGTGTATTCGGACATCGTGCTGCCGACCGCCACCTGGTACGAAAAGGACGACCTCAACACCTCGGATATGCACCCGTTCATCCATCCGCTGTCGCAGGCGGCGGACCCGGCCTGGGAGTCGAAGTCGGACTGGGAAATCTACAAGGCCATCGCCAAGAAGTTTTCCCAGGTGGCCGAGGGTGTGCTTGGGGTCGAACAGGATCTGGTCACCGTGCCGCTGCTGCATGACAGCCCCGGCGAACTGGCTCAGCCGTTCGGTGGTACCGATTGGAAAACCGCAGGTGAAGCGCCGGTACCGGGCAAGAACTGCCCGAACATGATGGTGGTCGAGCGTGACTACCCCAACACCTACAAGAAGTTCACCTCGCTTGGGCCGTTGATGGACAAGCTGGGTAACGGTGGCAAGGGGATCGGCTGGAATACAGAGCATGAGGTCGAGTTCCTCGGCAAGCTCAACCATGTGGTGCAGGAAGAGGGTGTCAGCCAGGGCCGGCCACAGATCAATACTGCCATTGATGCTGCCGAAGTCGTGCTCAGCCTGGCACCCGAGACCAATGGTCATGTGGCGGTCAAGGCCTGGGCGGCACTGTCGAAATTCACCGGCCGCGATCACACCCATCTGGCACTGGCCAAGGAACACGAAGCGATCCGCTTCCGTGACATTCAGGCGCAGCCGCGCAAGATCATTTCCAGCCCGACCTGGTCTGGCCTGGAAGACGAGAAGGTCAGTTACAACGCCGGCTACACCAACGTCCACGAGCTGATTCCATGGCGCACCATCACCGGTCGTCAGCAGTTCTATCAGGATCACCCGTGGATGCAGGCGTTCGGTGAGCAGCTGATGAGTTATCGCCCGCCGATCAACACCCGCACCATTGAGTACGTCAAGGGCAAGAAGCCCAACGGCAATACCGAGATCGTGCTGAACTGGATCACCCCGCACCAGAAGTGGGGCATCCACAGCACCTACTCGGACAACCTGATCATGCTCACTCTCAGTCGGGGTGGGCCGATCATCTGGCTGTCGGAAATCGATGCCAAAAAAGCCGGTATCGAAGACAACGACTGGGTCGAGTGCTTCAACGCCAACGGTGCGCTGGTCGCCCGGGCGGTGGTCAGTCAACGGGTCAAGGAGGGCATGGTGATGATGTACCACGCCCAGGAGCGGATCGTGAACATGCCGGGCAGCGAAATGACCGGCACCCGTGGCGGTCACCACAACTCGGTCACCCGGGTGGTGCTCAAGCCGACTCACATGATCGGTGGTTATGCCCAGCAGGCCTATGGTTTCAACTACTACGGCACCGTGGGCTGCAACCGCGACGAGTTCGTTGTGGTACGCAAGATGAGCAAGGTCGACTGGCTGGATGGCCCCAATGGGGACGCTCTGCCGCAACCCTTGCCGCGTGATATCGACTGAGGAGACAGCCATGAAGATTCGTTCACAAGTGGGCATGGTGCTGAACCTGGACAAGTGCATTGGCTGCCATACCTGCTCGATTACCTGCAAGAACGTCTGGACCAGCCGTGAAGGCATGGAGTACGCCTGGTTCAACAACGTCGAGACCAAGCCAGGCATTGGCTATCCCAAGGAGTGGGAGAACCAGGACAAGTGGAAGGGCGGCTGGGTCCGCAACAAGGACGGCTCGATCAACCCGAAGATCGGTGGCAAGTTCCGGGTGCTGGCGAACATCTTCGCCAACCCCGACATGCCGACCATCGACGACTACTACGAGCCGTTCGATTTTGACTACCAGCATCTGCACACCGCACCCGAGTCGGCCCACCAGCCGACCGCCAGGCCGCGTTCGGCGATTTCCGGCCAGCGCATGGAGAAGATCGAATGGGGCCCGAACTGGGAAGAAATTCTTGGCACCGAATTCGCCAAACGGCGCAAGGACAAGAACTTCGACCAGGTCCAGGCCGACATCTATGGTGAGTATGAAAACACCTTCATGATGTACTTGCCGCGCCTGTGCGAGCACTGCCTGAACCCGGCCTGTGCGGCGGCCTGCCCGAGTGGCGCGATCTATAAGCGCGAAGAGGATGGCATCGTTCTGATCGACCAGGAAAAGTGCCGCGGCTGGCGCATGTGCATCAGCGGCTGCCCGTACAAGAAGATCTACTTCAACTGGAAGAGCGGCAAATCCGAGAAGTGCATTTTCTGTTACCCGCGGATCGAGTCGGGCATGCCGACCGTCTGCTCGGAAACCTGTGTTGGCCGGATTCGCTACCTCGGCGTACTGCTGTACGACGCCGACCGGATTCATGAGGTGGCCAGTACCCCGAACGAGCAGGACCTGTACCAGAAGCAACTGGAGATTTTCCTTGATCCGCATGATCCCAAGGTGATCAAGCAGGCGCTGGCCGATGGCGTGCCGATGTCGGTGATCGAGGCGGCGCAGCAATCGCCGGTGTACAAGCTGGCGGTGGACTGGAAGCTGGCGCTGCCGCTGCACCCGGAATACCGCACGCTGCCGATGGTCTGGTACGTGCCGCCGCTGTCGCCGATCCAGAACGCAGCCGAGGCCGGCAAGGTCGGGATGAACGGCATTCTGCCGGATGTCGACAGCCTGCGCATTCCGCTGCGCTATCTGGCCAACCTGCTGACTGCCGGTGATGAAGCGCCGGTCAAGCTGGCGCTCAAGCGTCTGCTGGCCATGCGCGTGTACAAGCGGGCCCAGCAGGTCGACGGGGTGGAAGACCTCAAGGCACTGCAAGAGGTGGGTCTGACCAAGGCGCTGGCCGAGGACATGTACCGCTATCTGGCGATTGCCAACTACGAGGACCGCTACGTGATTCCCACCGCGCACCGCGAAGAGGCGCTGAGCGAAGTCTTTGCCGAACGCAATGGCTGTGGCTTCAGCTTCGGCAGCGGCTGCAATGGCAGTTCCGAGGTCAACATGTTCGGTGGCAAGAAGGCCAGCCGCCGTGACGTGCTCAAGACCGTGCAGATCTGGGAGAACTGAACATGCGGATTCTCAAGGTAATTTCCCTGTTGCTCGATTACCCCGAGGCCGCCGTCCAGGCGGCCCGGGATGAGCTGAACCAAGCGATTGCCGCTGCCCGGGAGATCAGCCCGGCCCAGCGTCAGGCCTTGCAGGCGCTACTGGAACGTGTCGCCGGCCAGCCATTGCTGGACGTGCAGGAAGCCTGGACCGAGCTGTTCGAGCGTGGCCGCTACCTGTCGCTGTTGCTGTTCGAACATGTGCATGGCGAGTCGCGCGACCGTGGTCAGGCGATGGTTGATCTGATGGCCCAGTATGAGGCCGCCGGTTTTGCCATCGGGGTCAAGGAGCTGCCGGACTACATCCCGCTGTACCTGGAGTTTCTTGCCAGTCGAGAGGATCTGGAGGCCCGCGAAGGTCTGGCCGATGTACAGCACCTGCTGGCGCTGCTGGCTGCCCGGTTGGCCGAGCGTGAGTCGGACTATGCCGCCTGCTTGCAGGCGCTGTTGCAGATTGCCGGGTGTGAGCCGGAAACGGCCACCGCCGGTATCGAACCGGGCCAGCCCGATCACAGTCTGGAAGCACTCGACCGGGACTGGCAGGAAGAGGAAGTGACCTTCCTCAATGGCGACAGCCAGGGTGCCTGCGGCACCAGCCGGGCACCGGGCAAACCGCGCGAAGAGCAGGCGGTGCCGGTGCATTGGGTCGGGTTCAACGATAACGCCGTATCGGCCGGCAAGGCCTAGGAGGCAAGCATGTCAAACTTCAATTTTCTTCTGTTCGGCGTGTATCCCTACATTGCCCTGGCGGTGTTCGTGATCGGCAGTTGGGCGCGCTTCGATCTGTCGCAATACACCTGGAAGGCGCACTCCAGTCAGCTTATGCATGACAAGGGCCTGCGTTTGGCCAGCAACCTGTTCCATATCGGCATCCTGTTCATTCTGGCCGGGCACTTCGTTGGCCTGCTGATCCCGGAGGCGATTTATCACCATGTCATCAGCACCTCGAACAAGCAGTTGCTGGCGATGGTGTCGGGCGGGTTCTTCGGCATCCTGTGCCTGATCGGTCTGCTCATGCTGATTCACCGGCGCATGACCAACCCGAGGGTACGTGCCCAGTCGAGCTTCTCGGACATCATGATTCTCTGGGTGTTGCTGGCGCAACTGCTGCTGGGTCTGGCCACCATTCCGGCCTCGGCCGGACACATGGATGGCTCGGTGATGGTGTTGCTGGCCAACTGGGCACAGTACACCGTGACCTTCCAGCCGTTCCTGGCGGCTGCGTCGATCGAGCCGGTCAGCCTGGTCTACAAACTGCACGTGTTCCTCGGCCTGACGCTGTTCGTGCTGTTCCCCTTTACCCGGCTGGTGCACATCATCAGTGCCCCGGTGTGGTATCTGGGTCGCCGTTATCAGATCGTCCGTCAACGTGGTTGAGAGCCTGGTGCGTGCGGGGCAGTTACCCGCACGCTTTCAGACCCGTACAGGAGTAGAGCGATGAACAACGCTGCGATCATTGCCAGCAGTGAGCGTGCCGAGTGGCCGCAGGTCAGGGTCAACGGTATCGAGCTGGACCCCGAGGCGATTGCCCGGGAAATGCAGTATCACCCGGCCGAGAATCGTGAGGATGCGATTTATCTGGCTGCTCAGGCACTGGTGATTCGAGAGTTGCTGGACCAGCGGGCTGCCGAGTTGGGTGTGGAAGTACGGCCCGCTGCGGGTGAAACGGCCGAAGAGGCCCTGATTCGTGGCTTGCTGGAGCGCGAGGTGCAGGTGCCGGAAGCCGATGAGGCCAGCCTGCAACGTTTCTACCAGGCCAATCAGGCGCGCTATTGCAGCGCCCCACTGGTGGCGGCCAGTCATATCCTGCTGGCCGTGCCGGCCGAGGATGCGGTGGGGCGCAGCCAGCAGCGTGAAGTGGCGCTGCAGTTGATCAGTCAGTTGCAGGAAGCGCCCGAGCGGTTTGCCGAACTGAGCAAGCGGCATTCCGATTGCCCATCCAAAGAGCAGGGTGGGGCGCTGGGCCAGATCAGCCAGGGCCAGACCGTACCCGAGTTCGAGCGGCAGTTGCTGCGTCTGCCAGAAGGCTTGTCGGCGCAGCCACTGGAGTCGCGTTACGGCCTGCATATCGTCAGGGTCGATCAGCGTATTGATGGCCGCCAACTGCCCTATGAGCATGTTCGCGACAGCATCGCCCGGGAGCTGGGTGAGCGGGTCTGGCGCAAGGCGGTAGTACAGTATCTGGAAACCCTGATGGCTGAGGCCGAGATCAAAGGCATCGTTCTGCGTGCCGCTGATTCGCCACTGGTGCAATAGGAGGTCGTCATGACTGAGGCAGCGCTGATCGACGGCCTGAGCCGACGTATCGATTATCTGCGGCTGTCGGTGACCGACCGCTGCGACTTTCGCTGCGTCTACTGCATGGCCGAGGATATGACCTTTCTGCCACGCCAGCAGGTCTTGAGCCTGGAGGAGATTGAACGGCTGGCCCGGCTGTTCGTCGCCCGCGGGGTGAAAAAAATCCGCCTGACCGGCGGCGAGCCGCTGGTGCGTCAGGGCATTGTCGGGCTGTGTGAGCGCATCAGCGCGCTGCCCGGCTTGCGTGAACTGGTTATGACCAGCAACGGCTCGCAACTGGTCAAGCTGGCCCGGCCGTTGGCCGATGCCGGTGTCAAACGCCTCAACATCAGTCTCGATAGCCTCGACTCCGCCCGTTTTCGGGCGATCACCCGCACTGGCGAGCTGACGCAGGTGTTGGCCGGGATCGAGGCCGCGCGCAGTGCGGGTTTCGAGCGCATCAAGCTCAATGTGGTGGTGATGAAAGGGCGCAATGCCGACGAAGTCCCGGCGCTGGTCGACTACGCCCTGAGCCACGGGCTGGATATCAGTTTCATCGAGGAGATGCCACTGGGCGAAGTGGGCCGTTCACGCGCTGAGTCACTGTGCAGCAGCGATGAAGTCCGTGTCCGGATCGCTGAACGCTACAGTTTGCTCGACAGCACCGAAAGTACCGGTGGCCCGGCCCGTTATGTGCGGATAGCAGATTACCCGGACTCGCGTATCGGTTTCATCTCGCCGCACTCGCATAACTTCTGTGCCAGTTGCAATCGCGTGCGGCTGACTGCTGAAGGTCGACTGCTGCTGTGCCTGGGGCATGAAAACGCCATTGATCTGCGCGCGCTGGTGCGCCGCCACCCGACCACTGACGCACCGATTCATCAGGCCCTGGACCGGGCCATGCAGCTCAAACCGGCCCGTCACCAGTTCGAAGTGGATCAGGTACAGATTCTGCGGTTCATGAACGCCAGTGGTGGCTGACCGGCAAAGATCATCTCCCTTGGGGCCGCATCAGCGGCCCATTTTTTACCTCCTTCAGCCCGGCGCGGGTGCTCCGCGCCGGGCATAGAACCACCAGGTTATGGCAATGCAGCTGGCGTAGAACAGGATGAAGCCGATGAAGGCCGCGGCCACGCTGCCGGTGAGTTCAATGGAGCTGCCGTAGGCCTTGGGGATGAAGAAACCGCCATAGGCGGCAATCGCCGAGATGAAACCGATGACCGCCGCCGATTCACGGTTGGCGGCCTTCTGGGCCTCTTCGGCGCGTTCGTTGCCCAGCTCGCGCAGTAGCAGATCATGGAAAATCACCGGAACCATGCGGAAGGTCGAGCCGTTACCGATACCCGAGCAGACGAACAACAGCAGGAACATGGCAAAGAAGCCCCAGAAGCTGCCACTCCCTTGGTCGCTCGGCAGAAAGCTCAGCACACCGATGACCCCGCCGATCATGACCACGAAAGCCCATAGGGTGACCCGCGCGCCACCGAGCCTGTCTGCCATGGCGCCACCGACAGGGCGTACCAGAGCGCCAACCAGAGGTCCAAGGAAAGCATACTTGACCGGGTCCATTTCCGGGAATTGCATGCCAGCCAGCAACGGGAAGCCGGCGGCAAAACCGATGAAACTGCCGAACATGCCCATATACAGCCAGCACATCAGCCAGTTGTGCTGACGCTTGAAGATCACTGCCTGATCCTTGAAGCTGGCCTTGGCGTCGGCGATGTCGTTCATGCCGAACCAGGCGGCAAGAGCCGCGACCACGATCAGCGGCACCCAGATGAAGGCGGCGTTTTGCAGCCAGACCGGATTGCCAGCGTTGCTGCCCTCCTGAATGATCAGCGGCTCACCGGCCATGCCGCCGAAGACGCTGCTGGCAATGGCCAGCGGTGCCAGCAACTGCATGGCGGACACCCCGAGGTTGCCGAGCCCGGCGTTCATGCCCATGGCCGCACCCTTGTGTGCCTGCGGGTAGAAGAAGCTGATATTGGCCATGCTGGAGGCAAAATTGCCACCGCCAAAACCGCACAGCAAGGCCAGGATCAGCATGATCAGATAGGGCGTATCCGGATTCTGTACCGCCACCCCGATCCACAGGCAGGGCAACAGCAGGCTGGCGGTGGACAATGCCGTCCAGCGCCGACCACCGAAGATCGGCACCATGAAGCTGTAGAATATCCGTAAGGTAGCGCCGGACAGTGCCGGTAAGGCGGCCAGCCAAAACAACTGGTTGGCGCTGTAACTGAAGCCCAGGGCCGGCAGCTTTACTACCAGAATGCTCCAGATGGTCCAGACCGCGAAGGCCAGCAACAGGTTGGGGATCGAGATCCACAGGTTGCGAGTGGCGATGCGTCGCCCCGTTGTGTCCCAGAACTCTGGATCTTCCGGACGCCAGTCGTCCAGCACAAAGGCCTTGGGTGTGGCCAGCTCCGGCAGATCGGTCGAGACTTGTTGGGTTTGCCATTCGACCCGCTCGGCCCGGCGAATACTGTAGTGCATCCAGCCCAGTGCCGCAGCGACGATCAGAAACAGCAACATGAAGCTGCTTTGCCAGATGCCGATGACGTCATTGAGCATGCCGAAGGTCAGTGGCAGGCAAAAACCGCCCAGCCCCCCAACCATGCCGACCACCCCGCCAACCGCGCCGACATGCTTGGGATAGTAGACCGGAATATGTTTGAACACCGCCGCCTTGCCCAGCGACATGAAGAATCCGAGGATGAAGATCAGCACGGTGAAGGCATACAGGCTGATTTCAAGATGAAAGCGAACCTCGCCCTGAACGCCAGCGATGATGAAGTCGGTAGCCGGATAGCTGAGCACAAAGGTGCAGGCTACCGAAGCCAGAAAGGTCCAGTACATGACCTTGCGGGCGCCGTAGCGGTCTGACAGCACCCCGCCGAGAATGCGAAACAGCGAGGCAGGTACGGTATAAAGCGCGGCAATGATCCCGGCGGTCTTGATGTCGACTTTATATACGCCCATCAGATAGTGCGGCAGCCACAGGGCCAGGGCGACGAAGGCGCCAAACACGAAGAAGTAATACAGCGAGAAGCGCCAGACCCTGGGGTCGGCCAAGGGCGAGAGTTGCTCGAGCATTCCCGGCGCGCCTTGTTGTCTGCGTTCGGCGGCCAGAGGGTCTTCACGGGCGGCGAGCAAAAACACCACGCCCATGATGGCCAGGATCGCTGCATAGACCTGAGCCGTTCCCTGCCAGCCGAGGGCGACCAGCAGAAAGGGGGCGGCGAAGTTGGTGACCCCCGCGCCGACATTGCCGGCGCCGAAGATGCCCAGCGCCGTGCCTTGACGCTCGGGCTCGAACCAGGCGGCGGTGTAGGTCACGCCGACAATGAAGGCGCCCCCTGCCAGGCCTACACCCAGTGCGCCGAGCAGCAGCATGGGGTAATTCTGTGCATAGGTCAGCAGGTAGGTGCAGGCGGCGCTGGTCAGCATCAGCAGGCCGAATACCCAGCGGCCGCCATAGCGGTCGGTCCAGATCCCCAGAAACAGCCGGCTGATCGAACCGGTCAGTACTGGCGTGGCCATTAGCAGGCCGAGCTGGGTATCACTCAGGCCGAACTCGGTTTTCATGCTCAGGCCGATGATGGAAAACACCGTCCAGACCGCAAAGCACAACGTGAAGGCCAGGGTGGACAGGCCCAGAGCCTGATATTGCCGGCTCCGTGGCACAGGGGTGGGCAAGGCCATGAAGTTCTCCTTTCCTTCATTACACAGTCAGATATGAACGCCGTCAGGTCTAACTGTAGTAGAGGCAGGCGATCTATCCAGTGTGGCTGGAGGGCTCCGGCCGGGTCCAAAGCCACAGCGCGACGCACAGCAGGAAGGCCGGCAACAGCCAGCGCAGTAGTTGTGGTGCTGGCAGCAGCCAGATCATCAGCACGCTGCTGAGCATCAGGGTACTGGCCAGCCATTTGGCCCGGCGCGGAACAGCCCGGTGCTCGCGCCAGTTACGGATCAGCGGACCGTAATGCGGGTGGGCGAGCAGGCGGGCTTCCAGTTCTGGCCAGCCGCGAGCGCCAGCCCAGGCCGCTACCAGAAGAAAGGGCGTGGTCGGCAGGCCGGGCAGTACTACGCCCAGGGTAGCCAGGCCGAGACACAGGGAGGCCAGGGTGCGCCAAAACCAGAACATGGGTGGGGTTGGTTCTCCGGGTCAGGATCTGTCGCTGCAAAGTATAGGCTTTCCAGAGTCTGCTGGAACGTTCGAGCAGTCTCCCTGGGAGAATTCGTTAAGCAGCCGTGACAGGCTGGGAATCCGGATATGCCGGGCCTTGCTCTCGATCAGCCCGCGTTCGCGCAGGTTGGCCATGGCCCGTGACAGGGTTTCCGGCTTGATCGACAGCCGCGCGGCGATCAGACCCTTGGGCAGCATCAGGTCGATGGCGGCGCTGTCCTGCGAATGGTCCTTGACCTGGCCAGCCAGGTACAGGGCCAGGCGTTGAGTGGCATTTTGCAGCGTCAGATTTTCCAGTTCGTCCAGGCGTTGATGCAGGCGAATGCTCAGGTGGCCTAGCAGGTGCAGACAGGTTTGCGGGTTTTCCTGCAAGTGATGCAGCATCAGGCGGTTGGAGAAGGCGACCAGTTTGACCGCATCCAGGGTTTCGGCGCAGACCGGATAGACCGACTTGCGCATGAACATCACCGCTTCAGCAAAGGTGTGGCCCGGCTGGATGATTTCCACCACCTTTTCCTTGCCGTCGGCAGATATGCGGTACAGCTTGACGCGGCCCTCCAGCACCATGAAGAAACGCTCGGCAGGATCGCTCTGGCGCAGAATCTGCGCGTGGGAGTGATACTCACGGTAGTGAGCGTCGGCCAGCAGCTGGTCTTGCACTGCGGGGCTGAAATGAGCCAGCAGTGGGTGGTGGAGGACCTGCAGGCGCTGCGGTTTGCTGAGTGGCATGAGCGTTCCATCATCGAAGGCAGAGTTTCAGAGTAAATTCTTGACGGCCATCAAGCCATGCCCCCAAAGAGGTAACCGGTTCGCAGCTCAGCCTGGCTTTCCATCTGCACGTGGGGCCCAGAGCATGGGTGCGTAATGGCAGAGAAACAGGACAAAGGCTGCTGTCCAGCACAGGCTACTCAGCCAGAAACCGGCCAGCGGCTGACTGGGCGCCAGCCAGACGCGCAGTGGTACCGCCAGATTGAGCAGGGCGAAGGCCACTCCCATGCTGACGGGTGGCTGCAGCGGCCGGCCTGTGTGGCCGAGACTGACTCTGGCAATCATGGCCAGAATCATGCCGGCCATGGCCCCGATGGTCAGCAGATGCAGGCCCTGGCTGAAGCCGGGACGCCAGCCCAGATGCCAGAAGCCGTTGACCAGCAGGGCCAGCACCAGCCAGGCATAAGCCAGGTGCAGGGACCAGAGCAGCGGCACGTGCCAGATGCCCGGGTGATGCCAGCGCAGCAGGCGAATCAGGTGTCCCGCGGCCAACACCAGAAACAGTACGGCTTGCCAGGGAGCGGCAACCAGTCCGATACCGCTGAGTATCAACAGTGCCAGCAACAAGCCGCCGAGCAACAGGGCATGATCAAGCCAGGGCCAGGCCGTGACCTGGGCGTTCAGCCCCAGCCCGCGACTGGTGAAGAATGGGATGACCCGGCCACCGATCAGGCCGATCAGCGCGGCAATTAACCAGATGGCCGCCAGCGCGCCTTGGCGTTGCAGGCCGTGATCGCTGCGTTCCAGGCCGATCAGGCTGATCAGATTGCACAGTGTCAGCAGGCCGAGCACCAGCACGATCGGGTAATTGCGTACCTGACGCACTTGCCACAGACGCAGGCCAAGCACGATCGCCACGGCCGGCAGGAAGATCAGGTCCAGGGGGATCAGCAACCAGTTGGGCGCGCCGACCAGCCAGGCGAGGCGGGCAGCCAGCCACAGCCCGGCCAGGAGTGCCAGAGGACGCCCGGCCAGGCCAGCGATGCCGGTCCAGTTCTGCACGGCAGTCAGCAGAAAACCGGCCACAATGGCCACGGCGAAGCCGAAGGGCATTTCATGTCGGTGCCAGGCCAGCCAGCCACCGGCCGGCTGCCAGTCGATCAGGCCGAACAGGGCGGCGATCCACAAGGGGACCGCCAGTGCGGCGTACAGGCTGCCGGCCAGAAAAAAGGGGCGAAAGCCCAGACCGAATAGGGCCATGGAAATCTCCTTGCTATGGTTGCATGCTCGACCCTGGGGACGAGTGCGACAATATGTCCTTGGGGGTACCTCGGTAGCAGCCTTTATTCGGGAGGTACTTCTAGTAAGCTGAAACCAGCCATGGCCGACGGACCCGAACAATGACCTATCTGCTACTCAAGAGCCTGCATTTGCTGATGGCTATCGCCTTCATCGGCACACTGTTTTTCCAGGTTCTGATTCTCTGGCCTGCTGCGCGCGAACTGGAGCCAGCCAGCCGAACCAGACTAGCAGAGTTGCTGGGCCAGCGTGCGCGTCATGTCATCCATTGGGTGGCCTTGCTGCTGTATGGCGCGGGTATCGCCCTGGCCTGGCCCTATCGGCGGTTGCTGGCCGACCCGCTGGCGACCACCTTCGGCACGCTGCTGAGTCTTAAAATTCTGCTGGCGCTGCTGATCATCGGTCATTACGTGGCGTTGATCGTGTTGCGCCGCCGCCAGTTGATTGCCGAGCGCGGCATGCACTGGCTGAACGTCAGTCTGTTGCTGCATGCCGTGCTGCTGGTTATCTGTGCCAAGGCAATGTTCGTGCTGTAACGCCGGTCAGGCCTGGAACAGGATGTTGTTTTCCAGATGAATGTGTTGCATCAGGTCCTGGCGCAGTTCTTCCAACCCACGGTACAGCGCCTGCCAGGTGTTGCAGGCGCCGGGTGGCGGGGTGATGTCGTTGGTCAGGTTGATAACCCCTTCGAGCGCATCGCCATGCTGCTCATGCTCGAAGCGCATCACGCTGATGGGGCCGGAGGCCATGGCGGCATGCCCGCGGGCCAATAACGGGAACAGGATCTGCTCCTCTTTCAGCATGTGGCTTTCCAGTTCCTGAAGCATGGCGCACAGATGATCGGCCAGGCCGTTGGGGCACTCGGGCCGGTCACCATGTACCTGTTCGACCCGGCGGGCCAGGCGAATCAGTTCCGGCAGTTGCTCGCGGTGCCGGGCATGATAGCGATGCAGAATGTGATCAATCAGTTGCGCGGCACTGGCGCTGCTCCAGTCCTGGGCATCGCCGGGGCCGGCGCTCAGGCGCTGCAATTCATTGATCACGGCATCTGGCTCCAGGCCTTTGCGGGCACTGGCTTCGGCCAGGGTTCGATGACCATTGCAGCAGAAGTCCAGGCGGTAGTCGTGAAATACCTTGGTGGCGCCGGGAATACTGCGGGCCAGATCGCCCAAAGGGCTGTTGAGGTAGTCGATGTTCATGCACTTGCTCCGTTCAGTGGATCTAACTGAACCAAGGCAATCTCTGTGCCAGTATTTAACTTATTGATATTTATGGGTATTTTAATTTTTATGGTCATTATTACCCATCAAAAGTAGGGTTTATTTGACCGTCATAGGGTAAATTGAACCATGATCGACAAGCTGCTTTTACCTGACCTGGTTGCGGATCTGCCCGCTGCGGTACGTTTGCAGCGCCTGGTGCACGTATTGCGCGAGGCGTTTGCCTGTGGCGCGGTGGTGCTGCTACAGCGCGAAGATGACTGCCTGCGGCCTCTGGCGGCGGTGGGACTGGTGCAGGATGCGCTGGGCCGGCGTTTCGAGATTGCGCGCCATCCACGTCTGGCAGCCTTGCTGTCGCGCCGTGAGCCGACCTGGTTCGAGCCGGGCAGCCCGCTACCGGATCCCTATGACGGCTTGCTCGACGACAGCCCCGGTGCACCGCTGCCGGTACACGATTGCATGGGGGTCAGTCTGTATGTGGAAGGTGAGTTGTGGGGGGCTCTGACCTTTGACGCACTGCGTGCAGGCACCTTTGACGAACAGGCCAGGTTGCGTCTTCAGGAGTTGTTGCCGCTGGTTGAAGCGCTACTGCGGGTAACACGCCTGGAGCAGGAAAACCGGGCCTTGCGCCTGGACCGGGTGGCTGCGCCCGAGACGCTGCCTGGTCGCTTCGAGCATGGCATTGTCGGTCAGAGCCCGGCGCTTACCCGCTTGCTCGAGGAGCTGGCAGTGGTGGCCGATTCAGACTTGCCGGTACTGTTGAGTGGCGAAACCGGGGTGGGCAAGGAGTTGTTTGCCCATTGGCTGCATCGCCACTCGGCGCGTGCGGATAAGCCGTTGGTTCAGGTCAACTGTGCGGCGCTGCCGGAGTCGCTGGCCGAAAGCGAGCTGTTCGGTCATGTCAAAGGCGCATTCTCCGGGGCGGCCAACGATCGAAGTGGCCGATTCGATGCCGCTGACGGCGGCACCCTGTTTCTCGATGAGGTGGGTGAGTTGCCTCTGAGTGTCCAGGCCAAGCTGCTGAGAACCCTGCAAAATGGCGAAATTCAGCGTTTGGGCGCTGACCAGCCGCTGCGGGTTGATGTGCGTATCATCGCAGCCACCAACCGTAACCTGGCCGACTCGGTGGCCAAGGGCGACTTCAGGGCTGATCTTTATCACCGGCTTTCGGTCTACCCGGTGCCGATCCCGGCCTTGCGTGAGCGCGGTAATGACGTCCTGCTGCTGGCCGGGCGCTTTCTTGAACTCAACCGGGCGCGTCTGGGCGTACGTAGCCTGCGTCTGGCCAGCGATGCCGAGCAGGCGCTACTGGCCTATGACTGGCCCGGCAATGTGCGTGAGCTTGAGCATGTGATCAGCCGTGCAGCGATCCGGGCGCTTGGGCGTGAAGGCTCGCGCCAGGCCATGCTGGTCCTGGACGCGGCAGTATTGGATGTGCCGGCCAGTATCGCTCCGACGCTCAGGGACGAACGCAGTGCTGGCGCGGCTCCTGCGGGTGTGCAGCCCATGCGTATCAGCGTGGACAGTTGTCAGCGCGAGCAGATTCGCCGGGCACTGGCGGTGACCGATGGCAACTGGAGCGCCGCGGCGCGAATGCTGGATCTGGACCCGAGCAACCTGCACAAGCTGGCTCGGCGGCTGGGGCTGAAAAGCCTTGGTGAGTGACCGGTGGTCCAGGCAAGTGGTGCACCGTTGATATGCGTCAAGGTGTCGGCACGGCGCTGGCGGTAGGCTGTACGACATCAGAGTCATACATTCGGAGCGTCCTCCCATGTTCAATACCATCCGCTGGGATGCCGAACTCATCCGTCGTTACGATACCGCAGGGCCGCGCTATACCTCCTATCCTACCGCTGTGCAGTTTCATGATGGTGTTGAGCCTGCCGATCTGCTTCAGGCGCTGGAAGGCAGCCGCTTTGCGCGCCGGCCGCTGTCGCTGTACGTGCATGTGCCGTTCTGCGCCAACATCTGCTACTACTGCGCCTGCAACAAGGTCATTACCAAGGACCGCAGCCGCTCTCAGCCTTACCTCAAGAGCCTGTTCCGCGAGATCGAGCTGATCTCGGCCCATGCCGATCCGGACCAGCAGGTTGAACAACTGCATTTCGGCGGCGGCACGCCCACATTCCTTGGTCATGAGGAACTGCGTGGGCTGATGGCCAAGCTGCGGGCGCATTTCAACCTGCATGATGATGATATCGGCGACTACAGTATCGAGATCGACCCGCGCGAGGCGGACTGGTCGACCATGGGCATGTTGCGTGAAATTGGCTTCAACCGGGTCAGTTTCGGGGTCCAGGATCTGGATCCCGAAGTGCAGCGGGCGGTCAACCGGCTGCAAAGCCCTGAACAGACCCAGGCGGTAATGGATGCGGCGCGCACACTGGAATACCGCTCGATCAACATCGATCTGATCTACGGCCTGCCCAAGCAGAGCCCGGAGAGTTTTGCCAAGACCGTGGAGGCGATCATCGCGCTCAAGCCGGATCGGTTGTCGGTATTCAACTACGCTCATCTGCCCGAACGTTTTCCGCCGCAGCGGCGGATCAACGCGGCCGATCTGCCCAGCCCCGAAGCCAAGCTGCAGATGCTGGAAACCAGCATCCGGCAGTTGACCGATGCCGGCTACCGGTATATCGGCATGGACCATTTTGCCTTACCCGACGATTCCCTGAGCCTGGCCCAGGAATCGGGTGAGCTGCAGCGCAACTTCCAGGGCTACACCACCCATGGCCACTGCGATTTGATCGGTCTGGGAGTTTCATCCATCAGTCAGATCGGTGATCTGTATTGCCAGAACACGGCCGACATCAAGGTTTATCAGGACAGCCTTGATCAGGACCGGCTGGCGACCCGGCGCGGCTTAAGCTGCAATGCTGACGACCGGCTGCGCCGGGCCGTGATCGGCCAGCTCATTTGTCATTTCAAACTGCGTTTCAGCGATATCGAGCGGCGTTTTGGCATCGACTTTCAGAGCTATTTTGCCGATTGCTGGCCGATTCTTCAGCAAATGCACCGTGATGGCCTGATCCGGCTGGATGTCGACAACATCGAAGTATTGCCAGCCGGACGACTGCTGGTGCGCTCGGTGTGCATGGTGTTTGACGCCTACCAGCAGGTTGATGGTAATCAGCGGTTTTCGCGGATTATTTAGCTCCGGCATCGTCATGGCGAGTCGCGTAGCGGTGTGGCCATCCATGAGTGTGCATGGATCACCACACGGCTAGGCCGCTGGTAATGACGAGTGGCTGGTCGTGCCCGTTGCAAAATCGGGTGGCTTGGGGTATTGATATGCAACCAGTTGCATAAATATTCCAACAACAGGAGCCGCCCATGTCATCCAATACCCTTGCTCCGGCTGCCCAGGCCACCCTTGATACCTGGCACCGGATTCTCGAACGTAATGCAATGGAAGAGCTGGACCCGTTGCTGGCCGATGACATCGTGTTTCGCTCGCCGGTAGCCCATACCCCCTATCCAGGGCGAGCGGCCATCAAGCTGGTACTCAAAAACGTCAATCAGGTTTTCGAGAATTTCCGCTATCATCGCAGCTTCGTCAGTGACTGCGGCTCCAGCGTAGTTCTGGAGTTCAGTGCCGAGGTCAACGGCAAGGCGCTCAAGGGCATCGACATGCTGCGTTTCGATGACCAGGGCAAGATTCTTGAATTCGAAGTCATGGTACGGCCGCTGAGCGGACTGCAGGCACTGGGTGCGGAAATGGCCCGGCGCATGGAGCCCTACAAGGCGATTCTGGCTGGCCAGGCCTGATCAATTTCCACCTGTTTCCGGAGGCTTCATGGCTCTTCCCGCAATTCTGCAAAATCTGTCGTTGCCGGCGGTCTGCTCGCCGCTGTTCATCATTTCCAACCCTGATCTGGTAATTGCCCAGTGCAAGGCCGGGGTGGTTGGCTCGTTCCCGGCGCTCAATGCGCGTCCCGGACCGGTGCTGGAAGAGTGGCTGGAGCGCATTACTCGCGAGCTGGACGAATACAACGCGCAAAACCCGGACAAACCGGCCGCGCCGTTTGCGGTCAACCAGATCGTGCACAAGTCCAATGACCGGCTGGAGCACGACCTGGCGCTGTGCGAGAAGTACAAGGTGCCGATCATCATCACCTCGCTGGGTGCCCGTGAGGATCTGAATCAGCGGGTTCACGCCTATGGTGGCATCGTGCTGCACGACATCATCAACAACAAGTTCGCCAAGAAGGCCATCGAGAAAGGCGCCGATGGCCTGATCGCGGTAGCCGCCGGTGCCGGCGGGCATGCCGGTACCCAGTCGCCGTTCGCGCTGATCCAGGAAATTCGCGAGTGGTTCGACGGCCCGCTGCTGCTGTCCGGCTCGATTGCCAACGGCAATGCGGTGCTGGCAGCCCAGGCCGCCGGGGCCGATCTGGCCTACATCGGCTCAGCCTTCATTGCCACTGAAGAAGCCCATGCCGACCAGGCCTACAAGGACATGATCGTTGCCAGTAGCGCCGAGGACATCGTCTACTCCAACCTCTTCACCGGGGTACACGGCAACTACCTGCGCCAGAGCATCGTCAACAGCGGTCTGGATCCGGAGAGCCTGCCTGAGTCGGATCCGTCGAAGATGAGCTTTGGTTCCGGCGGCAGCAGCAAGTCCAAGGCCTGGCGCGATATCTGGGGGGCTGGTCAAGGGGTTGGTGCAGTCAAGGAAGTAGTGCCGGCGGCACAACTGGTTGAGCGGCTCAAGCGCGAGTATCAGGCCGCGCGGGAACGTCTGGCGCTGTAATCCTATGGCTGGTTTTGGCGCAGCAGGGGCAAAACCTGCTGCGCCCAGGCCAGCCAGTTTTCCTCGGTCATGATGCCCTTGCGCAAAATGGCATATTGCAGTTGTTGGGCCCTGCTCAGATTGGCGGCGGCAAAGTCGCGCTGCTCGATTTCGCGGTAAACCTCCAGCCGTGCCTGATGCTGCTCAATCAGTTGCTGCAGCTCGGCGTCCAGCCCCAGCGGACCTATTACAGCTTCAGCTCGCAGTTTTACCAGCAAATCCTGGGTATTGTTCAGTGACAGCTCCGGGCTGCGCGCCCAGCGAATCAACTCTTCACGTCCGTCCGGTAGCACCCGGTAGACCTTGCGCCGGCGCTTGCCGCCATTGTCCTGCTCCTCGACCTGCACCCAGCCACTACGGGCCATGCGCGCCAGTTCACGGTAGATCTGCTGATGGCTGGCCTGCCAGAAATAGCCGATTGAGCGATCGAAGCGATTGGCCAGTTCATAGCCGGTTGAGGGCTGTTCCAGCAGGGAGGTAAGCAGGGCGTGTTGGATAGACATGAGCGCATTCTAGCCGGGGCCTGAAGGGTGTCAACGGATGCTTTAAGACCGCCACTCAGGTGAACTGTTATGGTCATCAGATCCGTTGCTGCTACTGGTAAGACCTGACTGGCATCGGCATACTCGCCCCATGACACTTGCCACTCAACGTATGCGAGTGCTCTGCGCCGGTATTTTCAGCTTATTGCTGACGCTCGGTGTGGCGCGCTTCGCCTACACTCCGCTGCTGCCGCTAATGCAGTCCCAGGCTGGCCTGGGGCTGGCTGATGCCGGTTGGCTGGCGGCGATCAACTATGTCGGTTATTTGTGTGGGGCACTGCTGGCCTCGCTGATCAGTGACCTGCGCCTGAAAGACCGGCTGTATCGCTGGGGCATTCTGGTCGCGATCCTCAGTACCCTGGTCATGGCGCTCAGCACCCAGCTGTGGGTCTGGGCGTTGTCGCGTTTTGTCGCTGGTCTGAGCAGCGCCGCCGGCATGTTGCTGGGCAGCGCACTGATTCTCAACTGGCTGATGCGTCATGGCTTGCGTAGTGAGCTGGGTATTCATTTCGCCGGCATTGGGCTGGGTATTGCCCTGTGTGCAGCGCTGGTTGGTCTGCTCGATCAATGGCTTGACTGGCGTGAGCAATGGCTGATGCTGACCCTGTTCGGGCTGTTGCTGGCGGTGCCGGCGCTGCGCTGGCTGCCGCCGCCGGATACCAGCGGCAAGACCACCACCGGTGCGGCGATGCCCGACAATCCGCCAAGCCGGCTGTATTTGCAGGTGTTCATGGCGGCGTATTTCTGTACCGGTGTGGGCTATGTGGTCAGTGCCACTTTCATTGTCGCCATCGTCGAGCAACTGCCGGGGCTGGGCGGGCGCGGCAATCTGGCTTTCCTGCTGCTTGGCATTGGTGCGGCTCCGGCTTGCATTCTCTGGGATCTGGTCGCGCGGCGTACGGGTGAGCTGAATGCCTTGATCCTGGCCGCGCTGCTGCAGGTGCTGGGTATCCTGTTGCCGGTGCTGCAGCACAGCCTGTGGGCAGCGCTGACCGGGGCCTGGCTGTTCGGCGCGACCTTCATCGGTATGGTCAGCCTGGTGCTGACCATGGCCGGGCGTTATTACCCGACACGCCCGGCGCGCATGATGGGGCGCATGACTCTGGCTTATGGCGTTGCGCAGATTATCGGCCCGGCTCTGGTCGGCGTGCTGGCCACCCGCTTTGGGGGCTACACCATCGGGCTCTGGTGCGCTGCGGCGGTAATGTTGCTGGGCGCTGTGCTGCTGGTGGGCCTGAAATGGGTCGAGCGGCGTGATGCATGCGTGACGGCTGTCTGCCCGGATTGAGGCTCGGCTGGCGCGTTGTAACAGGCGATCTACACTGGAGAACAGTGTTCTTCACGAAGGGAACTCGCCATGCGCAACAATCAGCCGGTCACTGACCGCGAAAGGACGTTCGACGCCAAACAGCGCCTGATTTCCGCCACCGACACCGTCGGCAAGATCGTTTACTGCAATGATGAATTCGTCGCCATCAGCGGCTTCAATCGCGAAGAATTGATCGGCAGCCCGCACAATATCGTCCGCCACCCGGACATGCCGCCTGCGGTCTACGAGAACATGTGGTCCTATCTCAAGGCCGGCAAGACCTGGATGGGCATCGTCAAGAACCGCTGCAAGAATGGCGACTACTACTGGGTCGAGGCCTATGTCACGCCGATTGTTGAGCAGGGCAAGGTCATCGGCTTTGAGTCGGTACGCACCCTGCCGGCTCGTGATCGGGTGCAGCGCGCCGAGGCACTCTACAAGCGGATTCGCAGTGGCAAGCCGGCCCACAGCCATGTATTGGAAACCCAGCATCTGCTGCAAAAACTGGTGCCGGCGCTGGTTGTTGCGCTGATTGCCTTGCTGGTGATCGGTTGGCGCGGTACCTGGCCGCTGGGAGCGGTAGCGGCGATTGCCGTATTGCTGGGTGGCTACCTGACCCTGTGGCTGTCAGAGCGGGCGGTAGCCGAGGCCATGCACAGTATTCCCAATGCGTTTGATAACGAGATCGCGGCACTGGCCTTTGCCAATGATGACGGCATGATCGGTCGCCTGCGCATGGTGCTGATCAGCGAGGCTGCGCGTATTCGCACAGCCCTGACGCGACTGTCCGATTATGCAGCGCAAACCAGCAGTGGTGCCAGTCAGGCCTGTAGCCTGGCGACCCGTACCACGGTGGCACTGGAGGCCCAGCGTCAGGAAGCGGACCAGGCGGCTACGGCGATGAACGAAATGGCGGCCTCCATTCATGAAGTCTCCAATCATGTGCAGCAGACCGCCGGCGAGGCTGAGAACGCCAGGCGACTGGTACGTGATGGTGCCCAAGTCGCCGAAACGACGTTGCGGGCGATTTCCGCCCTGGCCGAGACCGTCGAGCGCATCAATCAGGCCGCCGCCAGCGTGGCGGCGGAAACCGAACATATCAATACCGCCGCCAGTCTGATCCAGTCGATTGCCGACCAGACCAATTTGCTGGCGCTCAATGCCGCCATTGAGGCAGCAAGAGCCGGGGAGCAGGGCCGGGGATTCGCTGTGGTTGCCGATGAGGTGCGCGCTTTGGCCCAGAAAACCCGCGACTCGACCGAGTCGATCAAGTCGGTGATTGGCAATTTGCGTCAGCGTGCCCAGGAGGCTGTGGATGTAGCGCGCAGTGGTGATCTTGAGGCGGAGAAGGGGGTTGAGCAGGTAACCCTGACCCAGGAAGCTCTGCGTGGTATCGACGCGGTGATGGAACGCATCTCGCAGATGACTCAGCAGATGGCGGCCGCGGCGGAAGAGCAAAGTGCAGTCGCCGAAGATATCTCCGAGCAGATTAGCAGAATCGCCCAAGCCGCTGACCAGAGCCTGGAGATGGCCCGCGATACTGGTAATCGGGGGCAGTCACTGGAGCGTACGGCGGCCGATCTGCACAACCTGACGGACAGGTTCAACAGCTGAACCTGCCCGTCAATGTTTTCAGGGAATAGCCTCCAGTTGTTTCTTCAGTTCCTCGGCGCTGGGCCGCAACTGGCTCAGCCCTTGGCGGTTGCGCCGTTGACCGAGGAAATACAGGATCGGCGCGGCGATCAGGATTGACGAACTGGTGCCGATGACAATCCCGAACAGCATTGGCTGGGCAAAACTGGCCACCGCGCTGCCGCCGGCGATGGCCATCGGCAACAAGGCCAGGAAGGTGGTCACCGAAGTAAACAGCGTACGGGTCAGGGTCGAGGTGATGCTCTGGTTGAGCAACTCCAGTAATGGCTTGTCCGGTGTTTGTCGCAGGTTCTCCCGCACCCGGTCGAATACCACCACTTTGTCGTTGATCGAATAGCCGATCAAGGCCAGCAGCGCCGCTACCGCCGTCAGGTTGAACTCGATCCCGGTCAGGGCGAAGAAACCGATGGTTTTGGTCAGATCCAGGGCGATGGTCAGGGTTGCGGCCAGGGCGAAGTGATACTCGAAGCGTAGCCACAGATAACCGAGCATCCCGGCGCCGGCGAGTAGCACGGCAAGAATACTGGCCTGGCTGAAGTCTCCGCTGACCCTGGGGCCGACCATCTCCACCCGAGGGAAACTGGCCTGGTCGCTGAGACTCTGGACGGTGCTTTTCAGGGTGTCGACCGGTGCGCCGCTGGCCACCTGCTCGGCACTCGTTTGCGGCAGCCGGACCAGATAGTGCCCGCCATCGCCGAACTCCTGAATTGCTACCTGGCCCAGCCCTTGCTGCTGCAGGGCAGTGCGTAGCTGGTCTACCGCTGTTCCCGGCGCGTTGACCTCAACCACAGTACCGCCGCTGAAATCGATCCCGTAGTTGAGCCCGGGTTTGACGAACAGCACAACCGAAGCCAGAGACAGCAGCAGTGACAGGCCAATCCCGAAAAAGCGTCCGCGCATCACATTCAGCGGCCGACCGTTGAACCAGTCCAGCAGCCGCATGCCTGACATTACCAACGGCCGGCGACCAAGCTTGCGCACCCGCCACTCCATCAGCAGCCGGGTTACGGCAATGGCGGTGAACATTGAGGTCAAAAGACCAATGCCGATAGTTACGGCAAAACCGCGCACCGGTCCGCTGCCGAACATGAACAGCAGGCTGACGGCGATCAGGGTGGTCACGTTGGAGTCGAGAATGGTGGCGTAGGCGCGGTCGAAGCCTTCACGCAGGGCCAGCATCGCCGACTTGCCGCGCCGGGCCTCTTCGCGGATGCGTTCATTGATCAGAATATTGGCGTCCACCGCCATGCCGATGCTGAGGATAATCCCGGCTATGCCTGGCAGCGTCAGGGTCGCACCGAGCAGGGTCAGAGCGCCAAAAACCAATCCGACATTGACTGCCAGGCCGGCGCAGGCGATCAGGCCCCAGCGGCCATAGATCGCCAGCATGAAGCCGATCACTAAAGCCGCGCCGAGTAGTCCGGTGCTGATGCCCATGGAGATGGCATCACTGCCCAGGTCCGGGCCAACAGTGCGCTCCTCGATCACTTTCAGCGGGGCAGGCAAGGCGCCGGCACGCAGCAGCAATGCCAGGTTGCTGGCTTCGCTGGAAGTAAAGTTGCCACTGATTTCGCCACTGCCACCGGCGATCACGCTGCGAATCACCGGGGCAGTGATGACCTGCTCATCCAGCACGATGGCCAGCGGTCGGCCGATATTACGCTGGGTCAGATCGGCGAAGCGTCGGGCGCCGTCCTTGTCGAGCTTAAAAGTAACCACCGGTTGGCCGCTGTCAGGGTTGAACGCCAGTTGGGCATCGCTGATGTGTTTGCCTTCCAGTGCTACCCGTTGCTCCAGCCGATAGGAACTGCCTTCGGCATCGCCCGCTACAATCATGACCGGGCCGTTGGGGCGCTCGCCATCGACCACCCAGTGGAAGGTCATTTTGGCGGTGGTGCCGAGCAGTTCGCGGATCTGGCTGGGGTCGGCCACGCCCGGCATCTGCACCAGAATGCCGTCGTTGCCCTGACGGGTGATGCTGGGTTCGACCAGACCGCTTTCGTCCAGCCGGCGCCGTACTACCTCTAGGCTGCGCTCGACCGCGTCACTGGTCAGCGCCTGGCGCTGGGTAGCACTAAGTTCGCTGCCCTGGGCCTTTTCGGCATTGATCAGCAATTCCTGGGTATCGACTTCCAGCAACAGATGCGAGCCACCACTCAGATCCAGCCCCAGGGCCAGGGTGTTGTCGGTGTACCAGGCCGGTAGCCGCTGTGACAGCTGTGTCGGCAGGATGTTGGGCATGGCGCACAGCAGCCCAAACAGAATCAACAGACTGTAGATAACAGCCCGTGAAGACAATGATTTCATGACTAATCCTCGACGTTGGCGTCGTTTATTCGCGTAAAGGGGGTAAAACTGCGAGGATTAGACTGCTGGGGGCGCGCGTGGGGAGGGTCTTAGGTAGTGGGCCGCTGCCGGGAGGCTGGCGTGCTGGGTGACATAAGGGAAGCTGGCTCGATGGGCCGGTGCCGTCAGGATCAGGGCGGCAATCAGGGCCTGCTCTAGCAGGTCGGGCAAGCCATCACTTGTCGGGCTTGTGGACCGAGTGTCATTGATCAGCCGGATGTTGTCGGCATGCGAGGCAAAGAACAGTTGTTCGGCCTGGCTGACAAAGCCATTGCCAGCCCCAGCCTGCACGCCCAGAGCCGTGGCATTGAGCCCAAATAGCATGGCGCACAGCAACAGCCAGGCGAAAGCCAGCCTGGTCATCGACCGTTGCGGGACTGCTGTTATTTTGGGGCGGTCAGTTCGACCCAAAGCGTGGTTTGGCTCATATAGCATGCATCGATGTTAAGGGATTGGTGCGGATAAGGACAGTGCGTTGGCTTGCCATTGCTTAAATCGGCTGTGATTTCGGTACTTTCTCGACAGCTTCAATGAATGAATGCGCCTTCAGCATGGCAGTACATGCGCCGCCACTCTGTTGAAATTCTGGTGCTGTTTGACAGACATTCTCCTTTCAACCATTCCTTTGCAGCTTTGCGGCAGGTTCTGTATTCGATGGACCCTGCTCGGTAGTTACTGCAAAAGCTACTGTTATCGATTTGGCTATTTTGGTAGCTAAATGATGTGCGCCAGTAGGTGGTTCTTCCACGGGCGTCTTTCCATGGCATGGCAATAGTTGAGGATCTTCCATTTAGTCCCTGCGGTAGCCTCTGGCTCTGTCGTGGCGCTGCTGCTTCGGTCTGACGTGGCGCTTGAATCGTGTTGATATTGGTACGTGGCGCATAGTTGCTGTCATTGAAAACGGTTTTTCGCTCACCTTGCTTGGCCTGCGCTTGCCGGTCTCGTTCGACGTTTTGCCAGAATATTTCTTCGGCTGTTGGCTGGTTGGTGCTTGGCTTGCTAGGTACTTGTGCTGCTATTTGTTCAGGCTGTACAGGTGCTGGCTCTTGCTTCAGGCCCGCTGTGGGTGGCGCTATCTGCCGCTTTAGATGACCGGCCCATCCGTTCCTGTCGCCCATATAAATGATGCCACCTATCAAACTGATGGCCAGTATGGTCGAGATACCTATGGGGCTTTTGTTCTTTTGTTTCCGCACCCTGGTTGGTGCGTCATCAATGCTTGGTTTCAAGCTTTCGATTTGTCGTTTTAGATGCTCATCCATGTCCATTCCTTCGGGCGCTACCTTCCCTGTGATCAGCCATAGGGCGCGTTGTGGGTAGGTCTTCAAGGTCTTCAGCAAGGCCTGCTAATGCTGAACATAGTGGAACAAAGCAGATGGATATGAAAGGTCTTGACCTTCAAAAGCTAGTCGGATGCCCGACTTTCTTTGATGCCTTGGCAGAAATTTGCCGAATGGATTGGCATGGGGAATAAATCCGCTTTTCGACACTTTATCGAAATCTAGCGATTTTTGAGCTGATAAGTTTTTAATATCAAGGAGTTACTGGAGCGGGTGAAGGGAATCGAACCCTCGTCGTAAGTCGGGTAGGGACACGACCTCACGGTCGCGTCCCCCCCTAAGAACCGGACGTGCAAGTTTCCCTGCATCCGGCTCAAGCAGCCGTTAAGCCTGGGTTTTAAGCCAGGCCGGCGGCCATTTTGTGCAGCCCCGTGCATGTATCTGCTTGTGGCAGTTCACATGAACGAGAGCCAGATTGGCGTCTTCATCACCGCCACCGTTGACCTTCCACACCTTGTGGTGAATATCCCACTTGGTTTGGAGATCAATCCTGTCGGTGCAAATCGGACATTTACCGAGTTGGGCCATCCACAGCCTGCTGGTTTTGGTTACAGCGTGTTCCGCCATCCATCTCCTGACCCTTCCTTCGAAATACTCCTCGAACTCAGGGTCATAAGGATTAGCCTCAGCACGTATTTTCAGATGCCTTGTGAGCCTGATACGTGACAGCAGAAACAGTTGGAACTGCCCATCGTTGAACACCCAATCGCGACCTCGGATTTTTGACCAGTAACGGTTCTTGATCCATCGTCGGCCTTTGCTTGGATGCCTTCTTTTCGCCCAGCGCCAAAGCAGTTGCCAGATCTTGTGGTCCAGTTTGGAGAAAATCCGAGATGAGGCTACATGTTTGTGATAGTAACCCCACCCCCGTAAGACGGGGATGAGCGCCGCAATCAACACCCCTTGTGAGGATGTGCGGTGCTTTCTCACGATATCTCTGACCTTTGCATAGATCCGCTTCTGACTATCCTTGGAAGGCGTCATGCTCCACTTGCTGTTGAACTTCCTGAACGTCCAGCCCAGAAAATCAAAACCTTCGCTGATGTGCGTTAGCCGTGTTTTCTGCTCGGACAGTTCAAGCCCTCGTTCCTTGAGGAATTGCCGGGTCAGGTGTTTAGCCTTCTCCAGCTCTTCTACCTTCGTCGCCGTGACAATGAAGTCATCGGCGTACCGCACGAAGTTCACTTTGCTGCGTCGAGGAAAGTGCTCCTTGAGCATTTTCTCCAAGCCATCCAGTGCCATGTTCGACAGCACCGGGGAGATGATTCCCCCCTGTGGTGTGCCCGCCTCCGTGGGGAAAAGCGTACGCATATCGACGAATCCTGCCTTGAGCCATTGCTTCAGGACCTTCCTGTCGAGAGGAATGTTCTTCAGCAGCCACTCGTGACTGATGTTGTCGAAACATCCGCGAATATCTGCCTCCATGATCCACTGTGGTGAGTGCGGACGAGACAATGCATTACAACACTGCATCATTGCATCCTGGGTGGATCGGTGAGGTCTGAAACCGTAGGAGTTCAGATCCGCCGTGGTTTCCGAGACGGGCTCGAGGGCCAGCAGGTATAGCGCCTGCATGGCTCTGTCACGCATCGTTGGAATTCCGAGCGGTCGTTTACCACCATTGGCTTTCGGGATATGTATTCTGCGTAAGGGTTTTGCCTTGTACCCCTTGCTATCCAGGGTTCTCAGCGCAGCCCACTTCGCTTCTGGCGTAGACCACAATTGCCCATCAACTCCTGGGGTTTTGTGGCCTCGATTTGCAGCTACTCGTTTGACGGCCAAAGCCTTCGCACTTGTAGATTTTGTAATCAGACGTTGTAACTGCCTGACTTTGCGCCAATCGCACTCCTTGGCTGCCTTCGCTATGCGTGCTTGCAATCTCCTGACCCGTGCGGACACAACTGACCACTCGATAGAGTGCCATTGGTGCCATTGGGGGGAGACGACATCACGTTTGAGCGTGTCCATATCTGCCTCCACTTATCAGAAAGTGGAGCGGGCGACGGGAATCGAACCCGCGTCATTTGGTTGGGAACCAAAAGCTCTACCATTGAGCTACGCCCGCCCATGAGAAACCCATGGGGTGAACACTATTCGACCCCAAAGGGCAGAATGCTCACCCTTTGGGTCGGTTTCGATATGCAAGCCTGTCTAGCGACAGACTACCTGATGGAAGTCAGCAGACTTTCGTCTCGGGGCGATCGTTGCATCCCCTATCCACACCATTACAGTGCGGCATTCGCTTTTTCCATCATCCTTTAACCGCTGCCACATCGCTTCGCCTTGCGGCTAACTAGTCTCCGAGGAGACATGACATCGGTCTTACCCTGTTCCGTGTCAGTAACACGAATCGGGAGAGTTCCATCTTAATGCCGGTGGTCACGTTGCCAACGTGGAGCAACCAAGCAATGCTCCAGCCGACCACTACCCCGAGGGGTCTGAGCCACTTACCACGTAAGCTCAGTAAGCTTGACGACACTTCGACGATGGTTCGCTTACGCTAACCCTTCGATTCAACCTAGCATCTCACTCGTTTGTGGAACGAGATCCTACATTGACCCTCACGGGTCAAAGCAGACCCTGAGGGGTGATTACATTGTCAGAGCGCTCAGCACCCAGTCGTTACCGACTACGCACCGCTCCTAGGTTACGGATGGTTGGACATCCGGTCCGCTACAGATCGAGATCTGCTGGACAATTACTCACACGGCTTACACCGCGGAAGATGACCGGCCCGAAAACCGGTCACCGCTAGTATGCTATTTTCTTCATGCTTGAGGTGATGAAGAGGCTAGCTACCTCCGCGACTCTCAGGTCGCACGCTTGGGAAGCTTCTGCTCTACCATTGAGCTACACCCGCTTGGGAGCGCTGCCGGAATTCGGCAGGCGCTCTTTTTACCAGAGTTGTGGCTGGCAGGGAAGGGGGCGCTAGAGTTTCGCGGCCACCTTCTGAAGCCGGCTGTAGCTTTCACGGCGCAGCGCCTGATCAAAGATGCTGCAGTTGACGATCAGTTCGTCGACCCCGGTCCGTTCCAGCAAGTCGCTTAACTGGTTGGCGACCGTAGCTTCATCACCCATCAGGGTGCCGGCCAGGGTCGAGAGGACCATGTGGCGCTCATGCGGCTGCCACAGGCTGTCGATGTCGGCAACGGGTGGCGGCAGTGGGCCGGGCTGGCCTCGGCGCAGGTTGAGAAAGGCCTGCTGGTGAGAACTGGCGAGGAACTGGGCCTGCTCGGTGCTTTCGGCGACGTAGGCATTGATGCCAAGCATGAAGTAGGGCTGTTGCAGATCTGGCGAGCTTTGGAAGTGGTCGCGATAGGCGTTCAACGCGGCGTACATATAGTCCGGTGAAAACTGTCCGGCGAAGGCAAAGGGCAGGCCCAGGCTGCCGGCCAGTTGGGCGCTGTAGGTGCTGGAGCCGAGCAGCCAGATGGGAATGTCCAGCCCGGCACCGGGAACTGCCTGCAGTCGCTGCCCAGGCTGGGACGGAGCGAACAGGGCTCGCAGCTCAGCCAGCATCTCGGGGAAATCTTCACCGTCGGCGCGACCGCGGCGCAAGGCTGCGGCTGTAGCCGGGTCGGTGCCGGGCGCGCGCCCCAGGCCCAGGTCGATACGGCCGGGGTACAGCGATTCCAGTGTGCCGAACTGTTCGGCGATCTGCAGCGGAGCATGGTTGGGCAGCATGATGCCGCCGGAACCGATGCGGATGCGTTCGGTGCTGGCCGCCAGGTAGCCCATGACCACCGAGGTGGCGGCCGAGGCAATGCCGGTCATGTTGTGATGTTCGGCTACCCAGTAGCGTTGAAAGCCTTCGTTCTCAGCATGGCGAGCCAGAGCCTGGGCGTTGCGCAGGGCCTGAGCCGGGGTTGAGCCCTGTACTATCGGGCACAAGTCGAGTACGGACAGGCGAACGGCGGAGGCGCTCATGAAAACTCCTGATTACGCGAACGGGATGCTCTATGCTAACGGTTGACGGGCTTGAGTCCAGTCCGGAATTGGAGGCGGGAAACGAAAATGCGTGTTTTGGCGATCATCCTGATCAGTCTGTTGGCGTTGTGGGGGTGTCGATCCGGGCCACCGGAGTCGCAGCCGCAGCCGCCGGATGGCAGCCTGTTTGTCGAACTGGGTGGGCTTGCCGGTATCAGTCGGGTGGTTGACGGGCTGTTGTTCCGGATTGCTGATGATCAGCGCATTGTGCATCACTTTGCTGAAGCAGACTTCGAGCGCTTACGTATCCAACTGATCGAGCAGCTGTGTACTGAAAGTGGCGGTCCCTGCCAATATCAAGGCGACAGCATGGCAGAAGCCCATGCCGGCATGAGTATCACCGAATCCGAGTTCCAGGCCATGCTCGAGGATCTGGCGGCGGCGATGGACGAGGAGGGAATTGCGCCAGCAACCCAGCGTCGTCTGCTGACCCGGTTGCGGCCGTTGGGCCGGGACATCATCGCCCGCTGATTCAGAGAGCCTCTATCCGGGTAATCAGTTCGGCTGACGGCATGCCGATGCTGGCACCCTGGGCGAAGTCGATGCCCAGATCCCGCACCTGCTTTAGCACTTGCGGACTGTGAACGAACTCGGCCACAGTCTGTATCCCCAGTTCCCGGGCAAAACGGACAATGCCGCGGGTCAGGGTCAAGGCGTTGGGGTCGCTGCCGAGTTGGCGGATCAGGCTGCCATCAATCTTGATCATGTCGACATTCAGGCGCAGCAGGTGCTCGAAGTTGGAGTAACCGGTGCCGAAGTCGTCAATCGCAATCCGGCAGCCCAGAGCTTTGGCCTGGTCGATGAACTGACGCACGGCGGTGTAGTTCTCGATCCCTTCGGACTCAAGGATCTCAAAGATGACCCGCCGGGCGATCTGGCTGTTCTGCAGGTGCTCAAGAATGAACCGGGTCAGGCCAGTATCCAGCAAGTCCTCGCAGGAGAGGTTGAGGGAAAACTCGTAGTCGTTGTTGGCAAAACGCTGGAAACACTGCTCGACCATGCTGCGGGTGATGAAGCGGTACAGGCGGATACGTTTGGAGACGGCCAGGAACTGGCCGGGGCTGACCGGCTCGCCATCGCCATCCAGCATCCGGGTCAGACACTCGAATTTCTCAATGCGGCCGCTTTTGAGCTCCATGATTGGCTGAAAGTACGGCACGATCCGTCCTTGCTCCAGAGCTAATTTGAGGCGGTTGGCCCAAGTCAGGTTGTGCTCGTAGGTTTCCCGGGCGCGGTGGGCCGGGTCATACACCACGAAGTGACGCTGATTGATCCGAGCCAGCTTCAACGCCATGTTGGCCGAGGTCAGCAACTGTTCGCCGCTGAGCAGGCTGCCGTCGGTTTGCCAACTGCTGGCCAGGCCAAGGCTGGCGTGTAGCGGGATATCCTGTCCTTGCCAGATCAGATTCAGGCCGCTGACGAAGTTCTGCAGCTCGGTCAGGCGTTGCTGCAAGGCCTGCGGGCCATGCTGTCCGGGCAACCAGATGGCGATTTCATCGGCTGGCATGCGGTAAAGCTGGCTGTTGTTCCAGCCAGGGACGCTATCGAGATATTCGCCCAGGGCTCTGGCCAGTTGGCGGATAACGTAGTCACCGCACTGATGACCATAAAAATCATTGATCTCCTTGAACGCATCAAGATTAAGCAGGATCAGCGAGCCGGTCCCGCTTTGTTCGAGCTCTAGCAGCAACTTGGAGCGGTTGGGCAGGCGGGTCAGGCTGTCGGTATACAGAGTGTGCAGTTGGCGCAATGTGCCGGCGACCAGGTACAGAATCCAGCCCGACAGCAGCAGTAACACACTGCCGATCAGCAGGACGATACGCAGATTGCTCTGGCGCATGGGTGCCAGTACCGCATCGATCTCGACTTGCGGTACGCCGATGCCAAACACCATGCCGGCCTGGGTCAGGGAGAAGAACAGGGCGTAGTCTTCGTCGTCAACCACCAGGCTTAGGGTCTGCATTGGTGAGGCCAACTGGCGACTGGACATGCTTTCATCAAGCATCGGGGTGCCGAGTTGTTGGTGCAACTGGCTGGCGGTAATGGTATCCATCAGCCGCTGGGCGTGTTCGACGTCTTCGGCCTGAGCCAGGCTGGACAGGTTGCGGTTTTCGCTGTCGATCAGGAACGCAAAGGCGCCGGGGGTGACTTCCACCCGGCTCACCAGGCGAATGATCTGGTCGGCGCGCCAGTCGGTGGACGCCATGCCGATACGGGTCTGCTGGTCATCGTACATCAGGGTGCTAAGGCTGATGACCACATTGTTGATCTGGGCCTTGTAGTAGGCGGGTGTCCAGTTGAAACGTACGGTTTGATCATCAGGCTGGCCGGCAGGCTCAATGATGCGCTGATACCAGTCGCTGGTGTACCAGGAACTCAGGCTGCGCTGCACCTGAATCCGTTCGCCTTCGCGCCAGGCATACAGGGCAAAGGGGCTTTCGGTCAGCGTGGCTGGCTGAAACCACAGGCCGGCGGCAAAGGCCTCGGGAAAGTCGCCCAGGGCTTCGCGCAGGGTCTGATCAAGGATGCTGCGCGGGTTCGGTAGCACCCGTCGCTGGCGATACAGCAACTCGCCCAGATGAGCGAGTTCGGCGGTGTGCTGTTCCATTCGCTGGTGGTGAGCATTGATGCGGTCGAGGTTAGCGTAGAAGGTGTCGGCAATCTGGCGCTGACGCAGGTCCGACATGGCCTGCTGGGCAAACCCCAGGTTCAGGCTGGACATCAACCACATGCCGGCAATGAACAGCGCGACCAGCAGACCGAGGATCAGCATGATGCCGCGACGCACCGACCGCGCGCCGAGCATGATCAGGGACGCCTGCCGTTGAGGGTGGCCTGAATGCGAGCCTGGGCCAGGCGCAATTGTTCCTGGTTGAGTTGTCCGGTCAGTTGCTCGACTCGCGGTCGGGCGCGTTGCTCACCGTTGAGCAGGGCCAGGCTGTACCAGACATAAGCCTCCTGATTATCACTCGGCCCATCGATGCCTTGCGCATAGCTGTTGCCGAGCCGGTACTGGGCCTCGGCCGAACCCTGGTTGGCGGCGCGCTCAAGCCATTGCCGGCTCTTGCCGGGCCCGGCCAGCTCGCCGGTCTGATACAGCTCGGCCAGCAGCAATTGGGCCGGCAGATAATCCTGATTGGCGGCCAGGGTCAGCAGCCGCTGAGCCTTGTCTGGATCTGGCGTGGTGCCCTGGCCCTGGCGGTAGACCAGGGCTAAAGCATGGCGCGCCTCGGCCAGGCGTTGATTGGCGGCCCGCTCCAGCCAGATCAGCGCCTGGCGCTCATCCTGTTCCACGCCCAGTCCCTGCTGGTAAAACTGGCCGAGCAGCAGTTGCCCGGGTGCGTAACCCTGAGCGGCAGAGCGCTGGGCCCAGTCAAAGGCACTGGCATGCTCGTTGGCGGTGTGATACAGGCTGGCCAGGTGATGCTGGGCCTGGGCGTCGCCTTGTTCGGCTGGTGCCTGACAGCTTTGGCGTGCCTGTTGCAGATTGCGAATGGTAAACAGCAGATAGCAGTCGTTGGTTTGCTGGCGGCTGGGCGAGGGGCCAGCTTCGACCTGGGGTTGGACGGTGACGGGGCGTGGACGCTGCTGAGCGACCCGGGAGGCAAACTGTTTGACGTCATCGGGACAGGAGTATTGGTAGCCCTGGCGATAGCGGTTCAGATTGTCCTGATTAGCTGGGCGTTGCCGATAGCGAGCAGCCACTTCAGCGCAGCGGCGATCACGTTCATTGCTAACACGCTGGTGCTGGGCGGCGTAGTCCTCGTCTTGGGCGTGGGTTTCCAGGTAACGGGTCAGTGGGTCGATGTAAGGCTGGGCAAACAGGGCCTCGACTTCCGCCTGGCGCGCTTTTTCAGGTTGCGGGTCGTCGTTGAGCAGGCGCAGGAGCCTGTCTGTATTACTCCACCAGGCGCCGGATCTGTCGTCGGCATCCTGACGATCAGGTAATGACTCGCAGCCGGCAAGAGCCAGTGCAAGGGCACTCAGCAGCAGAACGGAATAGGTGCGCATGAACTCTCTTCTGGTACGGGCCAATGCGTCGATTGAGCAAACAGCCAACGGCAATAGCATAGCACCGGGCGCGGATTATTTAGAGTACTGCCAGGCTGGAACGGTTCTTGCGTATAGCCGTGTATTGGACGTTTTGCGTCAAATTATTGATGGGGAATCGCAAGGGCATGGCTGTAGATCGCGGACAACTGGTAACTTCCATGCGGGCCAATCTGGCAGGCCTGCGGCACGGCAATCTCGGCGTACCGTTCCTGCTGTTGGTCATCCTCGGCATGATGATGCTGCCGATGCCGCCGTTCCTGCTCGATGTGTTCTTCACCTTCAACATTGCGCTGGCGTTGGTGGTGCTGTTGGTCTGTGCCTATGCCTTGCGGCCGCTGGACTTTGCCGTGTTCCCGACCATCCTGCTGGTTGCCACGTTGCTGCGTTTGGCGCTGAACGTAGCCTCGACCCGGGTAGTGCTACTCAATGGCCATGAGGGTGGTGATGCTGCCGGTAAGGTGATCCAGGCCTTTGGCGAGGTGGTAATCGGCGGTAACTACGTAGTCGGTCTGGTGGTGTTCGCGATCCTCATGATCATCAACTTCGTGGTGGTCACCAAGGGGGCCGGGCGGATCTCCGAAGTCAGTGCGCGCTTCACCCTGGATGCTATGCCAGGCAAGCAGATGGCCATCGACGCTGACCTCAATGCCGGTTTGATTGATCAGGACGAGGCCCGGCGCCGGCGTCTGGAAGTCGCCCAGGAGGCCGACTTCTACGGCTCCATGGACGGTGCCAGCAAGTTCGTGCGCGGTGATGCGGTGGCTGGTTTGCTGATTCTGGCGATCAATATCATCGGCGGACTGGCGATCGGTATGGCCCAGCATGATCTGGCCTTCACCGACGCCGGGCGTATCTACGTGCTGCTGACCATCGGTGATGGCCTGGCCGCGCAGATTCCCTCGCTGCTGCTGTCCACCGCCGCGGCCATCATGGTCACCCGGGTATCGACCTCCGAAGACATGGGCGAACAGGTTCAGCGTCAAATGTTTGCCTCGCCCAAGGCGCTGACGATTGCGGCCGGGATCCTGATTGTCATGGGGCTGATTCCCGGCATGCCGCACATGTCCTTCCTCAGCCTGGGTGCGCTGGCAGCCGGCGCGGCCTACTGGATCGCCCAGCGTCAGAAGGTTAAGGCCCAGGAAGTGGCCGAAGTCGAGCGTCAGCAGGCTGAACTGCCCGCGGTGCAGCGCCCGGAAGCCAAGGAGCTGGGCTGGGATGATGTCACACCGGTCGACATGGTCGGGCTTGAGGTGGGTTACCGGCTGATTCCGCTGGTCGATCGCAACCAGGGTGGGCAGTTGCTGGCGCGGATCAAGGGTGTGCGCAAGAAGTTGTCCCAGGACCTGGGCTTCCTGATGCCTTCGGTGCATATCCGCGACAACCTTGACCTGGCTCCCAATGCCTATCGCATCACCTTGATGGGAGTCGGGGTGGCTGAGGCGGAAATCCATCCGGACCGCGAACTGGCGATCAATCCTGGTCAGGTGTTCGGCGAAATCAAGGGGATTGCCGGCAAAGATCCGGCCTTCGGCCTGGATGCAGTCTGGATCGAAGCGATGCAGAAGGATCAGGCTCAGGCATTGGGCTATACCGTGGTCGATGCCAGTACCGTGGTTGCCACCCATCTTAACCAGATCCTGCACAAGCATGCCCATGAGCTGATTGGCCATGAAGAGGTTCAGCAGTTGTTGCAGGTGCTGGCCAAGGCATCGCCCAAGCTGGCCGAAGAACTGGTGCCGGGGATCATTTCCCTGTCCGGGCTGCTCAAGGTGCTGCAAGGCTTGCTGCAGGAACAGGTGCCGGTTCGCGATATCCGCACCATCGCCGAGGCGATCGCCAATCAGTCGGGCAAGAGTCAAGATCCCGGCGCCTTGATTGGCGCCGTGCGTGTGGCCTTGTCGCGCTCCATCGTTCAAGGCCTCGTCGGGCTTGACTCCGAGCTGCCTGTCATCACTCTTGATCCCAAGTTGGAACAGATATTGCTTCAGAGCCTTCAGAAGGCAGGGCAGGGTGGCGACGAAGGGATTCTGCTGGAGCCGGGTATGGCCGAGAAGCTGCAACGCTCACTGGCCGACGCGGTGCAGCGTCAGGAAGTTCAGGGCAAGCCGGCGATTCTGCTGGTAGCCGGACAGATCCGCGGCATGATGGCCAAGTTTGTTCGCTACGCCACCCCAGGAGCCCATGTGCTGTCGTACCAGGAAATTCCTGACAGCAAGCAGGTGACCATCGTTTCCACGGTCGGTCAGAGTTGAGCCAACAATCTAGAGGTCAGCCATGAAGGTCAAACGTTTCTTTGCCGCCGATATGCGTCAGGCCATGAAGCTGGTACGCGAGGAGCTGGGGCCGGAAGCCGCCATCATTGCCAATCGTCGGGTGGCCGGCGGTATCGAGCTGACCGCTGCGCTGGATTATGAGGCGCCGCGTCTGACCCCGCCGACCCCAGGGCTGAGCCTGGAGCTGAAAAAGACCCAGGAGCGTATCGTCAATGCCCGGGCGCAACTGGAGTTGGGGGAGCGCCCCCAGGAGGCGCCCCGGGTCAATCGTCAATTATTCGGCGACAGCATGCTGCAGGCTGCCGAAGACGGCTCGCCAGTGGCGCGTGACCTGCTGGCCCGGCTCAAGCGCGAACGCGCTGAGCAGTCCGCGCCGGCGGCCGCCGAACCGCTCGATAGTCGCAATCCGGCGGCTGAAGACGCTGGCTTGAGTGCCATGCGGGCAGAACTTGCCGGTCTGCGCGAAATGCTTGAATCGCAGTTGGGCAGCCTGGCCTGGGGGCAGGTCAACCAGCACCAGCCGCGCCAGGCCAGTCTCTGGCGTAGACTGACCCAAATCGGGCTGCCGGCCGAGCTGTGCCAGGGCCTGCTGAATAAAGTTGCCGATGTGGCGGATAACCGTCAGGCCTGGCGGCTGCTGCTGGCCCATCTGGCCCACAGCATTCCGGTCGTGCGTGACGAGTTGATCGAGCAGGGCGGTGCCATTGCCCTGGTCGGACCGACCGGTGCCGGCAAAACCACCACGCTGGGCAAACTGGCCGCGCGTTATGTGCTCAAGCACGGCAGCCAGCATGTCGCCTTGGTAACCATGGATACCTATCGCATCGGCGCCCATGAGCAATTGCGCACCCTGGGACGGATTCTCAATGTGCCGGTGCGGGTCGTCGATGAGCAGAACAGTCTGAGCGAGGTGCTCGACGAATTTGCCGGCAAGCGTCTGGTGCTGATCGACACCGCCGGCCTGCAGGCCAATGATCCGCACCTGAACAATCAGCTCAGTGAGTTGGCAGCTCAGGGCCGTCAGGTGCGTACGCTGCTGGTATTGGCTGCCACCAGCCAGCATCGAGTACTCAAAGCTGCCTATCACACATACAAGCGTTGCGCGCTGTCAGGCTGTATTCTGACCAAGGTGGACGAAGCGGCCACGCTGGGTGAAGCATTGGGGCTGGCGATGGAGCACGGTTTACCGGTAGCCTATCTGGCCGATGGCCAGCGCATTCCCGATGACCTCAATCGGGCCGTGGGGCACCAACTGGTCAGCCGGGCTGTAAGCCTGGCTAGCAACGAAGCACCCGCAGATCAGGCTATGGCTGACGTTTTTGCCGGTATACTGCATAAACAACGCGCAAGTTGAGATTTTACTAAGGCAAGGTATACAACGAGATGGGAAGCAAACATCCGGTTCAAGTGATCGCAGTCACCGGCGGCAAGGGCGGGATCGGCAAGACCAATGTGTCGGTCAACCTCAGCCTGGCCCTGGCCGAGCTCGGGCGACGTGTGGTCCTGCTGGATGCCGACCTTGGCCTGGCCAATGTCGATGTGCTGTTGGGGCTCAAGCCGCGGGCTACCCTGGCTGACGTGCTGGAAGGCAGTTGTGATCTCAGGGATGTCATGATCCCCGGTCCTGGTGGAATACGGGTGGTACCGGCCGCTTCCGGCGTGTCGCACATGGTCCATCTTAATGCTCAGGAACATGCTGGCCTGATCCAGGCCTTCAGCGAAATTGGCGATGACCTGGATGTACTGATCGTCGATACCGCCGCCGGTATCAGCGATTCGGTACTGAGTTTCGTGCGCGCCGCCCAGGAAGTGCTGGTGGTAGTCTGTGACGAGCCGACCTCGATTACTGACGCCTATGCGCTGATCAAGCTGCTCAACCGTGATTTTGGCATGACCCGTTTCCGGGTTCTGGCCAATATGGTCAATACCCCACAGGAAGGTCGCACGGTGTTTGCTAAACTCACCAAGGTGACTGACCGCTTCCTGGATGTGGCTCTGCAGTACGTGGGGGCGGTGCCATTTGATGAGATGGTGCGCAAGGCGGTGCAGAAGCAGCGCGCAGTATATGACCTGTATCCCCGCAGCAAGGCCTCCATGGCGATTCGGGCGATTGCCCAGAAAGTCGATGGCTGGCCTTTGCCCGCCAATCCGCGCGGCCATCTGGAATTTTTCGTGGAGCGTCTGGTTCAGCAAGTCGGATCCGACGCATGACGGCACTGGCTGGTGGAGTGAGCATGTATACCCGCGCGCAGAGCACAGCCGAATATCAGGATCGACTGGTCGAGCAATTTGCTCCGCTGGTCAAACGTATTGCCTATCACCTGCTCGGTCGGTTGCCGGCCAGTGTGCAGGTTGAAGACTTGATGCAGGCCGGTATGATCGGCTTGCTCGAAGCCTCCCGCAAGTTTGATAACAGCAAGGGCGCCAGCTTTGAAACCTATGCCGGCATCCGCATTCGCGGGGCCATGCTGGATGAAGTGCGCAAGGGTGACTGGGCTCCGCGTTCGGTACACCGCAACACCCGCCTGGTCAGTGATGCGATCCGTTCGGTTGAGGCTCGTTTGGGGCGTGACGCTAAAGATAATGAAGTTGCTGCCGAACTTGAGATGAGTCTTGAGGAATATTACGCGATCCTCAACGATACCGCCGGCAGCAAGCTGTTCAGTTTTGACGATTTGCTTGAGTCTGGGGCGCCGACCGATGTTCAGGCCGAGGCTGAACCTCTGGGTGGGCTTCAGGATGAGCGCTTTCGGGTCGCCTTGATTAATGCGATCGAGGGATTGCCCGAGCGTGAGCGCCTATTGCTGTCGCTGTATTACGACGAGGAATTGAACCTCAAGGAAATCGGCGCCGTACTGGGGGTCAGTGAATCACGGGTCAGTCAGTTGCACAGCCAGTGCGCCGCTCGTCTGCGGGCCCGCCTGGCCGATTGGCGCGACGATTGATTTTATCGCCAGCATCCGGACAATGCGCCTGGGCCTGACGCAAGGCGGATGATAGCTGGCAATATGGGTTTTCAGTGTTTCCTTAGGTGGTTCGACAGGCTTGAACATGGCAACGGGTGAGCAGCGAGCGAGCCTGCATTTCCCCTGGTTTGTACGGAGGTCTACTTGGACAAGAACATGAAAATTCTCATCGTTGACGATTTTTCGACGATGAGGCGCATCATCAAGAATTTGTTGCGTGACCTGGGGTTTACCAACACGGCTGAAGCCGATGATGGCACCACGGCGTTGCCCATGCTGCAAAGTGGCAACTTCGACTTTCTGGTGACCGACTGGAATATGCCGGGCATGAGCGGCATTGACCTGCTGCGCGCAGTGCGGGCCGACGAGCGCCTCAAGCACCTGCCGGTGCTGATGGTTACCGCTGAAGCCAAACGCGACCAGATCATTGAAGCGGCTCAGGCCGGGGTCAACGGTTACGTGGTCAAGCCTTTTACCGCGCAAGCCTTGAAAGAGAAGATCGAGAAGATTTTCGAGCGCGTTCAGGCCAAATAACACAACCCGGGGTAAAGGTTATGGCGTTAAGTAAGGATCCCGGTCAGGAAACCGCCCAGGAATTCGAACATTCCCTCAAGGAAAATGCGCGGCAGCTGGTCAGCTACCTGGAGAATGGCGAGTTTGCCGAAGCCGTACTGGTCATCCATGCCATCAATCAGGCCCGTGACCGCGGTCTGTACCATGAGGTCGGCAAGCTCACCCGGGCGCTGCACAGTGCGATCGTCAATTTTCAGATCGACACCACCCATGCGCTCGAAGAAGGCAACGACAGCTCCAAGATCACCGATGCTTCCGACCATCTCGACTATGTGGTCAAGCTGACCGACAAGGCCGCCAACCGGACCATGGATCTGGTTGAGAGCAGCGCGCCGATTGTTTCTGAGCTTGGCCAGGAAGCGGCAACCCTGCGCGCCGACTGGGAGCGCCTGCAGCGCCGCGAGATCGCCGCCACCGAGTTCCGTGACCTGTACCGACGCATTGGCGATTTTCTGGCCAAGACCGAGCAATCCAGCAGTGCTGTTAGCTCGCAGCTCAACGAAATTCTGCTGGCCCAGGATTATCAGGACCTGACCGGTCAGGTGATCAAGCGGGTCATTACCCTGGTTCATGATGTCGAGGAAAGTCTGGTCAGCCTGGTGCGCATGGCTGGTCAGGTTGATCGAATTGCCGGTATTGAACACGGCGAAACGCGGGCAACACCGAAAAAAACATCCTCCAAGGGTGAAGGTCCGCAGATTCATGCCGATAAAAGGGAGGACGTGGTGTCTGGACAGGATGAGGTCGACGACCTTCTGTCCAGTCTTGGCTTCTAGGGGAGAGTAGGTGCATGAGTTTCGATGCGGATGAAGAGATTCTCCAGGATTTTCTGGTTGAGGCCGGCGAGATCCTCGAACAGTTGTCCGAACAGTTGGTCGAGCTGGAAAACCGCCCAGACGACATGGACCTGCTCAATGCCATTTTCCGTGGCTTTCATACCGTCAAGGGTGGTGCCGGATTTCTCCAGCTCGACCCCTTGGTAGCCTGTTGTCATATCGCCGAAAATGTTTTCGACATCCTGCGCAAGGGTGAGCGCCAGGTCGACGCTGAGTTGATGGATGTCGTGTTGCAGGCGCTGGATGCCGTCAATGCGATGTTTGCCCAGGTGCGCGAGCGTGATGAGCCAAGCCCTGCCGACCCCGGGTTGCTTGAAGCCCTCTCGCTGCTGGCGCAGCCGGCCAGCGCGGCGCCAGTCGCTGCCCCCGCGAGTGTTGAGTACTCCATTACTGAAACCGTGAGCGCCGGAGCCGACAGCGATGGCGATATCACCGATGACGAGTTCGAGCAGTTGCTCGACGCCTTGCAGTCGCCTGAAGAGTCGGAGACCGAATCGTCGGTTTCAGGTCAGGGTGACAATATTTCCGATGATGAATTCGAAGCCCTGCTGGATGAACTTCATGGTCCCGGCAAGGGGCCGGGTATTGATCAGGCCGCCGCGCAGAGCGCCCAGGCTGAAGTAGCAAATGACGAGATCAGTGATGACGAGTTCGAGGCGCTGCTGGATCAATTGCATGGCAAAGGTGCGGCTCCGGGCCTGAGTTCCGAGCCGGCTGCAGCGCCGGACGTGGTGGCGGCTGCTACAGCGGCGGTGAGCGCCGAGAGTGATGAAATCAGCGACGACGAATTCGAAGCACTGCTCGACCAGTTACACGGCAAGGGTGCAGCCCCCGGCAAGTCGGAGGCCGCCAACGGTGTTGCTGCAGCGCCGGCCAAGGCTGAAAGTTCGACTGACAAGCCGATTGAGCACAAGGCGCCGAAGGCGTCCGAGCCAGCTGCGGCCAAGGCTCAGCCTGCACCCAAAGCTGTCGCCAAAGCGCCTGCTGCCAAAGCCGAAAAGCCGCCAGCAGCTGCCGCCAAGGCCAGCGCACCGGCGCCTGCTGATGCTGCTGTGGATACCACTGTGCGGGTCGATACCGCCCGGCTTGATGACATCATGAACATGGTCGGTGAGCTGGTGTTGGTGCGTAACCGCCTGGTACGCCTGGGTTTGAGCAGCGGTGATGAAGAGCTAAGCAAGGCTGTCGGCAACCTCGATGTGGTCACTGCCGATCTGCAGATGTCGGTGATGAAGACTCGCATGCAGCCGATCAAGAAGGTATTTGGTCGCTTCCCTCGCGTGGTGCGTGATCTGGCGCGTAACCTGAAGAAGGAGATCAACCTTGAACTGATCGGCGAGGAAACCGATCTGGACAAGAACCTGGTTGAAGCGCTGGCCGACCCGCTGGTGCACCTGGTGCGCAACTCGGTTGATCATGGGATCGAATCGCCCGATGAGCGCGAGCAGGCCGGTAAACCGCGCACAGGTAAGGTAGTGCTGGCGGCCGAACAGGAAGGCGATCACATCCTGTTGACCATCACCGACGATGGCAAGGGTATGGACCCGGAAGTGCTACGGGCCAAAGCGGTAGAGAAGGGCATGATGGACAAGGATGCCGCCGACCGCCTGACTGATACCGAGTGCTTCAATCTGATCCTGGCGCCGGGGTTTTCGACCAAGACCGAAATTTCCGACGTTTCCGGTCGCGGGGTCGGGATGGATGTGGTCAAGACCAAGATTTCTCAGCTCAACGGCACCATCAATATCGAGTCGACCAAGGGCCAGGGTTCGCGGATCGCGATTAAGGTGCCGCTGACACTGGCGATCATGCCGACCCTGATGGTGATGCTGGGCAATCAGGCGTTTGCCCTGCCGCTGGTCAGCGTCAATGAAATCTATAGCCTGGATCTGTCACGCACCAATATTGTTGACGGCCAGGAAGTGATCATCGTCCGCGACAAGGCGCTGCCGCTGTTCTATCTCAAGCGCTGGCTGATGCCCGGCGTCGAGGAGAGCAGTGATCACACTGCTGCCAGCGTAGTGATAGTGTCGGTCGGCACCCAGCGGGTTGGCTTTGTGGTCGATCAACTGGTCGGACAGGAAGAAGTGGTGATCAAGCCGCTCGGACGGATGCTTCAGGGCACAGCCGGCATGGCCGGGGCAACCATCACCGGGGACGGACGCATTGCCCTGATCCTCGATGTTCCCAGTTTGCTCAAGCGTTACGCACGGCGGATCTAATAGCGCCCGAGCGGCCCTTTCAGCCGCCTGCGGGTGTGTACAGGTTTTCAGGAGAGTGTATGGCGGTCAAGGTTCTGGTGGTGGACGATTCAGGCTTCTTTCGCCGCCGGGTGACAGAGATCCTTGCGGGCGACCCGCAGATTCAGGTGGTCGGCACGGCCACCAATGGCAAGGAGGCCATCGAGCAGACCCAGGCGCTGCGCCCCGATGTCATCACCATGGATTATGAAATGCCGGTCTTGGATGGCATTTCCGCAGTCAAGCAGATCATGCAGCGCTGCCCAACACCGGTATTGATGTTTTCTTCGCTCACCTACGAGGGCGCACGGGTCAGCCTGGATGCGCTGGACGCCGGTGCAGCGGATTATCTGCCGAAAAATTTCGAAGACATTTCGCGCAACCCGGACAAGGTCCGGCAACTGCTGTGCGAGCGGGTACATGCCCTGGCGCGCACCAACCGGCGTTCGTTGGGTATTGCTCCGACGACGGTCAGTGCGCCGTCAGTCTCCAGTCGGCCATTGACCGGCAGTGCTCCGGCGCCTCGCAGTAGTGAGCCTCCAGCACCGCGCTCCAGCAGTCCGGCTCCGCGCAAGCGCAGCTACAAACTGGTGGCGATCGGCACTTCTACGGGGGGGCCGGTGGCCCTGCAAAAAGTCCTGACCCAGTTACCTGCCAGTTTTCCGGCGCCGCTGGTGCTGATTCAGCACATGCCGGCAGCGTTCACCAAGGCGTTTGCCGAACGCCTCGACAAGCTCTGCCGGATCAGTGTCAAGGAAGCTGAGGATGGCGACATCCTGCGCCCAGGGCTGGCGTTGCTGGCGCCGGGCGGCAAGCAAATGATGGTCGATGGCCGCGGCGCCATCCGAATCCTTCCCGGCGATGAGCGGCTCAACTACAAACCCTGTGTCGACGTAACCTTCGGGTCTGCCGCCAAGGCCTTTGGCGACAAGGTGCTGGCCGTGGTCCTGACTGGCATGGGCGCCGATGGTCGAGAAGGTGCACGGATGCTCAAGCAGGCCGGCAGCTCGGTCTGGGCCCAGGACGAGGCCAGTTGTGTTATCTACGGCATGCCGATGGCCGTGGCCAAGGCCAATCTGGCTGACGGTATCTACAGTCTCGACGACATCGGTCGTTATCTGGCAGAGATCGGCTAATGGATATTCTCAGCGTCATTGGCGTCATTCTGGCTTTTGTCGCCATCATCGGCGGCAACTACCTGGAAGGTGGGCATGCTGCGGCGCTGATCAACGGTCCGGCGGCGCTGATCGTCATCGGCGGCACCTTGGGCGCGGCCTTCATCCAGACACCACTGCCAGTGTACAAACGCTCGCTGGCGATTCTCGGCTGGATCTTCTTTCCGCCGACCAGTCGCCTGCAGCAGGGGATTACCCAGGTCATCAACTGGAGCAATGTGGCCCGCAAGGAAGGCTTGCTGGGGCTGGAAGGGGTGGCCGATACCGAACCCGACCTGTACGCCCGCAAGGGTTTGCAACTGCTGGTTGACGGCAGTGAGCCGGAGGCGCTGCGCAGCATTCTCGAAGTTGAGCTGATCACCCGGGAAAATCACGACCTGGCCGCTGCCAAGGTGTATGAGAGCATGGGTGGCTACTCGCCAACCATCGGTATCATTGGCGCGGTCATGGGGCTGATCCATGTGATGAGCAATCTGGCTGATCCTTCGGCGCTGGGTAGCGGCATCGCTGTGGCCTTTGTCGCAACCATCTACGGGGTGGCGCTGGCCAACCTGTTTCTGCTGCCGGTGGCCAACAAGCTCAAGTCGGTAGTGATGCAGCAATCACGCTACCGGGAAATGATCCTCGAAGGGCTGCTATCGATCGCCGAAGGGGAAAATCCGCGCTCAATCGAAATGAAGCTGGAAGGCTTCCTGGAGTAGCCCGATGCGCCGGCGACAGCATCAGGAGCACGAAAACCACGAGCGCTGGCTGGTCTCGTACGCAGACTTTATTACCCTGCTGTTCGCCTTTTTCGTGGTCATGTACTCGATTTCCTCGGTCAATGAAGGCAAGTACAAGGTGCTGTCTGACACGCTGGTGGGTGCCTTCAATCAGCCGCAGCGCTCTATCGAACCGATCCAGATCGGTGAGGAAATTCCGCGTGGCTTGCAACGCAGCGATACCCAGGGTATCAGTGGCGGCGATGCCGACAATCTTGTCGATCCGTTGGTGGACATCACCACGGCCATGCAGCAGGCCTTCGGTGATCTGATTCGTGCTGGTGATCTGGAAGTGCGTGGCAACGAACTGTGGATCGAGATCGAACTCAACTCCAGTTTGCTGTTTCCTAGTGGCGATGCACTGCCGACCGATGAAGCTTTTGGTCTGATCGAGCGGATCGCTGAGATCCTTGCGCCCTATGAGAATCCGATTCATGTCGAGGGCTTTACCGACAATCAGCCGATCCGCTCGCGCCTGTATCCGACCAACTGGGAGCTGTCCGCTGCCAGAGCCGCCAGCGTGGTGCGCATGCTCGGCAATGGTGGAGTAAACCCGGAACGGATGGCCGCAGTAGGCTATGGTGAATTCAAGCCGGTTGCCGACAACGGCACCGCTGCCGGCCGGCGAGCCAACCGGCGGGTGGTCTTGCTGGTTTCGCGCTATCTTGATCAGCGTCACCAGTCTTGGCAGGGTGATGCTCAGGATGCCGACGCCATGCGCCAGGCTCGGAGCCAGGCTGGCACGGGAACTGCACAGTAGCCCGAAACGCCCGCTTGGGTGTCAATCTATCGTCATTTGCAGTAACCACGGGTATCGGCAGTACCGCTACCCCGGGAGGAAAGGCATGAGAGTTTGGGCCGTGGCCAATCAGAAAGGCGGGGTGGGCAAGACCACTTCGGCGGTGGCGTTGGCTGGCCTGTTGGCAGACCAGGGGCAGCGCGTGCTGGTGGTCGATCTCGACCCGCACGGCTCGATGACCAGTTATTTTGGTCATGACCCGGACAATCTCACCAGCAGCGTATTCAATCTGTTTCAGCACAATGGTCAGGTTCCTGACGGTTTGGCCGAGGCGCTGTTGCTCAATACCTCCCACGAAAATATCCGCCTGATGCCCTCGAGCACCTCGCTGGCGACCCTGGAGCGCCAGTCGGCCGGGCAGGGTGGCTTTGGCCTGGTCATCTCCCGGGCCCTGGCCCAGCTTTGGGGTGACTATCAGTTCGCTATTATCGACAGCCCACCCTTGCTCGGGGTGTCGATGATCAATGCCCTGGCCGCCTGTGAGCAGTTGGTGATCCCGGTTCAGACCGAGTTTCTGGCACTCAAGGGCCTGGAGCGGATGGTCCATACCCTGAATATGGTCAATCGCTCGCGCAAACAGGAACTGCCCTATACCATTGTGCCGACCCTGTTCGACCGGCGTACCCAGGCTTCGCTGAATACCCTGAAACTGCTGCGCCGCGACTACGCTGATCATCTATGGCAAGCCTTCATTCCTATCGATACCAAACTGCGTGACGCCAGTCTGGCCGGGATGGTGCCGTCGCGGATGGATGCCAACGGTCGCGGAGTGCTGGCCTACCGGGCGTTATTGCGCTATCTGTTGGCGCAGTCGCTGCCGCGCAAGGAACAGGTAGCCTAATGTTGGGCCGATACTGGCCGATATGCTAAGTGACCCGACCCGATGATCGACATGGCGCAAGAGATGACTAAACCCCTACCGGTGCAGCAGTTCGTTCCCGAGCAGACGATCCAGTGCTATCTGGATTCGCTGTTGCAGGATGCTGCCCAGGAACTGGCTCTGGCTGAACAGCAGACTCAGGAGCTGGCACCGCCAGCCCAGCTTGAGGCCGCGCCGGTGGTGGTGCCTGCCGAACCGGAGCCTGAGCTTGAGCAGGAACTGCAAGTTGAAGCACTGGTAGAGCTCAGCACTGATGCTGAGCATGTGCCGCCAGTGCTTGAGCAGGCTGCCTGGCGCGAAGAGCCGTTCGAGGCGCTGCTGTTCGATGTTGGCGGTTTGACCCTGGCGGTGCCGCTGGTATCGCTCGGCAGTATTTATCCGCTGGAGGATGAAATCACTCCGTTGTTCGGCCAGCCGGACTGGTTCCTTGGTATCCTGCCGACCCAGGCGGGCAACCTCAAGGTGCTGGATACTGCCCGTTGGGTCATGCCCGAACGTTACGATCCAGCGCTGCGCGACGGCCTGCGCTTTGTAATTTCGGTGCAGGGCTATGACTGGGGTATGGCCGTGCATGGCGTTAGCAAGTCGATCCGGCTGACTCCCGAGCAGGTCAAATGGCGCTCCCAGCAGGGCAAGCGACCCTGGTTGGCCGGTACGGTGATTGAGCACATGTGCGCTCTGCTGGACGTTTCCGCCCTGGCCACGCTGATTAGTGCGCCAGGGACGCGTGCGCTGGCCAATAGCCGGTAGGAACATTAGGATGACATCAGACAACTACAGCCTGAGCATGGTCGCGCGGCTGAATCTCACATCAATCTAGACCGGGATACATGACAATGAAGAATACCGCCGCTCAGGGTGCCGAGGATCCGATTCTGCAATGGGTTACTTTCCGCCTGGATAACGAGACCTACGGCATCAACGTGATGCAGGTGCAGGAAGTACTACGTCATACCGAGATCGCCCCGGTTCCGGGTGCGCCGGCCTATGTGCTGGGGATCATCAATCTGCGGGGCAACGTGGTCACCGTGATCGATACCCGCCAGCGTTTTGGTCTGGGCTCGGCGCCGATCACCGACAACACCCGGATCGTCATCATTGAGGCCGACAAGCAGGTGGTTGGCATTTTGGTCGACAGCGTGGCCGAAGTGGTCTACCTGCGCCAGTCCGAGATCGAGACCGCACCTAATGTCGGGACCGACGAGTCGGCCAAGTTTATTCAAGGCGTGTGTAACAAGAACAACGAGCTGCTGATTCTGGTCGATCTGGAAAAGATGATGACCGAGGATGAGTGGGCCGAACTGCAAGGCTTCTGATCGGGATGATGACCTCCTGGGAGACGCTGCTGGCTGGGCTGTTGCTGGGCCTGTTGCTGGCTGGTCTGCTGGCTCTGGGCTGGGGGCTGCGGCGTCAGGGTCGGCGCCTGGCCGAGCAGGAGCAGGCGCTGCGTCAACGTCAGGAGCAGTTGGCGCGTGATCTGGCCAGCTTCCAGCAGGGCAGCATCCGCATGGGTGAGACTTTGCAGGAGGTCAGTCAGCAGCTCAAGCGCCTGGAAGACAAACAGCTCAAGTTTGAACAGCAGGACCCGCACACCATGCCCTACAACCAGGCCGCTCGGCTGGTGAGCATGGGCGCCAGTGTCGAAGATCTGACCCAATCCTGTGGTCTGTCCAAGGCTGAGGCCGAACTGGTCGTCAAATTGCACGCCGCCCGGCGGCACTGAAAGCCAGCACTGCGCGCCCTGCGCTACCCCTCAGCATCATCCCTATCGGGAAATACAAAACCTGCTGGAGCTTTCCCTTTGAGATGCCAGGCAAAGGCAATGATCTCGGCGATGGTGCGGTACAGCTCCTCGGGAATTTGCTCGCCCAGATCCATGCGTGCCAGGATTCGCACCAGGTCAGCGTTCTGGTAGATCGGCACTTCGTAGTCCATGGCCAGTTGCACGATCTGCTCGGCCAGCTCGCCTTCGCCCTTGGCCGTCAGCGTCGGGGCTTGTTCACCGTCGTAGAGCAGGGCGATGGCTTCCTTGGGGTCATGCATCAGGTCACCTCGTCGATCCAACGTTGCTGCAGACTTTGGCGTGGCTCCGGCGGCAGGCCGGCATGACAGCTCAGCTCGGCAACTTCCAGGCCCTTGCCGAGCAGCCGGGTACGCAAATGGCCCAGCTCCTGCTCCAGCAGCGCCAGGGTGAGCGGTTGCTCGGTCCAGAATTCACTGCTGACCCGCCCGGCCTTCAGGCGGCTGATGCAGTGCAGGGGGCCGAGCTGATCCAGGTCGAAGGCCAGCCGGATTTCCCATTGCGGCTGCAACTCCTGAGCCTTGCGATTTGGCGCCGGGTCGTCTCGCTGGATACGTACTTGCACATGCTGGAACTGCTGGCCGTCGCGCAGCGGGATATCCAGCTGCCAGACTGTCTGGCTGCTGCCGTCGGCAAAGCTCTGGGTCTGCCCCAGGCTCTGGAACTGCTGGTGCTGGATGCGAGCCAATAGGGCTGCGGTCAAGCGCAGCAGGCTGCCCAGATCAGGCGCTTCGGCCAGATTGCTCAGCACCCGGTTCGGGAGTGGAAACAGCCCAGGTCTGACTGCGGGCAGGGCTTGCCATGGCCCGGGTGGCGGCAGTAATGGTGGCAGATGTGCGCCGGGCAGCTGGCGTTGGATTTGGGTCAGCAGATTGAGCAGGGCCAGCTTCAGATCGCTGCCTGGCAGGGCGGGTGCATCGCTGGCCGGAGTCATGCTGGCCAGCAGGGGCAGCAGTTTGTTCAGCGGCGGGAGGTTGTCGCCCTTGCTGCCCAGAGCCGTGGCCAGACGGGCCAGATCGGCTTCGAGAAAGATCCCGCTTTGGCGGATGGCCCGGTTCACGCCGGCTTCGCTGTTCAGTTGCGAGAGGTTGCTGATCTGCTCCAGCACCTGGCGCATGGCCGGTTGCAGCTCGCGGCCAGCGGCTGGCGGCTGGGCACTCAGGTTTTCGAGCAGGCGCAGCAGGGGCGCGGCTGAACCCTGAGCCATGAAACTGTCGCGCAGCCCCTGCATCAGGCCGAGCTGAAGCTGCTGGGTCTGGCTGCCGACCACCCGCAGTTCCCCGGCGGCGCCAACCTGGGCGGTCAGCAGGCTGCCGGGTTCCAGGGCGCGGCTGCTGACCAGGCTCAGCAGGGCACCGCTGGCACCGCCCTGCAACAGGCGCACAAGCAGAGCGAAGCGGGCCTGCTCGGCTTGGGCCGGTAGTGGCTGCTGACTCAGCACCCGGGCCTGGATCAGACTGCCGGCCGGAAACAGCGCCGGATCAAGCCGGGTCAGAGGCGCAGTGACCTGGGCTGGCAGCAGGCTGGCCGTAGCGCGGGTCTGGCTGATCAACTGAATCAGTAGTTGGGCGCCTTCGGGAAGCGCCTGGCGACTGTTGGCCAGGATCTCGCGCGGTGGCTGGCCGGCGAGCGCGGCCAGTCGCAACAGCAGCTCGAAGTGGGCTCCCTTGGCCTCGCTTTTGAGTACCTGGGCCTGAAGTTCAACGCCGTTTGGCAACCCTTGTGCGTCAATCGGACGCAGCAGTTCCAGAGGCACTGCACCCGGGTTGCTGGTTTGTCCGCTTAGCCCGCTGGTTGGCGGGCTTGCGACCGTTGGAGGTAAACGAAAGTCAGGGCTCATGCTGCCACATGTTGATATAAATCAGAGGCCTCTGGTGAGAGGCTGTATGTATAATGGCCCCCGTTGACGCGGCCGTAGACAGTATAGCGGCTGCAGCGGGGCAAACATGAGGGTTGTCCTGTTTATCCGGGCCGATGCGGAGTAATGGTGAAACCACAGCCGATACAGGTAGAGCGACTGACGTGTGAACGCGACCATCGGGAGCTGTTCGCCGGGCTGAGTTTCGAACTGGCCGCTGGTGAAGTGTTGCAGGTAGCTGGGCCAAACGGTTCGGGCAAGACCAGCCTGCTGCGGATTCTGGCCGGGCTGATGCCGCCGGTAGCCGGTGATATTCGTTATGCCGGCGAGTCGATTTTGAGCGGTCGTGGCCGCGAGCGCTGGCGCCAGGACTTGCTGTACATCGGTCATGCCCCGGCGATCAAGGGCAGTCTGACCGCCGAGGAAAACCTGGCCTGGCTGTGTGCACTTGGCACTCCGGCCAGCCGTGAACAGATTTGGGCGGCCCTGGCCCAGGTTGGGCTCAAGGGCTTTGAGGATGTGCTGTGCCACAACCTCTCGGCCGGGCAGCAGCGCCGTGTGGCTTTGGCCCGGCTGTATTTGCAGCCACCGCCGGTGTGGATTCTGGATGAACCCTTTACCGCTATCGACAAGGCCGGTGTTGCTGCGCTGGAGCAGCACGTATTGGCCCATGCGGCGGCTGGAGGCCTGGTGGTGCTGACTACCCACCACAGCCTGGATCATCTGGATGCGGTTCGTTGCCTCGATCTGCAGCAGGTGGCCTGATGCGACGGATTGTCTGGTTGTTGTTTTGCCGTGAGTGGCGCCTGGCCTGGCGTCGCCCCGGGGACTTGCTGAACCCTCTGGTGTTCTTCGCCATCGTGATCAGCCTGTTTCCACTGGCGGTGGGGCCGGAGCCGAGCATGCTGCGGATCATGGCCCCTGGGGTGATCTGGGTCGCGGCACTGCTGGCGACCCTGCTGTCACTCGATGGTTTGTTTCGCAGTGATTACGAGGATGGATCACTGGAGCAGTGGGTGCTGTCCGCTCATCCGCTGACACTGATGGTATTGGTCAAGGTGGCGCATCATTGGCTGGTATCAGGCTTGGCGCTGGTGATTCTGGCGCCGTTGTTCGGCCTGATGCTGGCTCTGCCGCCGCAGGTGCTGCCGGTCTTGTGCCTGACCCTGCTGCTGGGTACCCCGGTGCTCAGTCTGCTGGGCGCGGTGGGGGCGGCTTTGACGGTCGGCCTCAAGGGCGGCGGGTTGTTGCTGGCATTGTTGATCATGCCCCTGTATATCCCGGTGCTGATTTTGGGTACTGGCGCGATGGATGCCGCACTGCAGGGCCTGCCGGTCATGGGCTATGCCCTGTGGCTGGGTTGCCTGGCGGTTCTGGCGCTGAGCCTGGCGCCGCTGGCGATTGCCGCTGGCCTGCGTATCGGGGTGAGTGAATGAGGTTGGAGACGCGATGAACTGGAGTTTTTTCCACAAGCTGGGTTCGCCCAAGTGGTTCTACGATATCAGCGGCCGCTGGCTGCCCTGGTTCGTGCTGGCCACCGTGCTGCTGCTCAGTGTTGGGATCGTCTGGGGATTGGCGTTCGCCCCACAGGATTATCAGCAGGGCAACAGCTTCCGGATTATCTATATTCATGTGCCGGCAGCCTTCGTCGCTCAATCCTGCTACATCATGCTGGCAGTGGCCGGTATCATTACTCTGGTCTGGCGGATGAAACTGGCTGACGTGGCGCTGCGCTGCGCTGCTCCTATCGGTGCCTGGATGACCTTCATTGCCCTGATCACCGGAGCCATCTGGGGCAAACCGACCTGGGGCACCTACTGGGTCTGGGATGCGCGCCTGACTTCAATGCTGATTCTGTTGTTTCTGTATTTTGGCATCATCGCTCTGGGCCAGGCGATCAGCAACCGCGATACCGCAGCCAAGGCCACGGCCGTGCTGGCCATTGTCGGGGTGGTCAATATCCCGATCATCAAATATTCGGTGGATTGGTGGAATACCCTGCACCAGCCCGCCACCTTCAAGGTCACCGCCAAGCCGGCCATGCCGATCGAGATGTGGTTCCCGCTGCTGCTGACAGTGCTCGGCTTCTATGCCCTGTTTACCGTCAGCCTGCTGATGCGCATGCGGGTTGAAACCCTGCGGCGCGAGGGCAAGACCCGCTGGGCGCGTGAAGCTCTGGAGAAAATGTCATGAGCGGTTTGTCTGAATTCTTGGCGATGGGTGGGCACGGCCCCTATGTCTGGTCGGCCTACGCCATCACCTTCGTGGTATTGGCGCTGAATGTGTTGGAGCCCTGGGTGGCGCGTCGGCGTCTGGTAAGTGAAGAGGCGCGTCGTCGGCGCCGGGAGGAGGTGTGATGCATCCGCAGCGAAAGAAACGTCTGGCGCTGATTCTGTTGGTCGTGTTGGGCGTTGGGGTAGCCGTAGGGTTGGCGTTGACCGCTCTGAAGCAGAACATCAATCTGTTCTATACCCCGACAGAAATTGCTGAGGGACAAGCCCCCCTGGATACTCGCATTCGCGCCGGCGGCATGGTCGTGGCCGGTAGCGTCAAACGGGCCAGCGACAGTCTGGATGTCGAATTTGCCGTAACCGATGGCAACAAGCAGGTGGTGATTGCCTACAGCGGGATTCTGCCCGACCTGTTCCGCGAGGGGCAGGGCATCGTCGCGCTGGGGCGGCTGAATGAAGGTCGCATGCTGGTCGCCGATGAGGTGCTGGCCAAGCACGATGAGGAATACATGCCGCCGGAAGTGGCGCAGGCGCTGGAACGCGTCAACCACATGTCCGTCAATGGCGCCTCGGCGTCCGGTTACTGAGTTGGAGGCAGGATGATTCCCGAACTTGGCCAGGTCGCCCTGATCATTGCATTGGCGCTGGCACTGCTACAATCGACGCTTCCTCTGTATGGCGCCTGGCGTGGCGATGCATTGACTATGAGCTTTGCCCAGCCGGCGGCGGTGGGGCAGTTTGTGTTCATTCTGCTGGCCTATATCTGTCTGACCCATGCCTTCATGGTCCATGACTTCAGCGTGACCTATGTGGCGCTGAACTCCAATAGCGCCTTGCCCTGGTACTACCGTTTCAGCGCGGTTTGGGCCGGGCATGAAGGCTCACTGCTGCTGTGGGCACTGATTCTGGCGAGCTGGACGTTTGCCGTGGCGATCTTCTCCCGTCACCTGCCACCGGAAATGCTCAGCCGGGTATTGGCCGTCATGGGTATGATCAGTGTCGGTTTCCTGCTGTTCACTCTGATGACCTCCAACCCCTTTGATCGGCAGTTGCCCTATCACCCGGTCGATGGCAAGGATCTCAACCCGCTGCTGCAGGACTTTGGCCTGATCGTCCACCCGCCGATGCTGTACATGGGTTACGTCGGCTTCTCGGTGGCCTTTGCTTTCGCCATCGCCGCTTTGCTCGGTGGCCGGCTGGATGCTGCCTGGGCGCGCTGGTCGCGGCCCTGGACCATTGTGGCCTGGGCGTTTCTGAGCCTGGGCATCGTGCTGGGCTCCTGGTGGGCCTATTATGAGCTGGGCTGGGGCGGCTGGTGGTTCTGGGACCCGGTTGAAAACGCTTCCTTCATGCCCTGGCTAGTTGGTACCGCGCTGATTCACTCGCTGGCGGTGACCGAAAAGCGCGGGGTGTTCAAGAGCTGGACCGTGCTGCTGGCGATTGCCGCCTTCTCGCTCAGCCTGCTGGGCACCTTCCTGGTGCGCTCGGGCGTGCTGACCTCGGTACACGCCTTTGCCACCGATCCGGAACGGGGGGTATTCATCCTTGGCTTCCTGCTGGTGGTGGTCGGTGGCTCGCTGCTGCTCTACGCCCTGCGGGCTCCTGTGGTCAAAAGCCAGATCGGCTTTGCCCTGTGGTCGCGGGAAACCTTTCTGCTGATCAATAACGTGATTCTGGTGGTCGCGGCGCTGATGGTACTGCTCGGTACTCTCTATCCGCTGGCGCTGGATGCGCTGACCGGCACCCTGGTCTCGGTCGGCCCGCCGTACTTCAATACGCTGTTCCTGCCACTGATGGCGATCCTGATGGTGGCTCTGGGCGTCGGTATGCTCAGCCGCTGGAAGGACACCCCGGTCAAGTGGCTGTTCAGCCAGCTCAAATGGGTCGCGATTCTGTCGGCCATCGGCGCGATTGTCCTGGCACTGTGGATTGCTGACCACTATGTCGCGGTGGGCAGCATGCTGCTGCTGGTGTTCTGGGTCACTGGCATGAGCCTGGTCGATATCCGCAACAAGACTCGCAACAAGGGCCTGGCCAAAGGTCTGCGTGCCTTGCCGCGCAGCTACTGGGGCATGATCCTGGCGCATCTGGGCATGGCTGTATGTGCGGTCGGTGTGGTCGGTGCCAGCCTGTTCGACAGCCAGCGTGACCTGCGTATGGCGCCGGGCGATCAGCTTGAGCTGGGCGGCTACCGCTTCGTCTATATCGAGCCCAGCCACCGCGAAGGCTCCAACTGGGTGTCCGACAAGGTGGTGCTGGAGGTATTCAAGGGTGAGCGCCGGATTACCACCCTGCGTCCCGAGAAGCGCCTGTACACCGTGCAGAACCAGCTCATGACCGAGGCGGCGATCCACGCCGGGTTCACCCGCGACCTGTTTGTCGCCATGGGTGAGCCGCTGGGCAATGACGCCTGGGCCATGCGTGTGCATATCAAGCCGTTTGTGCGCTGGATCTGGCTGGGCGGCCTGTTCATGACCTTCGGTGGGTTGCTGGCGGCCAGTGACAAACGCTACCGGCTCAAGCTGCGTGAACAGCGCACCCAGCCGGCCCAACCGGCCCAACCGGCCGGGGAGGTGATCTGATGCGCAGACTGATTTTGTTGGTGCCGCTGGTGCTTTTTGTGGCCGGTACCTTGTTCTTCTATCAAACCCTGAGAGAGCGGCAAGCCTCTGAAATACGCCAGAGCTCGATTGAGCTGCCGTCGCCGCTGATTGGCAAGCCGCTGCCAGCCTTCGAGCTGGAGGATGTCAAGGATGCCCAGCGGCGTATCACCGCCGCCGACCTCAAGGGGCCGGCGCTGGTCAACGTCTGGGCCACCTGGTGCGTGGCCTGCCGGGTCGAGCATCCGGTGCTCAACCGTCTGGCCGAGCAGGGCGTGGTCATCTACGGCATCAACTACAAGGACGACAACGCCTCCGCCCAGCGCTGGCTGCGCGATCTGCACGATCCCTACCAGATCAATGTCAGCGACCCGCAGGGGCGTCTCGGTCTGGATCTGGGTGTCTATGGCGCCCCCGAGACCTTCCTGATCGATGCTGACGGGATCATCCGCTACAAGTTCATCGGCGTGATCGATGACCGGGTCTGGGAGCGTGAGCTTGAACCGCGCTATCAGGCTCTGCTTGAGGGAGGCATCTGATGCGTAAGCTGCTCTGTGCGCTCGCCCTGTTGTGCGTCGGCGCCCTGGCCCATGCCGCCATCGACACCTACGATTTCGACAGCGAAGACCAGCGTCAACGTTTCTACCGGATCAGCAGCGAGCTGCGCTGCCCGCTGTGTCAGAACCAGAACATTGCCGATTCCAATGCGCCGATTGCCACTGACTTGCGCGGTGAAGTCTATCGGTTGCTGGATGAGGGTCGCACTGACAAGGAAATCGTCGAGCACATGGTGGCCCGCTATGGCGAGTTCGTTCGCTATCGGCCGGTCCTGACCGTGGAAACCATGGTGCTGTGGTTCGCCCCGGCGGTATTTCTATTGGCTGGTTTCGTCATTTTGCTGGTGATGGTACGCCGTCGCCAAAAGGCGCTGAACAACGCTCAGGCCAGTGAGCTGGACGAGCAAGAGCGTGAGCGCCTGCAAGCCCTGTTGGAGAAGAAGACCCGCGATGACTGATTTCTGGTTGTTCAGTGCCCTGCTGCTGGTGGCGGGGATAGTGGTTGTGCTCTGGCCGTTGTGGCAGCGCGGACGCCAGGCCACGGTTGATCGTACCGCGTTGAACGTTGCGCTGTTCGAGGAACGTCTGGCCGAACTGGAAGGTCAGCGCGGCGCCGGTGAAATTTCCGAAGAGCAATACCAGCAGACCCGTCAGGAAGCCAGTCGCCTGCTGCTGGAAGATACCGCCGAAGCCGATCAGCGCCAGCGCCCGCGCGTAGCCGGAACACCGGCTCTACTGGTGGTCGCCGCGATCCTCATGGTGCCGCTGGTACTGGTGCTCTACAGCAGTTGGGGTAACCCGGCTGGACTGGCTCTGTACCGTGAACTGCAGGAGCGCCCGCAGGTCGAGAGCCTGGAAGCGTTGATCGACCGGATGGAGCGGATTACCGAGGTCCAGCCGCAGAATGGTGAAGCCTGGTTCATGCTTGGTCGGGCTTACATGAATGCCCAGCAGCCGGAGCAGGCTGTCAGAGCCTTTGGCTTGAGTGTCGAGCGCCTGGGTGAGCGCCCGGAAGTGCTGGCCCAGTTGGCCCAGGCCCGCTACTTTGCTGCCGGCAACCAGCTCGATGCGCAATCGGTAGCAGCGCTGGACAAGGCGTTGGAAATGGAGCCGCGTGAGCCGACCGCCCTGGGCCTGTTGGGCATTGCCGCCTTCGAGTCGGCTGACTACAGCGGTGCTATCGCATATTGGGAACGCCTGCTGGCTGGCATGCCACCGGGTAGCAGTGGGGCCGAAGCGATTCAGGGTGGTATCGAGCGGGCTCGGCAGCGGCTGGGGCAGCCAGCTCCTGCCGTGGATGAAGTGGCCGAGCAGGCAGTGATCCGGGTGCGTCTGGAGATTGATCCGCAAATTGCGGCCGGTCTGGATGATGGCGCGGTAGTCTTTCTGTTCGCCCGCGACCCGAACGGGCCACCCATGCCGCTGGTTGCCAAGCGTTTCGCCATGGATGAGTTGCCTGCCGAGGTTGAGTTGAGCGCTGCCGACGCCATGCTGCCCGGAGTAACGCTCACCCCTGGTCAGTCACTGCAACTGGTGGCCCGGGTCTCGCCCGATGGCGATGCCTTGAGCGGCAGCCATCAGGGTCGTACCGATAATGTCGAAGTGGGCGCCCAGCAGCGGGTACTGGTCAAGGTCGACCAGCCGCTGTAACTACACCCATCCTCAATCGAGTCCTGTTTGCGCCGGCAGGCAATCGCCGGCGCTATGGGTATTTGCCTACATGGCGAATACCACTCCCATCAGTACATAGCTCAGCAACGTCACCAGCACGATACCAATCAGGTTCAGGGCAAAGCCGGCGCGGATCATGTCGCCGATATGCATGTGCCCGCTGGCGAACACGATGGCATTGGGTGGGGTCGCCACCGGCATCATGAACGCGCAACTGGCGGCAATCGCAGCCGGCACGGTGAACAGAATCGGCGAGACTCCCTGACCCATGGCCAGCGCCCCCAGCAGCGGCAGGAAGGCGGCTGCGGTGGCAGTATTGCTGGTCACCTCGGTGAGGAAAATGATAACCGCCGTTACCACCACGATCATCGCCAGCGCCGGCAGCATGCCAAGAATCGACAGGCTTTCGGCAATCCACTGGGCTAGCCCTGAGCTGGTGATCACGCCCGCCAGGGTCAGGCCGCCACCAAACAGCAGCAGCACGCCCCAGGGCATATCCTTGGCTGTTTCCCAGTCCATCAGAAAGGTCCGCTCACGCAGGCTGACCGGCACCAGAAACAGGATGATGGCCGCGGCGATGGCGATCACGGTATCGTTCAGCCAGGGCAGCAGGTTCTGCGACAGCAGCGGCTGAAAAATCCAGGCCATGGCGGTCAGGCTGAAGATCAGCGCCACCAGCTTTTCCGCCTTGCTCATGGCGCCCAGTTCGAGCAACTGCTGACGCAGCATCTCGCTGCTGTCGCTCTGGTCGCTGAGGCCGAACGGACGGCGGGTCAGCCACCACCAGATCGCCACCAGCATGCTCAGAGCCACCGGCACGCCGATCATCATCCACTGGGCGAAGCCGACATCGATACCCTGGTTGTCGCTCAGATAAGCAGCCAGCAGGGCATTGGGCGGCGTGCCGATCAAGGTGGCGATGCCGCCGACGCTGGCGGCATAGGCAATACCCAGCAACAGGGCCACGGCAAACCGACGTACCGACTCGCTGTCTTCCTGCTCCAGCAAAGTGATTACCGACAGTCCGATCGGCAGCATCATGATAGTGGTGGCGGTATTGCTCACCCACATGCTGAGAAAGGCCGTGGCCAGCATGAAACCGGCAATCTGGTTGCGCGGTTTGCTGCCGACGGCCAGCAACGTCGCCAGGGCAATGCGCTTGTGCAGGTTCCAGCGCTGCATCGCCAGCCCCAGCACGAAGCCACCCATAAACAGGAAGATGATCGGGTTGGCATAAGGGCCGGTGGCCTGGGCCACGCTGCCCAGGCCCAGTGCCGGAATCAGCGGAATGGGCAGCAGTGCGGTGGCCGGGATCGGGATCGCCTCGGTTGACCACCAGGTAGCCATCAACAGCATCAGGCCGGCAGTGTTCCAGGCGGCTTCGCTCATCCCCCCTGGTGCCGGCAGCAGCAGAGTGATCAGCAAAAACGCCGGGCCCAGCAACAGGCCGATGCGACGTGCGAGCGGAAGCCCTTGTGGGGCCGGTGGAGTCAGGGTCGCTGACATGGTGTGTTTCCTTTACTGTGGTAAATCAGAATTGAACTTCCGGCAAAGTCAGAGCCAACAGCGCTCCCAGCAAACCTATACCAGAGAGTAGCAACAACATGCCGGCCGCACCGATCAGACTGCTGAGCAGGCCGAACAGTCCGGTGGCCAGCAGGATCAGGCCAATAACGCTGTTGCCGACCGCCACGTAGTCGGTGCGCTTGTTGCCGCCGGCCATGTCCAGAACGTAGGTCTTGCGCCCGACCCGCACACCGCTGTGGGCGATACCGAGCACGAAGAACGCCAGAGGGAACAGCCAGGCATGCAGGCTGGCCGGCAGAGCAGCCCAGAGATGAATGGCGATCACCAGCGGACCAAGCAGGCTGGCCAGAAAGGCGGCATAGATCATGACCTGGCGGCTGGAACGGTCGGACAGGCTGCCCCAGACATAGGCGCTCAGGCTGCTGGCCAGTCCATTGGCGACCAGAAAGGCGCCCAGCATGCTCAGCCCGGTGCTCAGTTGCTGGCCGAGCAGCACGTAGTAGGGGGCCGATAGCGCCGAGCACAGCAGCAGCGCCCGGGTAATCACGAAACGCCGGAACGGCTGATCATGGCGTAGCAGGCTCAGGCTGCTCCAGGCCTTCTCGATGGCATTGCCGCCGCCGTCGGTGGCGCCGGGCGCTTCTTCGATGCGCTGATAAATCAGGGCCGCCAACAGCCAGAGCATCGCGGCGGCGATCAATAGTGCGGCGTAAAACAGCATGTCGTCATCGGCCGGGGGCCAGATCAGGCAGTACAGGCCAAACCCCAGTGCCAGCCAGCCGGACAGGCTGGTGGCCAGGCCGTTCATTCGCCCGCGCCGGGTTTTCGGTACGGTCTTGCCGATCACATCCTTGCTGGCTACCGAGCACAGTCCGCGGGCCAGGCTGAAGACAATCAGGCAGGCGATAATCAGCGTCCCGGCCAGGGTGCCCTCGGTCAGCCAGGCGGCCAGCCCCATGGCAACCAGCGCCGTAGCCTGGAGCAGGCTGCCCAGCACCCAGATGCCCTTGCGCCGGGCGTAGCGGCGGATGCGGGCGGCAATGAACAGTTGCGGCAGCATTGAGCCGGACTCGCGGATCGGCACCAGCCAGGCGATCAGTGCCACCGGCGCGCCGACCACACCCAGGAGCCAGGCCAGGATGGTCTTGGGGTTGGTCAGCGTATCGCCGAGGCTGGTCAGGGTGGTGGCGAACACCTGGCGGAAAAAATTCTGCGGCACATCGCTGCAGGCGCTGTCGGGGATGTCCTTGCAGACCCGGGCGTCTTCCTGCTCAATCAGCCGGTTGTAGAGGCTTTCCAGTTTGGGGTCGAGATTCATGTGGGGCGGGGTGACCGTGCCAGATAAAACCTCGAATTCTGCCGTAGCGCGGTTGCTTTGGCCACCTTTGTGGTCCAACAGTTGTCGCTGACCGGCATAGCAGGTAAAAATGCGTCTTTGTTGTCATTCACTGCATCACGATCAAGGACAGGCCGATCAATGCGACTCAAGTGCATCAAGCTGGCAGGCTTCAAATCCTTTGTCGATCCCACCACGGTCTACTTCCCGACCAACATGGGCGCAGTGGTTGGCCCCAATGGCTGCGGCAAATCCAACATTATCGATGCGGTGCGCTGGGTTATGGGTGAGAGCTCGGCCAAGAACCTGCGCGGCGAGTCGATGACCGATGTCATCTTCAATGGCTCCAACAGCCGCAAGCCGGTAGGCCAGGCCTCAATCGAGCTGGTATTCGATAATAGTGACGGCACGCTTCAGGGCGAGTACGCGGGATACAACGAAATCTCCATTCGCCGCAAGGTTACCCGCGAAGCCCAGAACCAATATTTTCTCAACGGCACCAAGTGCCGGCGCCGAGACATCACCGACATCTTCCTCGGCACCGGCCTTGGGCCACGCAGCTACTCGATCATCGAGCAGGGCATGATCTCCAAACTGATCGAGGCCAAGCCCGATGAACTGCGATTGTTTATCGAGGAAGCTGCCGGCATCTCCAAATACAAGGAGCGTCGGCGCGAAACCGAAAACCGTATCCGCCGCACCCATGAGAACCTGGCGCGCCTGACCGACTTGCGCGACGAGCTTGAGCGGCAACTGGCGCACCTGCATCGTCAGGCTCAGGCGGCAGAGAAGTACAAGGAATTCAAGGCCGAGGAGCGCCAGCTCAAGGCTCAGTTGCAGGCGCTGCGCTGGCAGACGCTGGACGCCCAGGCCGGCGAGCGTGAGCACCGGGTGCGGGATCTGGAGATTGCTCTGGAAGCCCTGATTGCCGAACAGCGCAATGCCGACAGCGAAATCGAAAAGCAGCGTGACCAGCACAGTGATCTGACCGAACGCTTCAATCAGGTACAGGCTCGTTATTACAGCGTTGGCGCCGATATCAGCCGGATCGAGCAGGCCCTGCAGTTCAATCGCGACCGCCAGCGCCAGTTGCACGAAGATATCGAGCAGGCCGAACAGGCTTGGCAGGAAGCGCAAAGTCACCTGACCCAGGACCAGGCGCTGCTCGCCGATCTGCACAACGAACTGGCGCAGATTGAGCCAGAGCTGGAAATGGCTGGCGCTGCCGACGAAGACACCACCAGCGCACTGCTGGCCGCCGAAGAGGCGATGCAGGCCTGGCAGACGGCCTGGGACCAGTTCAACCAGTCAGCCGCCACTCCGCGTCAGCAGGCCGAGGTCGAGCAGTCGCGCATTCGCCATCTGGAACAGGCTATCGAACGCCTTGGCGAACGCATCCAGCGGCTCGAAGATGAGCGCACGACGCTGGCCTCCGGACCGCTGGATGACGAACTGGCGGAACTGGCCGAACAACTGGCCGAACTGGATCTGCGCAGCGAAACCGAACAGCAGCAACTGGACGACCTGGGCGAGCGCCTGCGCCAGGAGCGCGACACCCTCAACGCGCTGAGCCAGGAACAGGATATCCGGCGCGGTGAGATTCAGCGCGGCAACGGCCGTCTGGCATCGCTGGAAGCCTTGCAGCAGGCAGCCCTGGACCATGGCCAGGGTGTGCGCCAATGGCTCGAGCAGCAGGGTCTGGGCCAGCTCAGTCAGCTGGCAGAACGGCTGCAGGTCGAGCCGGGTTGGGAACGCGCGGTTGAAACTGTGCTGGCCGATGACCTGCAGGCCGTCAGTCTGGATGATCTTGGCGCTTTAGCTGACAGCCTGGAAGGCTTCGATCAGGGCCATCTGCGCCTGATCGAACACCGCGCCCTGACTCAGGCGGGCAGCCCGCTTGAGGCCGCTTTGCTGAGCAAGGTAACCAGTACACTGGACCTGAGTCCCTGGTTGGCTCAGGTCGGCACGGTGGCCAGTCTCGATGAAGCCTTGGCCCGGCGTGGCAATTTGCAGGCCAATCAGTCGCTGATCACTGCCGACGGGCATTGGGTCGGACCCAACTGGCTCCGCCTGCGGCGCGGCGATGCCGGTGAGACCGGCGTTCTGGCCCGCCAGCAGGAAATCGAGCAACTGCAGCTTGAACTGGAAACCCAGGAAGCACGTTTGCAGGAGGCTGATGAACGGCTGAGTGGCCTGCGGGAACTGATTCGCAGCCTGGAGCAGCAGCGCGACAGTCTTCAGCAGGGACTGGCCCGACTGGGCCGCGAGCAGGGCGAACTCAAGGCCCAGTGGTCGGCCCGCCAGGTGCGTCTGGAGCAGATCAATGCCCGGCGTCAGCGCATTAATGATGACCTGGAAGACATCAAGGCCCAGCGCGCCGAAGAGCTTGAGCAGGTCGGTGAGGCACGTCTGAGCCTGCAGGAAGCGCTGGACCGAATGGCTGAAGATTCCAGCCAGCGTGAGAGCCTGCTGGCCCAGCGCGACCAGGTACGTGAGAACCTGGATCATGCCCGCCAGCACTCCCGCCAGCACAAGGACCGGGCCCATCAGTTGGCCCTGCGGGTCCAGTCGCTGCGGGCTCAGCAGGACTCTACCCAGCAGGGGCTCGATCGCCTCAACGCGCAGATCGAGCGTCTGGCCGAGCGGCGTGAACAATTGCGCATGACCCTGGAAGAAAGCCAGGCCCCGGAAGACGATCAACGCATTGAGCTGGAATCACTGCTGGAGCAGCGCATCAGTGTCGAGCAGGAACTGGCCCAGGCCCGCGAAGCGCTGGAGCTGGTCGACCAGCAGATGCGCGAGCAGGACCGCCGCCGCAGTCAGGCCGAACAGCAGGCCCAGGTACTGCGTACCCAGCTCGATGAGCAACGGCTGATCGCCCGCGATCTGCAGACCCGCCGTCAGGGCCTGCAGGAGCAACTGCTGGAGGCCGGCTATGATCTGCAAGGAGTTATCGCCAGCCTGCCAGAAGGCGCCGCCGAGGCCGACTGGGAACAGCAACTGGCCCAGCTTGACGCCCGCATCCAGCGTCTTGGCGCGATCAACCTGGCGGCGATCGACGAATATCAGCAGCAATCCGAGCGCAAACGCTACCTGGATGCCCAGAATGCCGACCTTGAAGAAGCGCTCAATACCCTGGAACAGGTGATCCGCAAGATCGACCGGGAAACCCGCAGCCGCTTCAAGGAGACCTTCGACAAGATCAATCATGGTTTGCAGTCGCTGTTCCCCAAGGTCTTTGGTGGCGGCCATGCCTACCTGGAGCTAACCGGCGACGACCTGCTTGATACTGGGGTGGCGATCATGGCCCGCCCACCGGGCAAGAAGAACAGCACCATCCACCTGCTGTCGGGTGGCGAAAAGGCCTTGACCGCCATCGCCCTGGTATTTTCGATCTTCCAGCTCAACCCGGCACCGTTCTGCATGCTCGACGAAGTCGATGCGCCACTCGACGACGCCAACGTCGGACGTTACGCGCGGATGGTCAAGGAGATGTCAGACCGGGTGCAATTCATTTACATTACCCATAACAAGATTGCGATGGAGATGGCCGACCAGTTGCTGGGTGTAACCATGCATGAACCTGGCTGCTCCAGGCTGGTCACAGTGAATGTGGAAGAGGCCGCCGCGTTGGCGGCAGTTTGAAGTTACGCGCGGGCATGATAGTGTCCGCCCATAGACACCGGTGAGGCGTCATAACGCCATTACTGGTACTGGATGAATACAACAGGAACAGGTTATTCATGGATTTTGGTTTGCGTGAGTGGCTCATCATCATCGGCCTTTTGGTGATCGCCGGCATTCTGTTCGATGGCTGGCGACGCATGGGTGGTCGATCTCGTATCCGCTTCAAATTGGAACGCAACCTCAAGGACTTGCCGGGGGACGACGGCAACGATGAATTGCTCGGCCCGCCGCGGGTCGTGGGGCAGCGTGAACGGGAGCGGGCCGAACCCTCGTTTGGTGATGATCCAGCGCTGCGCGAGGATCAGTTGGGCGAGCATGGCGAATGGCGCGAGCCTCAGCAGGTCGGGCTCGACCTGGAAGAACCGGCGCCCATGTTGCTTGATCCGGTTACTGATGAATCGCCGGCAGTGGCCAGAGCACAGTCAGCCAAACCGGCCGCGCAGTCTGCACCTGTACAAAAGACCCAGCCCAGCCCGCCCAAGGACCAGCCACCGGTAGAGGAGGTGCTGGTAATCAACGTGGTCTCGCGCGCTGAAGAAGGCTTTGCCGGCTCGGCGTTGATGCAGAGCATCATGGAAAGCGGCCTGCGTTTTGGCGAAATGGATATTTTCCACCGCCACGAAAGCATGAGCGGCAATGGCGATGTGCTGTTTTCCATGGCCAACGCCCTCAAGCCCGGAACCTTTGACCTGGACGAACTGGACAACAGCCATGTGCGTGCGGTGAGCTTCTTCATGGGCCTGCCGGGCCCACGCCACCCCAAACAGGCACTGGACCTGATGATCGCCGCCGCGCGCAAGCTGTCCCATGAGCTGGGTGGTGATCTGAAGGACGAGCAGCGCAGCGTGCTGACCGCTCAGACCATAGAGCATTACCGCCTGCGCATTGCCGAGTTTGAGCGTAAGCACTACGGCATGCGCCGCTAGGGAGCCTCTGCCTCTTCGGCCTGCACTGCATCGCGCCTGCAAGGCTCTCCTACCGTCCACACCCGGGTAGGAGCGGCCCGCGGCCGCGAATCAGCCCCATACCAGCCCGCACTTGCTACAATCACGCCTTCGATTCACGGCTGACTGACACTCATGACCCAGACCCCTGATCCGGCCCAGCGCGTCTTTGAATTGCGCGAACAGCTCGACGCCCACAACTATCGCTACTACGTGCTCGATGAGCCGAGCATCCCGGACGCTGAGTACGATCGCCTGTTCAACGAACTCAAGGCGCTGGAGGTGGACAATCCGCAATTGGTCACTCCGGACTCGCCGACTCAGCGAGTCGGTGGTGCCGCGTTGTCCGAGTTTGGCGAGGTGCGCCATGAAGTGCCCATGCTCAGTCTTGGCAACGCCTTCGAGGAAGACGATCTGCGTGCCTTCGACCGCCGTGTGCGTGAAGGCCTGGACCTGCCGGACGGTGATTTGTTCGGTGGTGGCGCCGAAGTTGATTACTGCTGCGAACCCAAGCTCGACGGTCTGGCCGTCAGCCTGCTGTACGAAAACGGTCATCTGGTGCGCGGTGCCACTCGCGGTGATGGCAGCACCGGCGAAGACATCAGCGTCAATGTCCGTACCATCCGCAATGTCCCGCTGAAACTGCGGGGCGAGGGCTGGCCAGCGGTGCTGGAAGTACGTGGCGAAGTATTCATGAGCAAGGCCGGCTTCGAGGCCCTGAATGAGCGCCAGCGTGAAGCCGGAGCCAAGACCTTTGCCAACCCGCGCAACGCCGCTGCCGGCTCGCTGCGCCAGCTCGATCCCAACATCACCGCCAACCGGCCGCTGGAGTTCTGCTGCTACGGCATCGGCAAGGTTGAGGGCGAGCTGGCCGACACCCAGATCGGTATTCTTGAGCAGTTGCGTGGCTGGGGCCTGGCGATCAGCCGTGAACTGAAGCTGGCGCACGGGGTAGAGCAATGCCTGGCCTATTACCGCGATATCGGCGAGCGCCGTGCCGGGTTGGGGTACGAGATCGACGGGGTGGTGTTCAAGGTCAACCAGTTGGCTTATCAGCGCGAGCTGGGCTTTCGCGCCCGTGAGCCGCGCTGGGCCATCGCCCATAAGTTTCCGGCGATGGAAGAGGTTACCGAACTGCTGGACGTTGAATTCCAGGTGGGCCGCACCGGTGCGGTCACCCCGGTAGCGCGTCTGAAACCGGTCCAGGTGGCTGGCGTTACCGTATCCAACGCCACCCTGCACAATATGGACGAAGTAGCGCGCCTGGGCCTGATGATCGGCGACAGCGTGATCATCCGCCGTGCCGGAGACGTGATCCCGCAGGTCATGCAGGTGGTTGTCGAGCGCCGCCCGGCCGATGCCCGGCCAGTAGTAATCCCCGAGCACTGCCCAGTGTGTGGCTCGGCGGTTGAGCGCACCCAACTGGTCAAGCGTGGCAAGGCTGGCCAGACCACCAGCGAAGGCTCGGTGTACCGCTGCGTCGGCCGCCTGACCTGCCAGGCCCAGCTCAAACAATCGATCATCCACTTCGTCTCGCGACGGGCCATGGACATCGACGGCCTGGGCGAAAAAATCGTTGAACAACTGGTGGATACCGGACTGGTCAGCTCGCCGGCTGATCTGTACCTGCTGACCTATGAACAGGTCATCGCCCTGGAGGGCTTTGCCGAGCTGTCGAGCAAGAACCTGCTGAGTTCAATCCAGGCCAGCAAGCAACCGACCCTGGCGCGCTTTATCTTCGCCCTCGGTATTCCCGATGTTGGTGAGGAAACCGCCAAGTTGCTGGCTCGTGCGCTCGGCTCGCTCGAGCGTATCAGCCAGGCGCTGCCCGAGGTGCTGGTGTACCTGCCGGATGTGGGGCTGGAAGTGGCCCACGAGATTCACAGCTTCTTTGCCGATGAGCACAACCGCACGGTGATTCGCCAACTGCTCGAACGTGGAGTCAGCTTGCAGGAAGAGGGCGCTATCGCCGCTGAATATGCCGCCAGCGTCAGCCTGGCCGAGTTTATCGAACGGCTCAACATTCCGGGTGTTGCCAAGACCGGCGCTGAGCGTTTGGCCAGCCGCTTTGGCAGCCTGGCAAAGCTGATGGACGCCGAATGGCTGGAACTCAAGCAGGTCGAACGCTTTACCGAAAAGGCCCAAAGCAGCCTGCGTGAGTGGTTCCGCAATGACGCCAAGCGCCGGCATGCCCTGGCCATCGAAGCGCAGCTACGCGAATTCGGCATGCACTGGGACAGCCCCAAGGCCGAGGCGGGTGAAGGGCAGCCGCTGGCCGGCCAGACCTGGGTGTTGACCGGCACCCTGGAAACCTTCTCCCGTGATGTGGCCAAGGAGCATCTGGAAAGTCTGGGGGCCAAGGTTGCCGGCAGCGTCTCGGCCAAGACCCATTGCGTGGTTGCTGGCCCGGGCGCCGGCAGCAAGCTGGCCAAGGCCGAACAGTTGGGGGTAACTGTGTGGAGCGAACAACAGTTGCTCGATCTGCTGGCCAGCCACGGCATCAGCGCGTGAACGCTCATGTGATCCTGGCCCCGATGGAAGGGCTGGTGGATGCGCCGATGCGCGACGTGCTGACCCGCATCGGCGGCATCGACTGGTGCGTCAGCGAGTTTATCCGTGTTACCGGCGGGCCGCTGCATCGCCCGGCCGTGCAACGCCTGGTGCCGGAAATGGACCATGGCTGGCAGACCCCAAACGGTACCCCGGTACGCGCCCAGCTGCTGGGCTCCGACCTGCGCTGGATGGCCTACAACGCCACGTTGCTGGCTGAACTTGGCGCGCCGGTGGTGGATCTGAACTTCGGCTGCCCGGCCAAGACCGTCAATCGCCACCGCGGCGGCGCCGTCCTGTTGCAGGAACCACAGATGCTGTTCGAGCTGACCCGCGCCGTGCGCGAGGCGGTGCCCGCCAGTGTGCCGGTTACCGCCAAGATGCGCCTGGGCTACAGCGATACCAGCCTGACCCTGGATTGTGCCAAGGCCCTGGCCGATGCCGGTGCCGCGGAAATCGTCGTGCATGGGCGGACCAAGACCGAAGGTTACAAGCCGCTGGTGCACTGGGACTGGATCGCCCGCGTGCGTGAGGCTGTCAGCGTGCCGGTGATTGCCAATGGCGAGGTCTGGACGCTGGAGGACTATCAACGCATTCGTCAGGACAGCGGCTGCGCACACGTCATGCTCGGGCGCGGGCTGGTGTCACGCCCTGACCTGGCCCTGCAGATTCGTCAATGGCAGGTCGGTGAACCAACCCAGCCGTTGGACTGGGCAAGCCTGCAGCCCTGGCTGCTCGAGTTTTACCGCCAGGTCCGCGAGCGGGTGGTTGACCGTCACGCCCCCGGGCGCTTCAAGCAGTGGCTGGGCATGCTCACTCGCGGCTACCCCGAAGCCCAGGCCCTGTTCGATCAGTTGCGACGGGAAACCAACGCCGATGCGGTAGGCTTAGCCTTGCAGCCAGAGGCTGTGAGATTGGCGGGCTGATCAAACAAAAGGTGGCATATCGGTCGAGTTTTAGCACTATCGCGGCAAATTTCCGGCCCAGGCGTTCACAGCCCGGGCCGGCAGCGTAGACTGGCAAATACAACAAACTTCCGGCAAGTGGAGCGGAATCGTGCCAGTTCAAGCTATGCAAACCATTGACTCACCACATGTTTTCTATCGCCGTGTGATCTTTGAGGTCAGCACCAGCGAATGCCGTGTGGCGATGGAAGACGAGCATCACTTCTTCGTCCTCAACATTGGTCATGACGGTCAACGCATCACCTCAGTCAGCAGTGACGCGCGGCGCACACCCTGGTCAATCTGCCCGCAGGCCGAACGCAAGTTGCAGGAGTTTGTTGGCCAGCCGCTGCGTCAGCGGATTGCGGTCAATCTGGCGGATATCGACGGCAAACAGCAATGCACCCACCAATATGATCTGCTGATGGTGGCGCTGTCTCAGGCGCTCAGACCGGGGCGGCGCGAATATGTCGCCAAGGTGGTGGGTGCCATGCACGAACATCGGCATGCCGAGCTGTTCCTTGATGGTGAAAAACTGCTCGACTGGCGCCTGCGCGGCACCAGGATCGAGAGTCAGGACGCCTTCGATCAGCGAGACCTGCGCACCCTCATGTCCTGGGCTGAAGCCAGCCTCGACGATCAAACCCTGGAAGCCTTATACGTGCAGCGCCGCGCCGTGATGGTGGCTGCCAGCAAGGGCTTCAATCTGGATATGATTGCCAACGCCGGCGTGGCCATGAAAGCCCGGGCCGGTGCCTGCTTCGTATTCCAGCCAGAACGCGCCGACAGCGCCCTGCGCATCATCGGCAGTACCCGCGGTGACGTACACCATGCCGATGATTTGCTCACCGAGTGGGGCAAAGCCCGCTAGGCTTGCTGTGTCACCGGCCGGCCCGGCACCACCCGTACAATGGCATTGAGCAACATCCCGTACAACGGCACGAACAACGCCATACTGATCGCCAGCTTGATCACATAATCAACCGTGGCAATCTCCACCCAGTTGGCTGCCATGAACGGATCACTGCTCTGCCAGAAAGCCACCGAGAAGAACAAATAGGTATCCAGCAGATTGCCCAGCACGGTCGAAGCCGCCGGCGCCACCCACCACTGGCGCAACCCGCGCAGGCGGTCGAACACCTGCACATCAAGCAACTGCCCCAGCGCATAGGCCAGGAAACTGGCCAGCGCGATGCGGAACACGAAACCATTGAACTCGCCCAGCGCCGCCAGCCCACCAAAGCGTCCGTCATGGAACAGCACCGACACCACATAGGATGCCACCAGCGCCGGCAGCATGACCCGGGCAATCACCCGTCGGGCAACACTTTTGCCCATCAGCCGGACACTCAGGTCGGTCGCCAGAAAGATAAACGGGAAGCTGAACGCGCCCCAGGTGGTATGCCAGCCGAACAGCGTGATCGGCAACTGCACCAGGTAGTTGCTGGCAATGATGATAAGAATGTGAAAAGCAACAAGACCGGCCACAACCTGTCGGTTGACCGATACGGGAATCAACGGCATATGATGTCCTTTTTGAATCAAATGGGGTGAGGGAACCCATTGCCACAGCCACCATGGCTGCGTGCGGCGTGCATTCTAGCGGTTTGTAGTAGGGAAGGGTAGGTTTGGCGGAGCAGCGCTGCTCCTAAGCCAAGCCATCATGCATTGCTGATCTCGATAAACCACTTGGGCTGCATGGCCTCAAAATCCTGGCGCACATTGGAAGGCAGGTAACTGGCCGAATCCAGCACCAAGGGATGACCATCGATGCGCTTGAACACAACCCAATGCCAGAAGTTCTTGCCGTCTTCCTGATGATGCTTGATAGACAGCAACGCCAGATCCGGCAATGCCTCCCAGCTATCAAACGGAATTTCATCCCTGGAGGTCTCAACCCCGGCGCTGGACAGCAGACGACGAACATACTGGGTATCTGACCACAGAGAGGTATCCGCGGCATGAATGCCCATGGCGTTGGCAATGGCTTTCATCTCTGCATAGGTTTTGCCAAGGATATTGGCCACCGATGCAATCCCGCAGCCTGTGACTTCTTCCTGTACTACCGGTTTATGCACGGATTGGCTCCTTAAACTGCCCTGTAATCCACATGCTGCAATACATTAACAAGCTTCCCAAAAGGATCGCGAACATAGAACCGGCGGACACCCCATGGCTCGCTTGCTGGCCCATATTCAATCTTGATGTTCGCGGTCTTCACGCGCTCCAATGCTGTTTCCAGGCAATCAACCTCTATGGAAAGGTCGGGAACCGGCGTGCCAGAACCACCCTCCGAAGCCACGCTTAGCTGCGTAGTCATCTTTTCGCCAGAGCTGTAGGTTCTTATCCAGCCATGATCCATCACCACGTCAAGCCCAAAAATAGCGGAATAGAAGCTCTCGGCTTCTGAGGGGGTAGCAGTGGCAATGTTGTAGACGATGCGTTTGACCTTCATCTGTTCCTCCCTGAGTTTGGTTACGTTTCAGTACCAGACCAACCCTTTATAGGGTGATTTCTCTAGCTCAGCATTGATGCCGATGATCATACGGCTGACCCAAAAACGCCGTGCCTGCGTTCGTTAGTCTTGGGCTGCGAATGCTTCATGGTACGACACTTCCGCTTCCGGAAATTTGTCTGTAAACGACAGTGCCTGAAAATACTCAGCAGGAACGCCGGGATAAGTCAGACCATCGACGGCCTTGAATCCGAAACGACCATAATAAGCAGGATCACCAAGTACTACACACCCAGCCGCACCCATTGCTTTAAGTGAGGCAAGGGAGCTTTTCATTAACTTGGAACCAATGCCGCGCCCTTGATGCTCGGGGAGAACAGATATTGGCCCAAGTCCGAACCAGCCTTCTGCACCGTTGGAAAGCGTAACTGGCGAAATAGCGACATGGCCGACTAAATCTCCGTCAGCCCTGGCAACCTGAGAGATTGTTAGCGCTCCAGCGCGGCGAAGAGCATCAACAATATATTGTTCGGTATGGCCAGTATGTGGAGCATTTAAAAACGCTTGCTCAGTAATCTGATGTATTTTTTCTGCATCACCGGAGCTTTCATTGCTAATTTGAATATCCAATCTCGACCTCTTGGGATAGTTAACGTCGTGCACAACGGCGGCAGCGAAGCTGACGTCCGGCGCCAACAGACGAGAATTGATGCACTTTGTTATGCAGTTTAATCACCGGATTCGACTGAAATATCAAAGTGTAGGACCTCTTCTCGCAGCCCAAGCTTGGTATATAGCGCGATTGCCGGCTCGTCTTCCACGCCGGTATCAGCCTGAACGAAAATGACATAGGCACCTCGATCAGCCGCTATCACTTTTAGCCTCTCAATCAAGGCCGTCGCTATTCCCTTTCTCCGGTGCTCCGATGACACAGCAAGGTCGTATATGTAGATCTCACTGCGCTCTTGCTCGAATTTTTTCAGTTCGTATGCTGCAATTCCACCGACAACATCTATACCTTCTAATGCTGCCAGCGCTATAAAAGAATCACCGCTGAGCAAACCTTTCAGATAGTCTGCACTTGGGCGTTTTTCAGTATAGGTGGGCATGTCCTTGAACGCTTCGCCGAAGCTTGTCGACAAAGCCATCATCAGGCCAACGTCATTTGACGTGAGTTGGCGAATTTCTACTAGCATCGACAGCTCCTAACTGCATAACGTTTGGTCAAGGGGCGGGCTTTAGCCCGTCCCGGCGAGCGGAGCGTGGACGTCCCCCGATGCAGTGGACACTCCTAGCCTATGATTAGAGCATAGGAGGAATGCTATGAGTAGCCAGCGTTACACCCCGGAATTCAAAGACGAAGCCAGATTCTCGAATGATTTCTGAAACTCCCAGCACGACCATCAATGACAGGAACAGCGGGGCCACTATAAGCCACACTGACTCTGAATCCAGGTCCGTGAAGTACTGGTCCTACCCACGAAAAATA
>NZ_QJSA01000011.1:0-197558 GCF_003586265.1 Pseudomonas jilinensis | reverse complement strand
GATGAAGGCCTGACCTTGAATCTTTAGCGCGTCTGCGCGCTGTTCCCACTGGGCACGGGACATAACGGAATCCTCTGGTAGTGATGGCCGCTCGGGAAGGGGCGGCGGACAGAATGCGAAGCTGCTCAACAGTAGTCTTACCGCATTAAAAATTCAATATATTTGACACGGCGGCAAAAAAACCTAGGTAAACACGTAAGCAAACCCTTTTGCGTTTATTATTTTTGACATAGACTCTGTTGCACTATCAGTCCATCAATCTTCGACGGCCGCGCCAGGAAGGTTCCCAATGAACACCATGCAGCACCCCGCCACCTCGCAACAGGATTTGAGCCTGGACGAGTTCTGGATGCCCTTCACCGCCAATCGCCAGTTCAAGGCCAAACCGCGTCTGCTGGAGAGCGCCGAAGGCATGTTCTACACCGATGTCGAGGGCCGGCAGGTACTGGATGCCACGGCCGGGCTGTGGTGCTGCAACGCCGGGCATGGGCGCAAGGAGATTTCCGAGGCGGTCGCCCGCCAGATCGCCAAGCTGGATTTCGCTCCAACCTTTCAGATGGGCCACCCGCTGCCGTTCCAGCTCGCCGAACGTCTGGTCGAGATCGCACCCAAGGGACTGAACCGGGTGTTCTTCACCAACTCCGGCTCGGAGTCGGTGGATACCGCACTGAAGATCGCCCTGGCCTATCAACGCGCCCGTGGCGAAGGTACCCGCACCCGGCTGATCGGCCGCGAGCTGGGTTATCACGGGGTCGGCTTTGGCGGTATCTCGGTCGGCGGCATGGTTAACAACCGCAAGGCCTTTGGCGTGCAGCTGCCGGGAGTCGATCACCTGCCGCACACCCTGGATCTGGAACGTAACGCCTTTACCCGCGGTCTGCCGAAACAGGGGGCGGAGCTGGCGGATCAACTGGAAAAACTGGTGGCGCTGCATGGCGCGGAGAACATCGCGGCGGTGATCGTTGAGCCGATGTCCGGCTCAGCCGGGGTGATTCTGCCGCCACAAGGCTATCTCAAGCGCCTGCGCGAGATTACCGCCAAGCATGGCATCCTGCTGATCTTCGACGAGGTGATCACCGGCTATGGCCGAATCGGCGAGCCGTTCGCGGCGCAGCGCTGGGAGGTGACCCCGGACATCATCACCACCGCCAAGGGTCTGACCAACGGCGCGATTCCGATGGGCGCGGTGTTCGTCAGCGAACAGATTCAGGATGCCTTTATGCACGGCCCGCAGGGGCTGATTGAGCTGTTCCACGGCTACACCTACTCCGGCCATCCGGTGGCGGCAGCCGCGGCGCTGGCGACGCTGGACATCTATCAGCGCGATGGTCTGCTGACCCGTGCCCGCGAGCTGGAAGTCTATTGGCAGGAGGCGTTGCACAGCCTGCAGGGGCTGGCGCACGTGATTGATATCCGCAACACCGGCCTGGTCGGCGCGGTGCACCTGGCCAGCCGCGAGGGTGCGCCGGGGGCGCGGGGCTATGAGGTATTCGAGGCCTGTTACTGGGACGGGGTGATGGTGCGGGTGACCGGCGACATCATCGCCATGTCGCCGCCGCTGATCGTCGAGAAGCCGCATATCGATCGCATCGTCGAAGTCTTGGGCAATGTAATTCGGCGCACGGCTTGACCTGGGTTGCGTGTCCGAGCCCNGTCTTGGGCAATGTAATTCGGCGCACGGCTTGACCTGGGTTGCGTGTCCGAGCCCGGCGGCAGTCCAGTCCCCGGTTCGAGACACGCGGCAAGTACTTCCCTGTAGCTCGTAGATGGCGTCCATGCCATCTACGGTCTCGAACCGGGGACTGGACTGCCGCCTCCAGCCTTGTGCAATCCGCTCGTTTATCCAGGCAAGATGCGCTCAACAGTTAACGAACTTCCTACAGAATTGGTGATTCCATGACACTGCAACTGACACACTTCATCAATGGCCTGCGCACCGCGCCCAGCGCCCGCACCCAGCCGGTGTACGAGCCGGCTACCGGCGAGCAGCGCGGCCTGGTGTCGCTGGCCAGCGCCGCCGAGGTTGAACAGGCGATTGCTCTGGCCAAGGCCGCGCAGCCGGCCTGGGCGGCGACCACGCCGCTGAACCGGGCGCGGATTCTGTTCAAGTACAAGGCGCTGGTCGAGGCCCATGCCGACGAGCTGGCTGAGTTGATCACCCGTGAGCACGGCAAGGTGTTCGACGATGCCAAGGGCGAGCTGACCCGCGGCCTGGAAGTGGTGGAGTTCGCCTGTGGCATTCCGCACCTGCTCAAGGGTGAGCATACCGAGCAGGTGGGGGGCGGGGTCGATGCCTGGTCGGTCAACCAGCCACTGGGCGTCTGTGCCGGTATAGCGCCGTTCAACTTCCCGGCCATGGTGCCGATGTGGATGTTCCCGATCGCCATTGCCTGCGGCAATACCTTCATCATGAAGCCGTCAGAGAAGGACCCGAGCACCCCGCTGCGCCTGGCCGAACTGCTCAAGGAAGCCGGCTTGCCCGATGGCGTGTTCAACGTAGTCAACGGCGACAAGGAAGCGGTCGACGTGCTGCTGACCCACCCGGACATTCAGGCGGTGAGTTTCGTCGGTTCGACCCCGATTGCCGAGTACATCTACGCCACCGGCTGCGCCCATGGCAAGCGGGTGCAGGCCCTGGGCGGGGCCAAGAACCACATGGTAGTGATGCCCGACGCTGATCTGGATCAGGCGGTCAATGCGCTGATGGGCGCCGCCTATGGCAGTGCCGGCGAACGCTGCATGGCGATTTCGGTGGCGGTAGCCGTGGGTGACGAGGTGGCTGACCAACTGATTGCAGCGTTGGCACCCAAGGTCAAGGCATTGAAGATTGGTAATGGCATGAGCCCTGGCATGGAGATGGGGCCGCTGGTGTCGGCCCAGCATCTGGCCAAGGTCAAGGGCTATGTCGACCAGGGCGTGGCTGAAGGCGCCGAGCTGGTGGTCGATGGTCGTGAGGTTGGGGTGCCGGGCCTGGAAACGGGTTATTTCATGGGCGGTTGCCTGTTCGACAAGGTTACCCCGGAGATGGTCATCTACCGTGAGGAGATTTTCGGTCCGGTGCTGTGCATTGTCCGGGTGCCGGACTATCAGAGTGCGGTGGCACTGATCAACGCCCATGAGTATGGCAATGGTACGGCGATCTTTACCCGTGACGGCGACAGCGCGCGGCAGTTCTGTAACGAGATTCAGGTCGGCATGGTTGGCGTGAATGTGCCGATTCCGGTGCCGATGGCGTTCCACAGCTTCGGGGGCTGGAAGCGTTCGCTGTTTGGTCCGCTGCACATGCACGGCCCCGATGGGGTGCGTTTCTACACCAAGCGCAAGGCGATCACCTCGCGCTGGCCGACCGGTATTCGCGCTGGTGCCGAGTTCGTCATGCCGACCATGAAGTAATCCTGCTGGTGCTGCGCCGCAGGGCGCAGCACGCCTACCTACCTGTCGAACGGGACCAGCCCATGTCGATCACCAGTATTGTCGATTTCGCCACGGCGGCCACTGAAGCCGAGCATTACCGCCCTGACCCGGCCAAGGTGCTGGCCGGCGATCCGGCCCAGAACGTACGCAACCATTACACCAGCCCGTGCGGGCAGTTTTTTTCCGGAGTCTGGGAGGCCGAGCCCGGGCACTGGACCATCAACTATAGCGAGCACGAATACTGCGAGATTCTTGAAGGCGAATCAATCCTGCGTGACCGTGCCGGTAATGGCAAAATCCTGCGCACCGGTGACCGCTTCGTGATTCCCGCCGGGTTCGAGGGCAGTTGGGAAGTGCTTCAGCGGACCCGCAAGGTCTATGTGATCTTCGAGCCAAAGAGCATTTGAGGCCGTGAGCCGATAAAACACACTGGTCTGAACGTGACCCGCCGGTTACAGTCCTCGTCATCTAGAGTATTCGAATAACGCCCTGGCGGGCGATGCATCGTCCGCCCAGACCATGTCCATGCGCACTGCCTGGACATCCGGGCCCAGCGAGGAGTCTTGCGTGATGTCGCGTTTGCCGGTCATTGTCGGATTTGGTGGTTACAACGCCGCCGGTCGCAGTTCATTCCACCATGCGTTTCGCCGTACCGTGATCGAATCGTTGCCCGATGCCGAGCGCCAGCAGACCCTGGCCGGGCTGGCGGTACTGATGAAGCTGGTGCGGGTGGACAATGATCAGTATCTGGACGCCGAAGGTCAGCCGCTGAGCCTGGCCGAGATCGAACAACGCTACGCCGCGCAGATTCTCGACGGCACGCTGGTGCGGAGGATCGAGAAAACCCATCTGGATGTCGATGCTGCCCACTGGCAGAAAAACCTCACCGTTACCGGCGAAGCCGGCAAACCGTTCTCGTTCATCACCCTGGCCAAGCAGTTGCCCGAGCCGTTGCCGACCGACTGGGTGGTCGAACCGCTGAACGACAACGATGTGATGGTTACCGTCTACGACGGCTGCGATCTCAAGGTCGACAGCTACCGGCCGCTGGCGGTCAAGTCGGCCGGCCAGTTGCCCAGTGGTTTCGAGCCGGGCGAGCACTACGCCTCGCGGTTTCACCCGCGCGGTCTGCAACTGACCATCGTCGCCGCCACCGACGCGCTGCGCTCGACCGGGATTGAGTGGCCGCAGATCATCAACCGGGTGCAGCCGGACGAGGTTGCGGTATTTGCCAGCAGCGCCATGAGCCAGCTCGATGACAACAGCTTTGCCGGGGTCATGCAGTCGCGGCTCAAGGGCCACCGGGTCAGCGCCAAGCAGTTGCCGCTGGGCCTGAACAGCATGCCGGCAGACTTCATCAACGCCTATATCCTCGGCAGCGTCGGCACCACCGGGGCGATCACCGGGGCTTGCGCGAGCTTCCTCTACAACCTGCAGAAAGCCACCGACATGATCACCAGCGGCAAGGCCCGGGTGGTGCTGGTGGGCAACGCCGAGGCGCCGGTAACCCAAGAGTGCATCGAAGGCTATGGCGCCATGAGTGCGCTGGCCACCGAAGACGGGCTACGTAATATCGAAGGCAGTGATCAGGTCGATTTCCGCCGCGCCAGCCGTCCGTTCGGGCAGAACTGCGGTTTTACCCTGGCCGAGTCCGGGCAGTTCTTCGTGCTGATGGATGACGAGCTGGCCATCGAGCTGGGCGCCGACATCCATGGTGCCGCCACCGATGTGTTCATCAATGCCGACGGCTTCAAGAAGTCGATCTCGGCACCGGGCCCGGGCAACTACCTGACCATGGCCAAGGCCGTACACGCGGCGATGCAGATTGTCGGCCCTGAAGCCGTACGTGCCCGCAGCTTTGTCCATGCCCACGGCTCGAGCACCCCGGCCAACCGGGTTACCGAGTCCGAGCTGCTGGACCGGGTTGCCGAGTCCTTCGGTATTGCTGACTGGCCAATTGCCGCGGCCAAGGCCTATGTCGGCCACTCACTGGCCAGCGCCAGCGCTGACCAGCTGGCCTTCGCTCTGGGCAGTTTCAAGTATCAGATCATTCCCGGGATCAAGACCATCGACGCCGTGGCCGATGATGTGCATCAACAGCACCTGCGCATCAGTACCCGTGACGTAGTGCGTGATGCAGAACCGCTGGAAGTCTGCTTCATCAACTCCAAGGGGTTTGGCGGCAACAATGCCAGCGCTGTGGTGCTGGCACCCGCTGTGGTCGAGCGGATGCTGCGCAAGCGTTACGGAGAGGCGCGCTTCAGTGACTACCTGCAGCGCCGCGAGCAGGCCCGCGCCGCAGCCCAGGCCTACGATCAGCAGGCATTGAAAGGCCAACTGGCAGTGATCTACAACTTCGGCAACAACATGATCGACGACAGCCAGTTGAGCATCAGCCAGGATGGCATTCGAGTACCGGGATTCGAGCAGCCGTTGAACTTCAAGACTGACGAGCGGTTCAAGGACATGATTGACGATCAGCCCGCCTGACGGCGGGCTGAAAGTACTGCTTAGCGCTTGGCCTTGGCAGCGGCGATAAAGGCTGCCATTTCGGCGTTCTTGTCGGCTTCGATCTGCTTGAAGTTGGGGTTTTGGGCCATCAGGCCGAACAGCTCACGGGCACCCGGCAGCTCGGCCATCAGATCCAGATCGAACAGCTTCTTGGCCACCGTGCAGGCCAGATCGAAGCTATACAGGAACATCAGATCGGCAATGCTCAGTTCGCTGCCGGCCACATAGGGTGCGAAGCTGGCGTGGCGCTTGAGCGCGGCCACACCCAACAGCAGCTCGGCCCGGGCCTTGTCCTTGATCGCCTGATCGACCTGGCCGCCAAAGAATACTTCCGGATAGCAGCTGCGTGCCGGCAGCTCGATATACAGCTCGATTTCCTTGGTCAGAGCCCGTACCCGGGCGCGTGCGAACGGGTCCTGGGGCAACAGCGGCTTGCCGCCCTGAGTCTCTTCCAGATACTCGAGAATCACGTTGGTTTCGTTGATGATGCCGTGCTCGGTTTCCAGGCACGGCACCTTGCCGCGTGGGCTGAGCGCGAGAAAGTTTTCGTCCTGGCTGGGGTGTACGGTATTGACCTCGAAGGCCAGGCCCTTTTCCAGCAGCGCCAGCTTGACCATGTTGAAGTAGTTGCTGACAGCAAAGCCGTGCAGTTTAAGCATGTTGTTCTCCATTTAAGGCTCGAGGGCGGTGGTCGATATCTTGTAACGCCGGGCGATTAAGGTCCAGTGGCATCACTCAAGTGAATGGTGTGCGCGCTCATGACGCGAGACGGGTCATGCTTTTGCCCAGCGTAACGGCTAGACTCTGGTTACCATACCAAGGGGGGAACACCCATGCTGACACCCGATGAAATTGCTGAAATCAACCTACTGTCGCAATTCAACCTGGCCAACTCGCTTGAGGGCCTGAAGGTCCATCAGCATGAGGCGGCGCCGGCCACCCTGGCCGCTGCCGGACGTTTGCACGCCAAGGGCCTGATCAGCCAGCCCGATGGCGGCTACCTGACCAGTCTGGGTCTTGATGCGGCTGAGCACGCCCTGGCGCTGCTGACCGTATTGCGCGGGGACTGAGGGCCAACTCCGGCATGTACAGCCACGGCGAAATCCGTCCCCAGCTTGATGAGGGTATTGACCGCAAGACCCTGAGCACCTTGCGCAAGCGTTTCATGACGATCAACCAGACCCGCCTGCGCCGGGTGCTGCAGGCATTGTCGGCGCGTCAATACAATGTGTTGAGGCTGATTCCGCTGTTGTTCGATGTCAACCACCCGCTGCTGCCCGGCTATGTGTCGCGTCAGACCCCTTATGGGCTGGCCGGCTATAGCCCGGATCAGGAGGTGTTGCAGGGTGCCCAGGCGCTGACCCGCAGTTACAGCTATCGCCGCCACCCGGCCGGATTCGCCGCCCAGATCCAGGCGCTGTACCTGATGGGTAGTGGCGGTACCATTGGCCAGTCGGATCAGAGTGATCTGGATATCTGGGTCTGTCATGCCAGCGAGCTGGCGCCAGCGGCGTTGGTCGAGCTGGCCGGCAAGTGCCGGCAAATCAGCGAGTGGGCCGCAACCCAGGGCTGCGAAGTACATTTTCACCTGATCGACCCGACCAGTTTCAGTCGCGGGGACCGTGACAATGCGCTGACCGAGGAAGACTGCGGCAGTACCCAGCACTATCTGTTGCTGGACGAGTTCTACCGCACCGCGATTCTGCTCGGTGGTCGTTACCCCTTGTGGTGGCTGGTGCCGGTCTACGAGGAAGGCAGTTACCGCCAGTACACCAGTGAACTGATTTCCAAGCGTTTCATCCGCGCCGAGGAAAGCCTGGATCTTGGTCATATGGCACGGATTCCGGCCGGTGAGTATGTCGGTGCCGGGCTATGGCAACTGTTCAAGGGCATCGAGTCGCCCTACAAATCAGTGCTCAAGCTGTTGCTCACCGAGGTCTACGCCAACGAGCACCCGCAGGTGCGCTGCCTGAGTCTGGATTTCAAGCAGGCGGTGTTCGCCAACCAACTGGATGTCGATGAGCTGGATCCCTATGTCATGCTGTACCGGCGCATCGAGGTCTATCTGCAGCAGCGTGGCGAGTTTGAACGTCTGGAGCTGGTGCGCCGCTGTCTGTACATCAAGGCCGATGTACGGCTGTCCAAGCGCAGCGGCAGCTTGAGCTGGAAGCGCAGTCTGATGGAAAAGCTGGTGCGTGAATGGCAGTGGGGGCCGCGTCAGTTGCAACAGATGGACAATCGCCAGCTTTGGCGGGTCCGCGAGGTCAGTCAGGAGCGTCGCCAACTGGTTGGTGAACTGACCCACAGCTACCGGTTGCTGTCGCAGTTCGGCCGCAGCCAGCAGGTGATCAATGCGGTCAACAGCCGCGATCTGTCGTTGCTGGGCCGGCGTCTGTATGCCGCGTTCGAGCGCAAGGCTGGCAAGATCGAGTTTATCAACCCGGGTATCGTTCCTGATCTGAGCGAACCCTTGCTGACCCTGGCGCTGCGTCCGAGCGGCGATGAGGCCGAGCATCACTGGAGCCTGTACCGCGGCACCCTGAGTCAGCCTGAGCTGGCCGATCATCTGCCGCTCAAGCGCAGCCGACAACTGGTTGAGTTGCTGGCCTGGGCCCATCGCAATGGCGTAGTCGATGCCGCTACCCGGATTGCGGTGCATCCGGGCACCAGCGCGTTGACCGAGTTTGAGCTGAACAATCTGCTGACCTGTTTGATGCAGCAGTTCCCGCTGCCGCTGCCGGCCTTGACCGAGGCTGCTCTGTCACGGGCCAGCCAGCCTTGTCAGGTGTTGCTGCTGGTCAACGTCGGACTGGACCCGCTGCCGCTCAGCAGCCAGAAAAACCAGCATCTGATCAGCAGCCATACCGACGCCCTGGGCTATTCCGGGCTGCGCGACAACCTGATTCTGAGTATCGATCAGATCACCCTCAATAGCTGGAACGAGTTGCTGGTCAGTCGCTACCAGGGCGAGCAGGCCTGCATGCAGGCATTGTGTGATTACCTAAATCTGGCCCGCGAGCATCAACGCCTGCCAGAATTGCAGGTGCGCAGTTACTGTCGCAACCGCGCCAGTGCGATTGCCGAGCGGGTCGAGACGCTATTCCGGGAGGCCGCCGGGCCGTTGCTGGGCGATCCCCCGGCGCGGTTTCTGCTGCAGATCCAGAGCCAGTATCAACTGCTTGAGCGTCGTGGCGAGCGGATTGAAGCCACCGCGCTGGGTGATCACGAACGGCTGCTGCGCCACCTGGGCAGCCCGCGCAACCACTACAGCCCGTTGGTACTCGATACCTACGCGCTGTCCAGTCATGCGGACCTGGCGCTGATTCTCAAGCAGGGGCAGGCTGGCGTGATCCAGATCTTTTACCGATTGCTGGCCAATCAGCAGGCGGAGCTCAGTGTGCTTGATGAGCGTGGCGCGCTGTGGCGCCAGCGCCAAACCTATCGTGACGAGCAGACGCTGCTCCTGCCGCTGCTGCGGTTTTTGCACAGCATCCGCCTGCGCCGGCAACTGAGCCGGAGCCTGGATGCCGATCCGGGTGAGGAGGATATCCAGCTTCAGGTCATTCAGCCCGCAGCCGATGGTCGACCGCTACGGCTGGAGCCGCGCAGTTTGCCGAGCAAGGGGGTTGAAGCGGGTTATTATGCGGTACAGGCGATTGTCGAGCCGGGCCCAGGGCAAACGCTGAATGTCAGTATCCTGTGCAATCACCGCGAATTCACGGCCCTGGAGCATGGTGCCGAGCTGTACCGGGTGGTGGCCCGGCATATTCTCGATCAACGTCGGAGTCTGGAAGATTACCCGATTTACATCACCGATCTGGATCTGTCGGCGTTGGACCCGGCCGGCAGGATGCAGACCGGGCAGTATCTGCGCTATCGCCAGCAACTGGAAACCGCGCTGAACGCCGCCATGAGCTCGCTGCGGGGCCGGACCTGACGGCTCAGGCGTTGTCGTCGACCGGCCCCTTACGCTGCTCTCGCCGCAGTCTGGCAGCGGCGATGATCTGGAGCTGGCGCTGATCACTGGCCTGGCCCCATTCGACAATCTCATTGAGCAGCCGGCCGCAGCCCAGACACTGCTCGCCATCCAGGCAACACTGGCGCACGCAGGGCGATGGTTGACGGCCGGCCGGCAAGTCTCAGTCCTCGACCTGCAGTTCGATGTCTTCGCCGCTGAACTCGCTCAGCAGGCGACCCAGCAGTTCGCCCAAAGACTCGTCACCGCCGTCATGCTGCCAGCCCTGCCCCGGCTCGAAACCGAAGTGCAGGGTCGTTTCCGGGGTGGCCAGCCACAATTCGCGTGATGCCGGCTGGCGGCCCAGCACCAGACGCGGGCCGTCGTTCAGATGAATCTGCAGGTGACCGTTGTCCTGCTCCATGTCGATATCCAGGCCGCAGTCGTCCAGCGCGTGTTCGAGACGGTCGAGAATCCGGTCAACTTCACGGTGGAACTCGGCTTCGCTCAGTTCATACATATCGTGCTCTCTTCTTGTCCGATAGCAGTCCGGCTCGGGTGCGCCAAGCCGGGCGGCTCGGTATACTGCCGGTTATTATCGTTTTGTCCATAAGGAATTCGTCATGAAGCGTCATATCGCTGCCCTGTTTGCCCTGCTGGTTCTGGCCGGCTGCGGCCAGAAAGGTCCTCTTTATCTGCCCGAAGAAACTGCCGGGCAGCCGCAGGACCCGGCTCGCGAAGAAGTTTCCCAGCAACCGAGCGGGAACTGAGTACACGCGATGACTGCTTTCTCCTATAACAACGGCGAGCTGTTCGCCGAAGCGGTGTCATTGTCGTCGATCGCCGCCCAACATGGCACCCCCTGCTTCGTTTACTCGCGTCAGGCCATCGAGCAAGCCTGGCTGGCCTGGGATCAGGCTCTGGATGGTACCCCGCATCTGGTCTGCTTTGCGGTCAAGGCTAACTCCAACCTGGGTGTGCTGAATGTGCTGGCTCGCCTGGGTGCCGGTTTCGACATCGTTTCCGGTGGTGAGCTGGAACGGGTCCTGGCGGCTGGTGGTGACCCGGCCAAGGTGGTGTTCTCCGGGCTGGGCAAGACCGCCGAGGAAATGCGCCGGGCGCTGCAGGTGGGTATTCACTGCTTCAATGTCGAGTCCGCTGCCGAGCTTGAGCGCTTGCAGCAGGTTGCCGCGGAGCTGGGGGTTAAAGCTCCGGTATCGCTGCGGGTCAACCCGGACGTGGACGCCAAGACCCATCCGTACATCTCCACCGGGCTCAAGGAAAACAAGTTTGGCATCGATATCGCCAAGGCCCCAGAGGTCTACCGCCGCGCGGCCGATCTGCCGAACATCGAGGTCTGCGGGGTCGACTGTCATATTGGCTCGCAACTGACCGACGATACCCCGTTCCTCGATGCACTGGAGCGCTTGCTGGCGCTGATCGACCAACTGGCCGCCGAAGGTATCCGCATCCGCCATCTGGACTTGGGCGGCGGCCTGGGCGTGACCTATCGTGATGAGCAGCCGCCGGCCCCTGGCGACTATCTGGCTAAGGTCCGCGCTCAGCTCAAGGGCCGTGAGCTGGCCCTGCTGTTCGAGCCGGGCCGCTCGATCGTGGCCAACGCGGGCGTCCTGCTGACCCGGGTCAATCTGCTCAAGCCGACCGAGCACAAGGATTTCGCTATCATCGATGCGGCGATGAATGACCTGATTCGCCCGGCCCTGTACAGCGCCTGGATGGGTATCGACCCGGTCAAGCCGCGTAGCGATGTGCCGGCGCGCAACTGGGATATCGTTGGCCCGGTCTGCGAGACTGGTGATTTTCTCGGCAAGGAGCGTGAGCTGGCGCTGGCCGAAGGTGATCTGCTGGCAGTGCGTTCGGCTGGAGCCTATGGTTTTGTCATGAGCTCGAACTACAACACCCGTCCGCGTGCCGCCGAACTGCTGGTCGATGGTGAGCAGGTGCATGTGGTGCGCCGGCGTGAGACCGTCAGCGAACTGTTCGCTGGCGAAAGCCTGCTGCCCGAGGCCTGACATGCTGCTCAAGTTCACCAAGATGCACGGCCTGGGCAACGACTTCATGGTCATCGATCTGGTGACTCAGCACGTCCAGCTGTCACCGAAGCTGATTCGTCAGTGGAGTGATCGGCACTTCGGCATCGGCTTCGACCAATTGTTGGTGGTTGAACCGCCGACCGATCCGGATATGGATTTCCGCTACCGGATCTACAACGCCGACGGAGGCGAAGTCGAGCAGTGCGGCAACGGCGCGCGCTGTTTCGCCCGCTTCGTGCTGGACAAGCGCCTGACCCAGAAAAGCCAGATCCGGGTGCAAACCGCCGGTGGCCCGATCGTGCTGCAGGTGCGGGCCGATGGCCAGGTCACGGTCGATATGGGCGCGCCGCGCTTCAGCCCGGCTGAGGTGCCGTTCCAGGCCGAGGCTGAAGCGTTGACCTATGCGCTGGATATTGGCGAGCAGTGCCTGGAAGTCTCGACCGTGTCGATGGGCAATCCCCACTGCGTCACCCTGGTCGATGATGTCGAACTGTATCCGGTCGAGCGGATCGGGCCGTTGGTGGAAAGCCATGTTCGCTTCCCCAAGCGGGTCAATGCTGGTTTCATGCAACTGCTCGATACCCATCACGCGCGCCTGCGGGTGTATGAGCGTGGGGCCGGTGAAACCCTGGCCTGTGGCACCGGAGCCTGCGCCGCCGCCGTGGCCGGGATCCGCCTGGGACACCTGAAGTCGCCGGTGAAGATCCAGTTGCCGGGCGGTACCTTGCATATCGAATGGGCCGGTCCCGGCCAGCCCGTCATGATGACCGGCCCGGCTAGCCGGGTCTACGAGGGGCAGATACGGGTATGAGCGACAAGCCGAAGAGCAGTCAAACCGAACTCGACCCGGCCCAGGTGGCCGAGTTTCTGAAGCGCCACCCGGCGTTTTTTGCCGAATACGATGACCTGCTGCCGGAGCTGATCATACCCCACCAGTCCGGCCAGGCGGTGTCGCTGGTCGAACGCCAGGTCAAGCTGTTGCGTGAGCGCAACATCGAGATGCGTCACCGGCTCAACCAGTTGATGGATGTAGCCCGTGAAAACGACCGCTTGTTCGAGAAGAGCCGGCGTCTGGTGCTTGGCCTGCTCGATGCCCAGAGCCTGGAGCAGGTGATCGCCGGGGTCGAGGACAGCCTGCGTGGCGACTTCCAGGTTCCGCATGTGAGCCTGATCCTGTTCAGTGAATCGGCGCGTTACGCCAATGCCCGCTGCGTCAGCCACGCCCAGGCGCGGGCCGCCATCGGTCATCTGCTCGACAGTGGCAAGACCCTGAGTGGGGTGCTGCGCCCCGATGAGCTGGAATTCCTGTTCGGCGAGGCTGGCACCCTGGTTGCCTCCACGGCCCTGTCACCGATTCAGCACCAGGGGCTGCACGGTGTGCTGGCGCTCGGCAGCCCGGATGCCCATCACTACAAAAGCGCGACCGGCACGTTGTTTCTGGGCTATGTCGCTGACGCCCTGGCTCGGGTGCTGGTGCGCCAGCGGCCGCTGGCCGACGAACCCCAGGTGTCATGATCAGCCCGGCGCTGCAAGCGGCTCTGGAAGGCTTTCTCGGCCATTTGGCCCATGAACGGCAATTGTCACCCCGGACTCTGAGCGCCTATCGGCATGATCTTGAGGGTCTGGCGCGTTTTGCCACCGGGCAGGGTTTGCAGCACTGGTCCGCGCTGCACGAGCAGCAACTGCGACTGTTCGTGGCCCGCCAGCATCAGGCCGGTTTGTCGGGTCGCAGTTTGCAGCGCCTGCTCAGTGCGGTGCGCAGTTTCTACCGCTACCTGCTGCGTGAGCGGCTGTGCCGGCATAACCCGGCCGTTGATCTGCGCGCGCCCAAGAGTCCGCGCAAGCTGCCAAAGACTCTGGATGCCGATCTGACCGCACGGCTGCTGGACGGCCCGAGTGAGGACGACTGGCTGGCCTGCCGCGATCTGGCCATGCTCGAGCTGTTCTATTCCTCCGGCCTGCGGCTGTCGGAACTGGCGGGTCTGCAGCTGAGTGATCTGGATCTGGCCGCAGGCGAGGTTCGGGTTCTGGGCAAGGGCGGTAAAACCCGGATCTTGCCGGTTGGCCGGCTGGCCCGCGAAGCGCTGCAGCAGTGGCTTAAGTCCCGGCCGAGCCTGGCTGGCGACAGCCAGCCGCTGTTCGTCAGCCAGCGGGGTAGCGGTCTGACACCGCGGGCGATTCAGTTGCGGGTTCGCCGCTGGGGCGTCAATCAGCTCGGTCAGCACCTGCATCCACACATGTTGCGTCACTCCTTCGCCAGCCATATGCTGGAATCTTCCAGCGACCTGCGGGCGGTGCAGGAGCTGCTCGGCCATGCCGACATCAGCACCACCCAGGTCTACACGCACCTGGACTTTCAGCACCTGGCCCAGGTCTACGATCAGGCCCATCCACGGGCCAAGCGCAAGAGTACGGATAACCACTGATCATGCTGCAACTGGTGACCTTCGATCTGGACAACACCCTGTGGGAAACCGAAAGCGTGGTTGCGGCCGCCGAGCAGACCCTGCTGGTCTGGCTGGTACGGCAGGCCCCGCTGTTCGCTCAACGGCTGGACGCCGAGGCCCGCAAGGCCTTGCGTCGTGAGGTGCTGGAGCGTGATCCAGAGCTGCGCCATAGGGTGACAGCGCTGCGCGTCGCAGTACTCGAGCATGGTCTGCGCAAGGCCGGCTATCCAGTCGAAGAGGCGCAGGCGCTGGCCCTGGCCGGTTTTCAGGTTTTTCTCGATGCCCGCCATGCGGTTGAGTTGTTTCCCCATGCCGAGGCGTTGTTGGCTGATCTGGCCAGTCGTTATGCGCTGGCGACCATTTCCAATGGCAATGCCGATGTGCGCCGGCTTGGGCTGGCGAAATACTTCCAGGCGATTGTCTCGGCCGACGAGGTAGGCATCAGCAAGCCTCAGCCCGAGCCCTTCCTGGCCGCGCTGCAACGGGTTGGGGTTGAGCCGGGTCGGGCGTTGCACGTTGGCGACCACCCGCAAGACGATATCTTCGGTGCTCAGGGGGTGGGCATGCACAGCCTGTGGTTCAACCGCCTGGGGAGCGACTGGCCAGATCTGCCCAGGCCGGATGGTGAAGTGCGCTGTCTGGGGGAAATTGCCGGGTGGATTGAACGCTATAAACCCAGCTAGGCAATTGCTGGGCTGGCACTGCAAGGGCTACGATGTTGAGCCCTTGCAATCGCCAGATTCACCGTTTCAGATCGGTCGACTACCGTACTTGCTGTCAGGCTTTTTCGGCGGATCGGAGACTACGTTGTCGCCAATCTCCTGAACCTTGCCGCCACGGGCCATGAACTCTTCGATCTGGCGAGCCAGCATCTCACGCTCACGGGCCTTGGCTTCCAGCGAGGCGCCTTCAAGCTCGTCTTCTTCGGCGGCTTTCTTGCGGCCCTTGCTGCTGGCGCTGGCTACCGGCTCGTCATCATCGGTCTCTGGCAGATCATCGACATCGCTGTCGTCTACGCCATCGATGTCATCGTCTTCAATATCGTCGTCACTCATCCCAAATGCCTCCCGGGGAAAACACGCTATATATAGCGCAACAGAGGGATTTGGCTAGTAGCTTGGTGAAAAATTTTCGATTTGCAGGGCTTGTCCCCAATACAGGGCTATAGCGGAGCTCCCTCGCTCAGGCGTGCCAGTTGCTCAAGGTCGGTTTGTACCCCGGAGGTCTCCCGGATGCGGTTCAGGATTTCGCGTTTGAGGGCGATGAATTCCGGCTCTAGCTTCATGTCCTGATGCCGCACCTTTGGCAACGGCACCTCGTAGATGCTGTCGATCCGGCCAGGCCGGGGTGCCATCAGCACAATCCGGGTGCCAAGGTAGATCGCCTCCTCCACATCATGGGTGACGAACAGGATGGTGCTTTTTTCCAGCCGGTGTACGTGCAGAATCAGGTCGTGCATCACTTCGCGGGTCTGCGCGTCCAGCGCGCCGAACGGCTCGTCCATCAGCAGAAAATCCGGTCGCGGCATCAGCGCGCGAGCAATCGCCACCCGTTGCTGCATGCCGCCGGACAGTTGGCTGGGATAGGCGCCTGCAAAGTTCTGCAGGCCCATCAGGCTCAGCAATGCGTCTGCCCGGCCGCTGGCGACTTCAACATCGGACTGACTGTGCACGGTGTCGGCAATCACTTTGAGCTGGCGGCAGAACTTGATGTTCCCGGTTACCGTCAGCCAGGGGTAGAGACTGTAATGCTGGAACACCATGGCGCGGTCCACGCCGGGGCCGTCGATGGGCTCGCCCCGCAGCAGGATGTCGCCTGTACTGTGGGTTTCCAGCCCGGCCATGATACGCAGTAAGGTGGATTTGCCGCAGCCGGAAGCGCCGACAAAGGTGATGAATTCGTTGGGCTGCACTTCAAGATTGACGTTGCGCAGCGCTTCGATGGTCTGGTTGCGGGCTTCAAACTGTTTGCCCAGATCACGAATGCTGATACAGGACTGGTTCATGAGCTTACCTCGTCTGCCAGTGGAATGCGCGGCGACCCAGCCAGCGGAACGCCTGGTCGGTCAACAGACCAATCAGACCAATCAGCAGGATGCCGGCGAAAATTTTGTCGGTATGCATGTAGCGCTGGGCGCGCAGAATGGCGTACCCCAGTCCTGAATTGGAGGCCACCAGTTCGGCCACTACCAGATAGGTCCAGGCCCAGCCGCAGGTGATGCGCAGGGTATCGAGCAGTGCCGGGCGAGCCGATGGCAGTATCACCAGACGAATGATTTCGCTGCGCGTGGCGCCCATCGTTTGCGCGGCCTCGATCTGCGCCATTGGTACCCGGCGAATGTCTTCGGCGGCCATCAGCACCATCTGGAAGAAGGTACCGATGAAAATGATCAGAATCTTCGAGCCCTCGCCAATCCCGACCCAGAGCATGACCAGCGGGATGAATGCCACCGCCGGCATGTAGCGGATAAAGTCGATCAAGGGTTCCAGGGTTGCCTGCACTGGTTTGTAGGTACCCAGATACAGCCCCAATGGCAGCGCGATGATGGCCGAGATGAGAAACCCAGCCATAACCCGATAGACACTGATCCAGATGTCATTCCAGAGACCGTCTTGCTGCCACCAGTTGATCACCCGTTCCAGCACGGCATCAGGACTGGGCATGAACAGTGGGTCGTTCAGGCCCAGCGCAGTGTAAAGCCACCAGATGAAAAAGGGAGCGGCCAGGCCAAGGGCGCTCAGTAATGCACCGGTCCGTGGCGGCAGGCTGCCGCGTACGACCCACCAGCGCGAACGGGTTTTGCGCTTGGCCGCAGCCGTGCGGGTTTCAGGTGTAGGGGCTGGTGCATTCATACCAGTGTCTCCTTAGTCAGATCCTGCAGGCGGGGCACGGGGGCTGGCTGCCAGCCGTTTTCAGGGGGATGAGTGCCGAGCCAGGCGACCGGCAACGCATCCCAGCGCTCGGGGTCAGCCGCTACGGAAAACAGGCCGCCGGTCGCGGCCGGTAGGGTACTGCAGAGAATTTGCCAGGGGCGCTCACCACCCTTGATGCGACCAAAGGTCAGCTCGCAGCCAAGCAGGTGTTCGGCGTTGCGGGCGCAGTCGAACTGCAGGTATTCCAGCAGCGAGCGACCACGGCCGAGGCGCTGTGGGCGATCAGCGGCGAACATGAAGTAGTCACCGGCGCGCAGCAGGCAGGCCTGCCGCCCCGAGCCGTCAGAGCTCTGCAGCCAGAGTTCGGCCACAGCGCCGCGCGAGTCCGGCAGCCGCTGCCAGATTTCCAGATAGCTGTCGTCCAGCGCGGTCTCATGCACCACTTCACTGCTGACGAACTGCATGTTGCCGATATCGCTGCCGCTGTCGGGGTGAAAGTCGATGATCCTATGCCACTGGCAACGGCCGAGACTCGCTTCGGTCAGCCCGGCAAAACCCGCCTGAGCGACGCGCTCAAGCGGCAGCTTTGGCATCGGATCGGGTATGCGCAGATCCGCGTGCAGATGCGCGCTCTGCAGCCAGAACACGCGGGTGGTGGTGTCTTCCGTGCCGTCCGACAGGCGCAGCAAGGTGCGCTGCCAGACGCCGTGATAGGCCTCGGGAACCGCTTTCATGCGTGGTACTCCGGGAAACGTTTGAGGGTGCGCCAGAACGCCATATCGTGGTTTGGCCAGAGTTCGGCGCCGGTCTCACCGGCAATGCGCTTGAGCTTGCGAATGCTGTCCAGCGCCATGTCCTCGCGGTCGCGCCAGCACAGACCGGGAGCGATCTCGTCGTCGAGGTTTTCGCTCAGGTCGGCGGCATCACCGGTGAGAATCACCGGCGCGCCGGTCGGCAGTTCGATCATCAATGACATGTGCCCGGCGGTGTGACCCGGCGTGTTGATCGCCCGCAGCCCAGGCAACAGATCGTACTCGTCCTGCTGCAGACGCCAGCGTACATTGCCGGCAAAATCATCGGCGAAGTAGGCGTCGTCGGCTGGTTCGCGGGCAGCGTGCAGTTCGTCTTCGTGCACGTGCACTTCGGCGCCACAAACGTCGCACAGGCCACCGGCGTGATCAAAGTGCAGGTGGCTGAGAAACACCATGTCGATGTCCTTGCAGGTCAGCCCGAGCTTGGCCAGATGCGCTTCGAGCCGCTGCTCTTCGCTCATTTGCGGCGGCCCCATCGGGAACGCCTCCGGGTCATACCAGCGAGCACGCAGCGCCGGATCGCTGAGCTTGTTGTAGTCGCAGCCGACGTCGAACAGCACCCGCCCCTGCTTCGTTTCGATCAGGAAGGCCAGAATCGGCGCCTCGATCTGTACGCCGTGGCCGCGACCGCGGGTCGAGATCGACTTGTCGTAGTGGTGGGTCGCGGTCAGCAGCGGCCAGAGTTTCTGTACCTGGGTCATGCAGCCTCCCGCAGCGCGCTGAGCAGCGCGGCACTGTCACAGACCTCGCCGAAGATGCCACCCTCGACGCTGATCATCGCCAGTGCCGCGGTGTGCAGCTCCGGATGCGCGGACGCGCAGGCGTCGCTAACGGTCAGGCAATTGAAGCCGCGGTCGATGGCGCTGCGTAGGGTTGAGCTGACGCAGACCTCGGTGGTCACGCCGGTGATGATCAGGCTGTCGATACCGCGGGTGCGCAGAATCAGCTCCAGGTCGGTGGCAGCGAAGGCGCAGTAGCCGGGCTTGTCGATCACCGGCTCACCGACCTGCGGCTGCAGCTCGTCGATCAGGTCATGGCCGTACTCTCCGCGTACCAGCAGCCGACCCAAAGGGCCCGGCGCGCCAATCGGTGCTCCGCTGCGTTCAGCGCGCACACGCTTCCAGTCAGGCAGGTCGGACAGGTCACTGCGGTGCCCTTCACGGGTGTGTACCACCAACATCCCTGCTGCCCGCGCCGCCGCCAGCAGCCGCTGCTGGGTCGGGATCGGCGCGCGTAGGCACTGAATATCCAGCCCGGCCTGATCGGCATAGCCACCGGGGGCACAGAAATCACGCTGCATGTCGATCAGCAGCAGCGCGGTTCGGGATGGCTGCAGCGTCAGCATCTCAGGCCTCCAGCTTGAATTCACGACGCACGGCAGCGGTGATGCCGGTGACGATGTCATCAGCCATGCGCGCGCCCTTCTCGGCGGTCGAGCCCCGCGCCGAGGAAAGCACCCCGGATGGCGGCACCCACTCGGTGCGGGTCGGGTACATATCATAGGGTGGAAAGTCCGCTGGCGGGTCGTTCGGGATCTGCTCAAGGCTGACCAGATGGGGCAGGTAGTGCAGCATCAACGAGGTCTCGATCACTGCCGCGTGTTCCAGCGCAAAGCCGGGGAAGCCGTCGGGAAAGATGTCATCCAGGGTCTCTTCGCGGCAGAAGTCCCAGTGCTCAAGGCGCATCACCTCAAGGTCACAGGCCGGGCCCAGCTCGCGCAACGCCAGCTGGATGCCCTCGGTGACGAACCAGGTGTTTTCGTAGTGTCCGAGCACCAGTACCAGTCGCTTGACACCATGACGGGCGAATTCGCGCACCGCATCCTGCACCAGCGCGATCAGGGTTGCGCCATCAAGACTGGTGGTGCCGCAGAAGTGTTGGCCGCCGCCGCACTTGGGCTGCGACTTGTAGCCGTAGGCCAGTGCCGGAGCGACAATTCCGCCGATCTGAGCGGCTACATCAGCGCTCAGTGCGGTTGACAGCAGGGCATCGGTACCCAGCGGCAGATGCGGACCGTGCTGTTCGGTGGCGCCGCAGGGCAGAAGCACCACCGCGCCCTGCTCTACACGCTGCTGGTACTCTACCCAGCTAATCTGATCCATGTAGACGCTTGTCATCACATTGCTCCTCTGTACCCTCAAGTGGTTTGCATTCCGGCCAGTCGGCCATTACGGCCAGGCCAATCAGCGATGCTCCCAGACAGGTGGGTTACTCCGTACAAGGTGCCGAGTGTTAGGAGCAGCTCGGGACGGAACATCAGCCACCCATCCAGGCACCGCCGTTGGCGCCTAAAACCTGGCCGGTAAAAAAACTCGCGGCGGGTGAAAGTAAAAAGCAGACGGCGGCTGCAATTTCCTCTGGTCGACCGAGTCGTGCGGCCGGGATCGCCAGTTCCCTGGCAATCCACTCTTGGCTCATGTGTTCCAGCGAAATCATCGCGGTTTCCACCGGTCCGGGGGCGACCGCGTTAATGCGAATCTGCGGCGCGAATTCGCGGGCCAGTGATTTGGTCAGGCCGATCACGCCTGCTTTGGCCGTGCAATAGGCCACGTAGTTTTCCCGGCCCAGTTGGCCCAGCTCTGAGGCAATATTGACGATGCTGCCAGTGCCGGTAGTGGTCATGCCTGCCAGTGCCTGGCGGCAACACCGGTACACTCCGTCCAGATCGATCGCCATGATCCGCCGCCAGTCGTCCTCGCTGGTCTCCAGAAAGCTCTGTTCCTGAATGATCCCGGCGTTGTTGACCAGGCCGTGCAATGGGCCGGCGCTGGTGATGCGGGCAAACATTTCCTCGACCGCATCGGGGTGGCTGATATCGGCCTCAATTGCCGTGGCCAGGCCGCCCGTTGCATGAATTTGGCTGACCAGTGCGGCACTGGCATCGGCCTGGTCAAGATGATTGATCCAGACCTCCGCTCCTTGCCTGGCCAGCATCAGCGCACAGGCCCGGCCAATGCCGGTCGCTGCGCCGGTGACCAGGATGCGCTGGCCGGTTAAATCGACTGTCAGCATCAGTGCATGACCTCCCCACGGCTGACCACAATGGCCTGCCCGGTAATGGCAGCCGATACCGGGGCGCCAAGAAACAGAAAGGTGCCAGCCAGGTCCGCCGGTGTCAGCAGATGAGGAATGGCCTGTGCGGCCAGAATGTGTTTCAGCTCTTCGGCCTCGGAGCGTCCGCTTTTCCGGGCCATGCTGCGCAGCGAGGCAAAGGCTGCCTCGGTACCGACCCAGCCGGGGCAAACCGCGTTGACCCGTATGCCCTGCCCTCCCAGTTCCCAGGCTAGTGAACGGGTCAAGCCGATCACCGCATGCTTGCTGGCGACGTAGGCGGAAAATCCGGCCACTGCGCTTAGGCCCCAGATCGAGGACTGGTTGATTACGCTGCTGCCTTCACCAAGCAGTGGCAGCACTGCACGGGTCAGGCGCAGCATCGATACCACGTTATTGTCGAGCTGCAGCTGCCAGCGTTGGTTGGCGTCCGGTGCAGGATCCTGAACCGGAGTTGGCAGTTCAATGCCGGCATTGTTGATCAGCACATCGATCCGACTCAGGCGCTGGCGCAGTTGTGTGGCGTAATCGCTGACTGCAAGGTCGTCGTTCAGATCCACTGCGTGGCCGCGAACCTGAGTGAGCGCCGACAGTTGTTCGAGCGTACCCGCCAGCGCCTGGACATTGCGGTCGATCAGCTCCAGCTTTGCTCCTTGGGCCGCAAAGGCTTGCGCCAGGCCCAGGCCAATACCACTGGCCGCACCGCTGATCAGTACCGTCCGACCCTGATAATCCAGTGTCTGCATGGTTAAACCGCCGTCAGAAAGGACACGCCCACAGCACCGTAGAAGTTTTCGGCACGCCTGGGCCCATCAACGAACTCACCGTAGTCATCATTGACTACCCGGCGCAGGCGATGACGGTGAAAACTGCTGAGCAGTTCAGCCATAGGTACGACTTGGCGGTAGCCATCGCCGTACAGTTCCTGATGCAGTTTGGGCAGGCGATACCAGGGCGCTACAGGTTTTTCATGGTGGGCGTTATGGAAAGAGAAGTTGAGCAGCAGCAGGTTGAGTGCCGGCCAGCGCAGTGACACCACATTGCTGAAGGTGTTGAGCTGCTCGTAGGTCCGGTCACGCAGCTTGTCGGCCGGGATCTTGCCATCATCTTCCAGTACCGCGACAGCGTCGTAGGTATGCTGGTAGGCATCGGCAAAGCGCAGCACCGTGATCATGATCAGCCAGGCCGCGCAGTAGAGTACCAGGGCGCTGGGGGACAGCCAGCCGAGCAGGGCGAACAGCACACTGCGGGTCAATATGATGGCCAATACTTTGCCACGCCGGGCCCGGTGTTTTTCGCTCTGGCTGATAAATGGCATCAGTACCACATAAAAATGCATGATCAGCTCGACCGCAGGTACGTAGGCCCATTCCAGCGCCAGAATCAGCTTGCGTACCCAGCCCGGCAGGGCGTTGATGAATACCTTGCTGTCGAAGGTGATGACATCGGCGCGATCAACGTGATGGCGCATGTGCTTGCGCCGCAGATCCTGAAAATCGGCGTAGCAGCCGCCGGTCAGCCAACTGAACAGCTCGCCGGCCCGGCTATTGTGAACGGGCTTGCTGAAGATGGTGCCATGTGCAAACTCATGAATCAGATAGGCGCCAATGATCATGGCATGGGCCAGCAGCAGCATGCCGGGCAGCTTCAGCCACCAGCTTGGCTGGAGTAACAGGGCGAGACCCAGGATATAGCCGCCCAGGCCATAGGCCATTGCCAGACTGTTCGGCAGCAGGCCGTCAGCGTAACGGAATAAGGGTTTGCTCTTGGACATGGAGTTATCACCTTGTTTGAGCCTGGGCGACCACGGCCGCCCGGGCGAGTGTTACTCGGTCAGTGCCTTGACGAAACTGGCGTCGTAGGTGGCGGAAAAGTCGGGAATAGCTGGGATCTGCCGGTTATTCAGCAGCAGTTCGGCAATCACTGCGCCGCTCCCGTAGAACGACAGGGTTGAGTCGGACGGCTCAAAGTTTGCGGCCATCTCGGTCAGAGGGATGTTGTAGACTCCTTCCATCTGTTCAATGGCTTCGGCGGCACTGACACCCAGCACCTCACCGATGATGGCTGCTGACTCTTCGGGATTGGCCTGCATGTAGTCGAGGCCAGCCTGGTAGCCCTGGATCATGGCGCTAATGGCCTTGCCGCGTTGATTGATCACCCGCTCGTCGAAAACCAGCACATCGGTGATCAGACCTGGAGCGTCCTTGGAGGAATAGATCACATGAAAGCGTTCACCTGAGCCCATGTTGAGAATCTGCGATACGTTGGGCTCATAGGTCACGCCAACTGGCAGGCTGCCGGATGCCATAGCAGAGGGAATACCTTCAGGGGTCATATTGATTGGGCGAATGTCGGCCTCGCTCAAGTCATGGGTTTGCAGTGCGTAGGCCAGCAGAAAGTCGGAGGGTGACAGTGGGTTGTAGCCAATCGTCTTGCCTTTGAAGTCGGCAATCGAGGTGATCGATTTGTCGGCTACGATGGCATCGCCACCATTGGAGAAGTCGATGGGCATGACGACACGGTGTTTGAGACCCTTGGCGACCGAGCCCACGACCTGATCATAGGTCAGCATGCCCCCGTCCAGGGCTCGGCCAGCCATTGCCGAAGGAATCAGTGCGGGATCGTTGAAGAATTGCAGTTCGACCTTGAGCCCCAGGTCTTTGTATAGGTCGAGTTTGTCAGCGACATAGAAAGGCCCATAGCCAGCCCAGACCACAGTGCCAATTTTCAGGGTTTCGATGGCCTGAGCAGCCAGAGGCATCAGGGTGGTTGTGGCAGCCAGGGTGATGCCGGCCAGTGTCTTGCGCAGAGATCCAAGCATGGGTGCGGTCATGGTAATCACTCCTACACAGTGAGAAAAAAGTACGGGTGACTGCGTCGTCATGACGGTCTCCCGGGCTTTTGTCCCGCCGTGTAGCCTCCTTATCCATGGAAGCCGGAAAACTCTCGGACCAGTCATCCGCTGATGCGGATCGGAACCCTAGTTCGCCTAGATACCACTCCAGTGTGTGATGCGTCATGAGTCAGCAGCGACTCATCCCGTTTCACTAAAGGACTATGCATGCTTGGTGCCAATTATTGCTTTATAAAAATGTCTTTAAAGTCAATTGGTTGCTTATCTTCCGGATTTTGGCTGATGTTGAAAGATGGGCTTATGCCCTAAAACAGCGCCTGGGGAGCAGCAATGCGATGCACTTATTCACTCACCTTGCAGCGTAGCCAGCAGTCGCCGGCTGCCGGCCTGTTGACGATGTTCACCCAGATAAACACCCTGCCAGGTGCCCATGGTCAATTGTCCATTGCTGACCGGAATGCTCAATTGCACACCCAGCAGGCTGCTTTTGACATGGGCAGTCATGTCGTCAGGGCCTTCATAGGTGTGCTTGAAGAAGGGCGTACTGTCCGGAACCAGGTGGCGCAAAATGGCTTCCAGGTCGTCGCGTACCAGTGGATCGGCGTTTTCATTGATGCTCAGTGAGGCCGAGGTGTGCTGTAGCCACAGGTGCAGCAGGCCGGTGTTGAGCAGCTTGAGCTCCGGCAGCGCGGCCAGGATTTCGGCGTCGATAAGGTGAAAGCCCCGGGGTCGGGCTCGCAGCTCAATGGTGCGTTGTAGCCACATACTCAGTCTCCCTAATGAAACAGGGCGCCCGTAGGCGCCCTGTGATACAGCGAAGGTACTGCGGAGTTTACTTCTTGGCGCTGGTGAACTCCGGGTAGGCTTCCATACCGCACTCGGCGATATCGACACCTTCATACTCTTCTTCTTCGCTGACGCGAATGCCCATGACCGCCTTGAGGATACTCCAAACGATCAGGCTGGCAATGAAGACGAAGGCGAAGATGGCGATGACCCCGATCAGCTGAGCGCCGAAGCTGGCATCAGCATTGGTCAGCGGTACGGCCAGAACACCCCAGATACCAGCCGAGCCGTGGGCCGAGATGGCACCAGCCGGGTCGTCCAGTTTCAGCTTGTCCAGACCCAGGACGCTGAACACCACGATCACCCCACCTACGGCACCGATCAGGACGGCAGCGAAGGCGCTCGGCGACAGCGGGTCGGCGGTTATGGCCACCAGGCCGGCCAGGGCGCCGTTGAGGGTCATGGTCAGGTCGGTCTTGCCGAACAGGATGCGTGACACGATCATCGCTGCGATCAGGCCACCGGCAGCAGCCATGTTGGTGTTGACCAGAACCTGGGCGACGTTGTTGGCGGACTCGACGTCGGAAATTTTCAGCTCGGAACCGCCGTTGAAGCCGAACCAGCCCATCCACAGGATGAAGATACCCAGGGTCGACAGCGGCAGGTTACAGCCGGGGATGGCATTGACCTGGCCGTTCGGACCGTATTTGCCTTTACGTGCGCCGAGCAGGATCACACCGGCCAGAGCGGCGGTGGCGCCGGCCATGTGAACGATACCGGAGCCGGCATAGTCGGAGTAGCCGATTTCGTCCAGCCAGCCTTCACCCCAGCTCCAGGCACCCTGGATCGGGTAGATGAAACCGGTCATGACCACGGCGAAAGCCAGGAAGGCCCACAGTTTCATACGCTCGGCCACGGCACCGGAGACGATCGACATACAGGCACCGGCGAACACGATCTGGAAGAAGAAGTCAGCGCGGTTGGAGTAGTACGGTGCTTCGTCACCACCAGCCAGCACTTCGTCGAGGGCGTTTTCGCCGCCGATCAAGAAGCCCAGGCTCGGCAGGATCGAGCTTTCCGAGGAATACATGATGTAGTAACCGACCAGCAGGTACATCACCGAGGCGATGGCGAACAGGGCGATGTTCTTGGCCAGAATTTCAGTGGTGCTCTTGGTGCGGACCAGACCGGCCTCGAGCATGGCGAAACCTGCTGCCATCCACATAACCAGGACGCCGCAGATCAAAAAGTAGAACGTGTCCAGTGCATACTGGAGTTGCACGATATCTTCCATTGTAAGCCCCCCATATAGGCTTTTTTATTTCAATCGGTAAACCTTGGCTCAGATGGCGTCGGTACCGGTTTCTCCGGTACGGATACGGATGGCCTGCTCCAGATTGACCACGAAGATCTTGCCGTCGCCGATCTTGCCGGTGTTGGCAGCCTTGGTGATGGCTTCAATCACGCGGTCGAGCATGTCGTCGCCGATAGCCACATCGATCTTCACCTTGGGCAGAAAATCAACCACGTATTCCGCGCCACGGTAGAGTTCGGTGTGACCTTTCTGCCGGCCAAAACCCTTGACCTCGGTCACGGTGATACCCTGAACGCCGATCTCGGACAGTGCTTCACGCACGTCGTCCAGTTTGAAAGGCTTGATAACAGCCGTTACTAGTTTCATTTCAATACTCCCGTTTGATGGACTGCCCTGGGGGGACAGGGCAAGTCTATGCCGAGTTAGAGGCTTTTAGAAACGGACAATGCTCCGAGGCTGATGCAGTTGACCGGTCTGCCGACAAAACCAGGTTTTGTCATGGCCCCGCGAACCGGGTGTAACTGCCGCATCGTCTTGTGCTCCTTAGATGATGGCTCCTCGCAAAGTCAGGCTAGCTTCAGGTGGGTGCCCCGTTTGGGTTATCCCTTCCTTGGCAGCTGCGATGTGCTAAGCAGGAACCCTGCCAGTTTTCGTTTTTCCTTATTTTTCAGTTAAATAACAATGTTTTGATGGTTTTGGTCAGGCCAATTGCGCATGCCTTTGCACCAAAATCGAGCATAGCTCACAACTTCAGTGCCCGCTGTGTGCACACATGGGGCACGCCAGGGTTGGGGACGCCGCCAGCCTGGGGGTGCTACACTGGGCAACTTGCCGCCAGCCTTGGCTGGTCGATTCCATTGCCGATTGAGTTGCAGAGCATGTTGCACAAAGTGTTGATTGACGCGGTCAGCAGCCAGGCCACCCGGTTGCTGATGAGTGAGCGCGGATTGCCGCCGCCGGAGCTGGAGAAACACCTCAAGGCCTTGCTGCAAAGCGCCCTGGCCAAGCTGGATGTGGTCAGCCGTGATGAGTTTGAAACCCAGCAGGCGGTGCTGATGCGTACCCGTGAACGGCTGGAAGCCCTGGAAAAACGGGTCGAGGCCCTGGAGCAGCGTACCCCCCCACCGACCACCTGACCTGCAGGTGGACTGATCAAGGAGCGATCATGTCCCTGGCCATAGTTCATAGCCGAGCCAAGCTCGGCATTCAGGCCCCGGCTGTCACCATCGAAGTTCACCTGGCCAACGGCATGCCGAGCCTGACCCTGGTCGGCCTGCCGGAAACCGCCGTGCGCGAAAGCAAGGACCGGGTCCGCAGTGCCTTGCAGAACGCCCAGTTGGAGTTCCCCAGCCTCAAGCGCATCACCATCAACCTGGCGCCGGCGGATCTGCCCAAGGAAGGTGGGCGTTTTGATCTGGCCATTGCCCTGGGGCTGCTGGCGGCCAGCGGGCAGATTCCCGGCGATTGTCTGAACGAATGCGAGTGCTTGGGGGAACTGGCGCTGTCCGGTGAGTTGCGCCCGGTTCAGGGGGTGCTGCCGGCTGCGCTGGCCTGCCGGGCGCTGAATCGCACCTTGCTGCTGCCGCGTGCTAATGCCGCCGAGGCTGCGCTGGTACGCGGCGTACGGATAGTCGCGGCCGAGCATCTGCTGGAGTTGTGCGAGCATCTGCGCGGTGAGCGCGAATTACCCGGGGTCAACGTCGAGTCGCGCCCGCAGTCACGACCGGTAACGGCCGATCTTGCCGATGTGCAGGGCCAGGCCCAGGCCAAGCGGGCCTTGATCGTGGCGGCGGCGGGCGGGCATAACCTGTTGCTGTTTGGCCCGCCGGGCACCGGCAAGACCCTGCTGGCCAGCCGTTTGCCGGGCATACTGCCGGCCTTGAGTGAGGCGGAAGCGCTGGAAGTGGCGGCGATCCAGTCGGTTTGCGGGCAGGCCGACCTGAGCTGCTGGCCGCAGCGGCCCTTTCGCGCGCCCCATCATGGTGCGTCGGCCGCCGCGTTGGTTGGGGGTGGTAGCCAGCCTCGACCCGGCGAGATCAGTCAGGCCCACCAGGGCGTGCTGTTTCTCGACGAGTTGCCCGAGTTTGATCGCAAGGTACTGGAAATGCTGCGTGAGCCTTTGGAGTCGGGCTGTATTCATATCGCCCGGGCTCGCGAGCAGTTGAGCTTTCCGGCCCGCTTTCAACTGATCGCGGCCATGAACCCTTGCCCCTGTGGCTATCAGGGCGATCCCTCCGGGCGCTGTCGCTGTAGTCCCGAGCAGATCGAGCGTTACCGTGGCAAGCTTTCCGGCCCGCTACTTGATCGTATCGATCTGCATTTGGGTATGCTCAATGAAACCTTCAGCCTGGGACATGAACAGGTCGGCAAGCCCAGCAGTGCGGAGGCCGCGCAGCGGGTGGCGCAGGCCCGGTCCCGTCAGCAACAGCGTCAGAATTGTCTGAATGCCCATCTGGATCTGGCGGCGCTGCGCGAGCACTGCCGGCTGAGCGAGGCCGACCAGCAGTGGCTGGAGCTGGCGATCACTCGCCTGGGCCTGTCACGTCGGGCCAGTCACCGGGCGCTCAAGGTGGCTCGCACCCTGGCCGATCTGGATGGGGTCAGCTCGATTGAGCGTGCGCACCTGGCCGAAGCTCTGCAGTATCGGCAACTGGATCGGCGGCCAATGGCCTGATATCAACCGGGGTGATGGGGCTGGTGCGGGCAAAGGGTTGCACTATAGTAGTGAATGCAGGGCGTCACCGGTCACGCGACATCGGTCGGTGGCGCCTTGCGGTTTCAGACCGGGCCTAATGCTTCTTCGCGGCCCATGCTGTAGGCATCCAGGAAGTAGCACAACTCCTCGAAAGCCAGCGCCGGGCTGATGAAGTAGCCCTGCACCTGATCACAGCCCATGCCGCGCAACACTTCCAATTGCTGGCGCTGCTCCACCCCTTCGGCAACCACCTCCAGATTCAGGCTGCGACCCAGCTCGATCATCGCACCGACCAGTTGCCGGTCCGACTCGCGCTCGGCAATGCCCTTGACGAAGCTGCGGTCGAGCTTGAGCAGGTTGATCGGCAGGTTGTGCAGGTGCACGAAGGAGGAAAAGCCGGTGCCAAAGTCGTCCAGCGAGAAGCGTACACCCAGGCCAGTCAGCCCGCGCATGGTGACCTGAACCTGCTCGGGGTTCTGCATGACCGCGGTTTCGGTCAGCTCGAACTCGAGGCTGTGCGGATCGATGCCGGTCTTGTCCAGCAGGCGCTTGACCGTGGCCAGCAACTGGCTGTCCTGGAACTGGCGGAACGACATGTTGACGGCGATATGCACCGGCGGCATGCGCCGGCGTTTGAGCTGATTGAGGTCGTGACAGGCACGGGCGATCACCCAGTAGCCCATAGGCACGATCAGTCCGGTTTCCTCGGCCAGCGGAATGAACTGGTTGGGGCCGAGCAGGCCGCGTTCGGGATGACGCCAGCGAATCAGTCCTTCGAGTCCGACGATATTGCCGCTTTTGAGATCGACCCGTGGTTGATAGTGCAGCTCCAGTTCATTGCGACGCAGCGCCTGGCGCAGGGAGGATTCGAACTCAATCAGGCTGTTGGCCTGCAGGTTGATGCGGTCATCGTAAAAGTGGAAGTTGCAGCCACGTTGGCCCTTGGCCTGCTGCATGGCCATGTTGGCGTGCAGCAACAGGCTGTCGACCGTTTGCCCGCCTTCAGGGTAGGTGGCAATGCCGACGCTGCAGCCGAGTAACAGGCTTTCGCTGTCAACAAAGAACGGTTCGGCCAGTTCGTTGGTGACCTTCTGGGCGATGTGCAGCAAATTGCTAGGACTGCCGTAGTCCTCGATGATCACGCCAAATTCGTCGCTGCCCATCCGGCCGATAGTGTCGGTATTGCGCAGCACTCGGCGCAGGCGCTCGACCACCTCGCAGATGATCGCGTCGCCAGCCCCGTGGCCGAGGGTGTCGTTGACGTGGCGGAAGTTGTCCAGATCGATGAACAGCACGGCCAGCGGCTGATTGCTGCGCAGCGCCCGGCGCATGCCTTGCTTGAGCCGGTCATGCAGCATTTGCCGGTTGCAGATGCCGGTCAGTGGGTCGTAGCTGGCGGCATGATCAAGCGCGGTGCGCAGTGCATGCCGCTCAATGGCGTAGTTGAAGCAGCGGATCAGTTCGCTGGCGCTGGACTGATCCCAGACACTGTCGGTTATGCCAGGCGGCAACGGGTGAAATTCTGGCTCATCGGCCAGGTGGATGATCGGCACGCTGCATTCGCGGGGCACATTCAGAAAATCGCTGCGCGCCAGAATCGCCTGCACCGGGCCGCTGGCGATCATGGCCTGGGCGTGATCCCAGTTGTCGGCACGAATCAATTGATAGGGGCTGGCTTTGACAGCAGACAAACGGTGACTCAGAGGCGCATGGGCACCATGGTCATTGTCGAGTAACACGATGCGAAGCATCGGACTGTCAGCAGTCAAAGTCAGATCCCCCAAGGATCTTTATAAATTAGGTACATACGGTTTATTTATAAAGTAGGTTATATCCAAAAAACCGCCAAGTACCAAGACTAGCTTTTCGCTATCACGCTGTCGATCACAGTTTCTGCTGGTAGAATTGTCGGCCACCAGCCGGAGATCAATACGCGTGTCGAATCTCAACCCCCGTCAACAGGAAGCCGTTCATTACATCAGTGGCCCACTGTTGGTACTGGCCGGGGCCGGCAGCGGCAAGACCAGCGTGATCACCCGCAAGATCGCCTACCTGGTGCGCGAATGCGGGATCAAGGCCCAGTACATTGTCGCCGTGACCTTCACCAACAAGGCCGCGCGTGAAATGAAAGAGCGCGTTAGCCTGCTGCTCAAGGGCGGTGATGCCCGTGGCCTGACCGTCTCGACTTTCCATAACCTGGGCCTGAACATCATCCGCAAGGAGCATCAGCGCCTGGGCTACAAGCCGGGCTTCTCAATCTTCGACCAGCAGGATGCCACCGCGCTGATCACCGACCTGATGCATCGCGACTACGGTGCCGACGACGGTATCGATGGCATCCAAGCGCAGATCTCCAACTGGAAGAACGACCTGATTCTGCCCGAGGAGGCATTGGCCAAGGCCCGGACTCCGCAGGAGCAGACCGCCGCCAGCGTTTACATGCACTATCAGCGCACGCTCAAGGCCTACAACGCGGTCGATTTCGATGACCTGATCCTGATCCCTGTGATGTTGTTTCGCAATCACCCGGATGTGTTGGAAAAGTGGCAATTTCGTATCCGCTACATGCTGGTCGACGAATACCAGGACACCAACGCTAGCCAGTACCTGCTGGTGAAGATGCTGGTCGGCAATCAGGCGCGCTTTACCGTGGTGGGCGATGACGACCAGTCGATCTACGCCTGGCGTGGTGCCCGGCCAGAAAACTTGGCGTTGCTCAAGGAAGACTTTCCGGCGCTCAAGGTGGTGATGCTGGAGCAGAACTACCGTTCCACCAGCCGCATCCTGCGGGCCGCCAACACCCTGATTGCCAACAACCCGCACGTCTTCGACAAGCAGCTCTGGAGCGAGCTGGGTTATGGCGAGCCGATCCGGGTGATCCGTTGCCGCAACGAGGAAGCCGAAGCCGAACGAGTAGCCACCGACATCCAGATGATGCACATGCAGCACAAGCGCGCCTGGAAGGATTTCGCCATTCTCTATCGCGGCAATCACCAGGCCCGGCTGATCGAACTCAAGCTGCAGCACCACCAGATCCCCTACCACCTGTCCGGCGGCACCAGCTTCTTCAGCCGCCAGGAGGTCAAGGACCTGATGGCCTACTTCCGCCTGCTGGTCAACCCGGACGACGACAACGCACTGCTGCGGGTCATCAACGTGCCGCGCCGGGAGATCGGCCCGGCAACCCTGGAAAAGCTCGGCAACTACGCTACCGATCGTGGCGTCAACCTGTTTCAGGCCTGTGCCGAGGTGGGACTGGGCGAGCATCTGGAGTCGCGCTATCTGGAGCGTCTGCAGCGCTTTCAGCGCTGGCTCGAGGGCATCCGTCAACGTTGTGCCCGGGAGGAGCCGATTGCGGTGCTGCGCGACATGATCCTGGATCTGGACTACGAGAACTGGATTCGCCAGAACTGCTCCAGCGACGAGATCGCCGCCAAGCGCATGGGCAACGTCTGGTTCCTGCTTGATGCGCTCAAGACCACCATCGAGCGTGACGAGAGCGGTGAAACCGATATCGAGGATGCCATCGCCAAGCTGGTATTGCGCGACATGCTCGAGCGCCACGAAGAGGAAGAGGACGTTGACCGGGTGCAGTTGATGACCCTGCATGCCTCCAAGGGCTTGGAGTATCCGCATGTCTACATCATGGGCATGGAGGAAGAGATCCTCCCGCACCGCTCCAGCATCGAAGCTGACAGCGTCGAGGAAGAGCGCCGGCTGACCTACGTCGGCATCACCCGTGCACGCAAGACCCTGGCTTTCACCTTCGCCGCTCGCCGACGCCAGTTCGGTGAGGTTATCGATTGTCTGCCCAGCCGTTTTCTCGATGAACTGCCAGCCGAGGATCTGGAATGGGAGGGCACCGAGGATGTGCCGGTGGAGCAGAAGCAGGCCCGCGGCAAGGAAGCGTTGGCCAATATCCGCAGCTTGATCGGGCGCTAGGGCACAAAAAAGCCGCCCTGGCTGGGCGGCTTTTTGCTTCAAGCGTTCGGCTTACAGGCCGGACATGTGCTTGATGGCGTCCATCAGCTCGTCATCGGAGCAGTCGGCGCAGGTGCCTTTCGGCGGCATGGCGTTGATCCCGCTGATCGCGGTGGCCAGCAGCTCATCCAGGTTGCCGCCATGGCGGGCCTGCCAGGCCGGGGTATCACCGGTAACGGGGGCGCCCAGCAGACCAGTGCTGTGACAGGCGGTGCAGAACTGCTTGTAAACCGCTTCGCCCGAACGCGCCCCGCCGGCTGGAGAGGCGGCTGCTACAGCGCCGGTTTCTTCAGCACAGGGATCGCCAGCCAGACATACCGAACCAAACGGCTTGATCCGCTCGGCAATGGCGTCTTCAACCGCAGTCGCAAAGGCACTACCGGCCATCAGGGCAAGCATGGCCGCAGAGGCGGCCAGAAGTTTTTTCACAGTCGTCACCTTGAACATCCTCATCATAGCTATAAGTATCAGCCGGCAGCAGAACCCGGACATTGTGCGCGAGTATACCGGTAAACCCGCAAGCGACAAAATAGCTGGGCCCGGCAATAACCCTGACACGTCACGCAGTCGCATGACAACAGGGCATGGACGCCGAGCGATTCAATGCGTATTATTGCGGCCCTGAAACGCACCCGTAGCTCAGCTGGATAGAGTACTGCCCTCCGAAGGCAGCACTCATTGAATTGAGCCAAGGTGCAAAAAGATGTCAAAATACGAACGTTTTACCGCCACGCACCCGTAGCTCAGCTGGATAGAGTACCGCCCTCCGAAGGCGGGGGTCACAGGTTCGAATCCTGTCGGGTGCGCCATTCTCATTCAAAATCAACGACTTACAACTCTCCTAGCTCTCTTTTCTTGTGCCCAATTCGGCGACTACAGAAAATAAGTACTCACTCGCCTTTTCAAAACACTTTGTCAGAATGACCTCTGCCCTCCATCACTGAAAAAGCCTGGAAAAAAGCCGTGTGCCCAAAATGTGCCCAAACCGTGCCCACTGATTTTTTTCGCTTTTAGCAGAGAGCGATATTTTGAGTATTAGCTCCCGCGCCCAACCCGACTGACGTTCCAGTTCTTTACAGCTCACAGCGGACATACCAAACCAATTGCAGCTCAATATCAGATCGCCTAAGGTCGAACGTCCCCATGGGTGCTGCGCTTCACCGCTTCGCTATCTTATTCGGTAGAGTACACCCTGACCGCGCCCGTTGATGCATTGCACACCGCCGGCCCCGGTTACAGCCTCTGTGGAGCAATAGGGAATTACCGCTTTGAACACCAGAGGAAATAATGAATAGCACAGAACAACAGTTTCTAAAGGCACTGGACGACAAACTCTGGAAAGCCGCCGACAAGCTCCGCGCCAACCTGGACGCTGCCAACTACAAGCACGTGGTACTGGGGCTGATCTTCCTCAAATACGTATCCGACGCTTTTGAATAGCTATTCCCCTGAAGTCCGTGAACGTGCTGTGCGCATGGTTCTGGAGAACCTGAAGGACTACCCCTCCGAATGGGCAGCCATCGAATCCATTGCGCCCAAGATTGGCTGTGTCCCCCAGACGCTGCATGGCTGGATACGCAAACACCAGACTGATATTGGCCACCGCCCCGGCCAGACGACCGAGGAACGAGAACGCATCAAGGCTCTGGAACGCGAGAACCGGGAACTGCGCAAAGCGAACGAGATTCTGCGCCTGGCCAGTGCGTATTTTGCCCAGGCGGAGCCCGACTGGCCGGCACCCCGGCGCCGCAACAAACCCTGAACGCCTTAGTTGACGAGTACCGTGACCGCTACGGAGTCGAGTCGATCTGTCGGGTAATCCAGATCGCTCCGTCCGGTTATTACGTGCATGCAGCCAAAGCCCGTCAACCCGAACTGCGAAGCGCTCGTGCCAAACAGGACGAGCTGTTGAGCGATAAAATCCAGCGAGTCTGGGATGACAATATGCAGTGCTATGGCGTCGTGAAAGTCTGGAAGCAACTCAAGCGTGAGGGCATTGATATTGCTCGCTGCACGGTACAGCGGCTGATGCGTCAACTGGGCCTGCAGGGCGTTCGTCGCGGTCATGTGATCCGCACCGCCATCCCGAATGAGAACGCGATTTGTCCGCTGGATAGGGTCCAACGCCAGTTCCATGCGGATCGACCCAATCAGCTATGGGTGTCCGACTTTACTTATGTTTCAACGTGGCAAGGCTGGCTCTACGTCGCCTTCGTGGTCGATGTATTTGCCCGGCGTATCGTTGGCTGGCGGGTGAGCAACAGCATGCGAACAGACTTCGTTCTGGATGCCCTGGAGCAAGCGCTGCACGCTCGACAGCCGAGCCGCATGGACGGCCTGATACACCATAGCGACAGGGGTAGCCAATACGTCTCCATCCGATACACCGAGCGTCTCGCTGAGGCCGGCATAGAGCCCTCTGTAGACAGCAAAGGCGATAGCTATGACAACGCTTTGGCTGAAACCATCAACGGGTTATACAAAGCGGAGCTGATCTATCGGCAGTCCTGGCGTAGTCGCGAAGCCGTGGAAATCGCCACTTTGAAATGGGTTCACTGGTACAACCACCAGCGGTTGCTGAGCTCGATTGGGTATATACCCCCGGCAGAAGCTGAGGCAAACTTCTACCAGCAACAATCCGGTCAGACCATGGCGGCCTGACTTAAACGAAATGGCCTCCATAAAACCCGGTACGATTCACTATCAATTTCTGCGGTGCCCCTGCGCCTGGCCTTAGTCCGGTCCTCATAAAGGAGACGAAACTGCATCATCGCATGCCGGGGGCGCTCTGGATCGCTGAACATTTGCGCGTGCTCAAGAGCGCTGAGTAAAATCAGTCCCTGAAGATTTCTCAGCTGGGGTGACTCTGGCCTGATGCATAAAAACGCCTCAGCTTGAGACTCAGAAATTTTTCTCTTGGCACGCAGGTATTCTAGGATCAGTCGAGCATTTGCATCCTCAATGGCCCGATCGATGTCTGGCTTTTCAGTGACATATCCCTTTGCGACATCCCTAAGCTCTGGACCATTAGCCTTATCCTCGGCGAAATCTTGCAGGATCCGGTTTGACAGCTGACAGAGTGTTTTCAGTCTGATGTCATCATCGCTTTTGCCAAGCAATTTGCGGATCATTGCTGCCCCCTCTCAGAGTTTATCCCGAGCAGCTCTTGAAGCATGCTTGGCTCGTGATCCGGAGTTTCTGGCGCTGCAATCCGTTGCGCTGCAGCTCGTGAAATCCCGCACAAACGCTCAAGCGCTTTAACCGGTGTACGAGGGCTGGACCCTGAAAACACTTTTCCCCACAGCCATCTACTCCTGCTCAGTAGAGGATAGGCGCTCTCAGGACGACGCGCCTTGGCGACAGCGGGGCTAGACAGAACCAACTCAGCCATAACCGCCCACTCTTCGAGGTTCGGCGGGGGAGTAGTATGAATCACGGCGTAAACGTTGGACCTGCCACGTCGACGCAACTCATGAAAAAGCTGCCAACCAGCAAAAAAATGGTATGTTTTGTCTGACCCTGCCGGCACAACATGCACTGGGTGTGCCTGCTGCAGAACCTCCAGCATTGCATCGCTGAGCTCATTGACGCTGTCATTTCCATAGACATTCAGCGAGTCGTTCACCGACTGCGTTATCACTGGATGGGGATACAGTGAGCTCAGCTTAAGCGTTTTGTAGATCGCCATGCGAGAAGGGTCTCACAGTCTGTGGCTAGGTGAGCCATCATTGCATATTCCGGCCTATCGTGACCGCCCATTCCGTTTGAACGTGACCGCCTGTTCCGGACTAACGTGACCGCTCATTGCGTTTTATCGTGACCGATTTTGGGTGATATCCCGGAATTGCCGGTCACGATGCCGGAATCGTCGGTCACGTTCCCCCGGAATCACTGCCAACACACTGGAATTCTTCAACTTAATCGCGCATACCCCTTCCTTTTTCCACGAGGAAGAGCGGATGCCGGCTGCGAGGATTTCCATGCGACAGATCACCGAGGTCTTGCGCCTCAAATACGAAGCCGGTCTGAGTCACGAGCGCATTGCCCGTGCCTGCGGACTCTCCAAGGGCGTCGTCGGCAAGTACGTCACCCTGGCCCAGGTCCAGGGCGTTACCTGGCCACTGCCGAAGGACCTGGACGAGGTTCGGCTGTACGCGCTGCTGTTCCCGGCAAAGGCGCCACCGTCACGCTTTGCCGAGCCCGATTACTTCCCAGTTCATCAGGAGCTCAAGACCAAAGGCGTCACCTTGCAACTGCTCTGGGCCGAGTACGTAGAACGCCACGGCGACAAGGCGTATCGCTACAGCCAGTACTGCCACCACTACCGGCTCTGGCGTGGCCGGCAGCGCCGCAGCATGCGTCAGGTCCATCGGGCTGGCGAGAAGATCTTTATCGATTACTGCGGCCCTACTGTGCCGGTGGTAGACCGCTCTACCGGTGAGGTGCGCAAGGCCCAGGTCTTTGTGGCAGTGCTGGGCGCGTCCAGTTACACCTTCGCCGAGGCCACCTGGAGCCAGAGCCTTCCAGACTGGATCGCCTCCCATCAGAGGATGTTCATGTTCTTTGGCGGGGTACCGGAACTGCTGGTTCCGGATAACCTCAAGGCGGCGGTGACCAAGGCCGACCGCTACAGTCCGACGATCAACGAGACCTATGCTGAGCTGGCCTGCCATTATCAGACGGCGGTATTGCCAGCACGGCCCTACAAGCCCAAGGACAAGGCGAAGGCTGAGACGTCGGTGCTGTTGGTTGAGCGCTGGATCCTGGCCCGTTTACGGCACCAGATGTTCTTCTCCCTGGCCGAATTGAATGCCGCCATTGCCGCGTTGCTACCAGCCCTGAACCAGCGCCCGTTCCAAGGGCGGACCGAGAGCCGTCACAGCCTGTTCGACGCACTTGATCGACCGGCACTGCGGCCTCTGCCAGTAGCGCCCTATACCTACGCCGAATGGCGCAAGGCCAGGCCAGGCATCGACTACCACATCGAGATCGACAAGCGGCTGTACAGCGTGCCTCACGCCCTGGTGGGGCTGGTTCTGGACGTACGGGTCACGGATATCGCCCTGGAGGTCATGCACAAGGGCCAGCGGGTGGCGTTACATCCCCGCCACGGGAAGAGCCGCTTCGTGACCGTGACCGAACACATGCCCAAGGCGCATCAGGCCCACAAGGACTGGTCGCCGCAGCGCTTCCTCAACTGGGCCAAGGACATCGGCCCCGGCACGCTGGGGGTGGTGCAGAGCCAGCTCAAGGACCGCCCTCATCCAGAGCATGGCTACCGCGCTTGCCTGGGGTTACTGAATCTCAGTCGGCGCTACAGCCGTGAACGCCTTGAACAAGCCTGTGCCCGGGCGCTGTCGATCAACTCCGCCAGCTACCAGAGCATCACCTCGATCCTGAAACAGGGGCTGGACCAGTTCCCGCTGCCTCTGGCCGACGATGAGCGTGACCTGACCGACCTGCCGGCGCACACCAACGTTCGCGGCCCGCATTACTACCACTGATCCCGGAGATACCTATGCTGACTCACAACACACTCAACACCCTGCGCCACCTCAAGCTAACGGGCATGTGCGACGCCCTGGAACAGCAACGAGCGCAACCGCAAACCCACGATCTGGCGTTCGAGGAGCGCCTGGCTCTGCTGGTGGACCGGGAAGTGCTGCACCGGGAAAACCGCCGACTGGACCGGTTACTGAAGGCTGCCCGCTTGCGCGTGCAGGCCTGCATCGAAGACATAGACTATCGCCACCCGCGAGGGCTGGAACGTTACCGTATGGCAGGCCTGGCCAGCTGTGACTGGATCGGTCAATCTCTGAACCTGTGCATCACCGGTCCCACCGGCTGCGGCAAGACCTGGCTGGCCTGCGCCCTGGGCAACCAGGCCTGCCGCCAAGGGCTGTCCGTCCGCTACCTGCGGGTGCCACGGCTGTTCGAGCAAGTGCGAATCGCCCACGGCGATGGCAGCTACGCCCGCCTGATGACACAACTGTTGAAAACCGATCTGCTGATCCTCGATGACTGGGGCATGCAGAAGGTCAATGCACAGCAACGACAGGATCTGATGGAGGTGATCGAGGACCGTCATGGACGTGGTTCAACGCTCATTGCCAGCCAGCTACCCACCGAACACTGGCACGACTACATCGGCTCCGCCACGCTCGCCGACGCCATCCTGGACCGGCTCCTGCACGGGGCCCATCGGCTCAACCTGAAGGGGGAATCGCTGAGAAAGGCTAACGCCCAAAACGCAGTATCGGTTGACCCATCGTGACCGCTCAGAGTACAAAACCCGTTCCAGCGTGAAGGCCGTGTGCAAATCGGTCACGTTCGCCGGAATACGCAATCATTTTAGGCGATACTCAAAATCATTCAATACCGCAGAAAAATCCTACCATAAACTGTGTCCATGCCATCACCAGCTGCAGCCTAAACATGCGTTAATCCACCTCAAGCGCCCCTCAAAATCTGATCACGAATGCACCTATCCCACTGAAATACCAGATATTTATCGAATGAAACCGCGCAATGCCTTTTAGCCCAATTAGGCGATACTGGCCTCCGAAGGCACGTATCAGTTTCCGAAAGCATCAGGCGTTCAGCTACCCTCAATGCTGAAGATGACTTGCCTGATGCGCTGCCCAGTTTCCCTAAAAGCGATGTGTCCTGCTACCTTGGGTTCAAGCCAAAGTTAAGCCGTTGGCCGTAACTGACAGGAGCACACATGTCATCGACCCTACTGCTCAAGAATGCCCGCCTGATTGCCACCATGGATGATCAGCGCCGGGAACTGACTGACGCCTCGATTCTGATTCGTGGCAGCCTGATTGAGGCGGTGGGGCCGGCCAATGAGCTGCCAACCAGCGCCGACCGGGTTATCGATCTGAGTGGCCAGGTCGTTCTGCCTGGGCTGATCAATACTCATCACCACATGTTTCAGTCGCTGACCCGGGTACTGCCGGCGGCTCAGGATGCCGAGCTGTTCGACTGGCTCAGCGCGCTGTTTCCGGTCTGGGCCCGGTTGACCCCGGAGATGGCCAGAACCGCCACCCGCACGGCTGTTGCCGAACTGATGCTCAGTGGCTGTACCACGGCGATGGACCAGGCTTATCTGTACGTCAATGGCATTCAGCTGGAGGACAGCATTCAGGCCGCCAGTGAGCTGGGAATTCGCTTTCATGCCGGCCGCGGGGCCATCAGCCTGGGCCAGAGTCGTGGCGGGTTGCCGCCGGATGTGCTGGTCGAGGCCGATGAGCAGGCGATTCTTGATGATATGCAGCGGGTCATCGAGCGTTACAACGACCCAGCCTTTGACGCCATGGTGCGGGTGGTGGTGGCGCCATCCTCACCATTTACCGTAACCCGCGAGCTGATGCTCGAAACTGGTCGGCTGGCGCGGGCTTATGGGGTCGGGATGCACACCCACACCGCCGAGAACTGGAAGGATGTTGAGTTCTGCCAGAGCGTCTATGGCATGACCCCGGCACAGTATGTCGAGGAGGTCGACTGGCTGGGCGAGAATGCCTGGCATGCGCACTGCGTCAAGCTCGACGACCCGGGCATCGCCCTGTTTGCCCGGACCGGCACCGGGGTTGCCCACTGTCCGTGTTCGAACATGCGCCTGGCCTCGGGGCTGGCACCGGTGCGCAAGATGCGTGACGCTGGCGTCAAGGTTGGGCTGGGCGTGGATGGCAGTGCTTCGAATGACAGCAACCATCTGCTCAATGAGGCGCGTCAGGCCATGCTCAGTGCTCGGGTGCGGGATGAAAACCCGGCGGCCATGAGTGCCCGTGAAGCGCTGGAGCTGGCCACCCGGGGTGGTGCCGAGGTGCTGGGCCGGGCGGCGGCGCTGGGGCGGATTCAGGCCGGCTACTGTGCCGACATCATCAGCTTCCGTTGCGATGACATCAGCCTGGCTGGAGCTCAGGTCGATCCGTTGGCAGCGCTGGTGTTCTGCACCCCGCCCCGGGTTTGCCACAGCATCATCAATGGCCGGCAGGTGATTGCCGACGGGCAGTTGCTGAGTGCCGAGCTGGGGCTGTTGGTCGAACAGCACAACCAGCTGGCGACAAAACTGCTCGGGACTTGACGCTAATCGCCCGGTTACTGCTGCGCCCAGCTCAACGCGGCATCATCCGCACCCCACTCAGCTCGCCCAGTGGTTGCGGTGGACCGAGGTGATAGCCCTGGGCGTAGTCGACGCCCAGTTCATGCAGGTGTTCGAGGATGTTCTGGTTTTCGACGAACTCGGCGACCGTGCGCAGTCCCATTTCATGGCCGATGGTGTTGATCGAGGCGACCATGGCCCGGGCAATCGGGTCGCTGGCGATATCGCGGACGAACACCCCGTCGATCTTCAGGTAATCCACAGGCAGGGTCTTGAGGTAGGCGAACGAGGACAGTCCCGAGCCAAAGTCATCCAGGGCGAACTCGCAGCCGATGGCCTTGAGCCGCTGCATGAAGATCAGGGCCCGGCTGAGGTTGGCGATGGCGCTGGTTTCGGTGATCTCGAAACAGATACAGGCAGTTGGTACCCGGTGGCGCTCCAGGGCGCCGAGTACGAAGTCGAGGAAGCTTTCCTCGCTGATCGAGGCCGCCGACAGGTTGATCGAGTAATTGCCCGGTTGTTCGGGATGGCGCCGACAATAGTCGCCGACCCAGGCCAGGAAGTTGCTGATCACCCAGCGGTCGATAGCCACTGCCAGGTCGTAACGTTCGGCTGCGGGCATGAAGGCACCCGGCGGGATGATGCGTCCGTCTTCGCCGAGCATGCGCACCAGGACTTCATAGCTGGGACCGCGACTGGCATGTTGTAGGGCGATGATCGGCTGGACGAACAGGCGTAGTTGATCATTGTCCAGCGCCTGCCGAATCCGGTTGACCCAGAGCATTTCGCCGCGCCGTTCAAGCAGTTGCTGGTCATCGGCCTGATAAATGTGGATGCGGTTACGCCCGGCGTCCTTGGCGGCATAGCAGGCGCTGTCGGCGGCACTGAGCAGGCTGCCCAGCGAGTCGGCCTCGGCATCGAGCTGCACCAGGCCGATGCTGACGCCGATGGCGAAGCTCTTGCCTTCCCAGCTGAAGCGGAAGTCTTCGACCAGCGCACGAATGCTGTCGGCCACCGGCAGCGCTTCTTCCAGCGGGCAGCCGAGCAGCAGCAGGCCGAACTCATCGCCGCCCAGTCTAGCCAGCACATCGCTGGCGCGGATCCGGCTCTGGAACAGTTTGGCCAGTTGCCGCAGCAGTTCGTCACCGGCGGCATGGCCACAGGTGTCATTGACCACCTTGAACTGGTCCAGGTCCATGTAACACAACACCTGTTCGCCGCGCTCTTTGCCGGGTTGGTGCAGGACCATGGCCAGCCGGCGCTCGAACTCGGCGCGATTGGCCAGCCCGGTAAGCTGGTCGTGGGCGGCCTGGTAGGACAGTTCGCGGGCCAGCCGACGGGTCACGGTGACATCGCGGAAGGTCAGCACCGCGCCGATGATCCGGCCTTCGGCGTCGCGGATCGGCGCAACGGCATCCTGTACGGGCACCTCACTGCCGTCGGCCCGGCGCAGCAAGGCTGCGCTGCCTTCGGGGCGTTGTGGCGGGTTACTAAGGCGTCGCAGCAGCGTGGTTACCGGATTGCTCAAGCGCTCACCGCTGAGCTCGTCGTAAAGCCGGTAGACCTCTTCCAGATTCTGGCCGGTGGCGGTGGCCTCGGGCCAGCCGGTCAATTGCTCGGCGACCGGGTTGAGATAGCGGATCCGCCCGTCCGGGCCGGTACTGATCACGCCGTCACCGATTGAGGCCAGGGTCACCTGGGCCAGCATCTTTTCGTGGAACAGTTGCTGCTCGATCCGCCGGCGTTCGGTGATATCGCGGATAGTGCAGGTGAACAGATCGGCCTCCAGCGAACCGCGACTGACAGTCAGTTCGGCGATGAATTGCTCATGTTCCTGGCGGCACAGCAACACCTCCTGCTTCAGTTCATCACCCTGCTCCGGCATGTCCAGACCACGCCAGTCGCGCTCTGCCACCAACTGGTCGAGCGGCCGGCCGATCAGCCGTTCGGCCGGCAAACCGAATAGTCGCTCGGCGCCGGGGTTGCAGCTGGCCAGAATGCCATCGGCGTTGCAGGTGACAATGCCGTCGCGGATATCGCGGACGATCGCCTGGGTCTTGCCCACCGCCTCGCGCAGGGCGCGGATTACCTTGTTGTACTGGCTGGCGATCTGACCGACCTCGGTAAAGGGCTCGACTGGGACCTCGTGGCTGAAGTGGCCGTCACGCTGATGGGTGGCCATGGCCTCGAGCAGCTCCACCAGTTCGGTCCGGGCACCATGTTCGGAGACGTTAAGGCCCACGGCTTCGGCGCTGGCGTCAACCCGCAGCGGTAGCAGCCGGTTGATCAGACGCAACAGCAGCCAGGTCAGGCCGAAGGCCCAGAGCGCGGCGACCAGTACCCCTTCGAGCTGGACACCGAACTGTTGCCAGCGATTCAGCCCGGTACCCAGCCGCTCAAGGTCGGCCAGCAGCGCTACCGCCAGCGTGCCCCAGATGCCACTGGCCAGATGCACTGGAACCGCGCCGACCGCATCGTCGATGCGCCAGCGTTGCAGCAGCCGGTCAGCCAGATACATCACCAGACTACCAATCAGGCCAATCAGTACGGCGGTTGCCGCGCTCACCGCATGGGCGCTGGCGGTGATAGCCACCATGCCGGCGATCAGGCCGTTGAGCGGGTATACCGGATCGATCAGTCGCCAGCGCAGCAAGGACATCAGCATGCCGCCGAAGATTCCGGCCACTGCCGCCAGCACTGTGTTGGCGATGATCCCCGGCACCCGGCCGTCGAAACTCAGGGTGCTGCCGCCGTTGAAGCCAAACCAGCCAAACAGCAACAGCAGGGCGCCGAGCATGGCCATTGGCAGGTTCGAGCCGGGCAGGCTGCGGCCCTGACGGGGTTGGTCGAAGCGGCCCTGGCGTGGACCCAGCACCAGAATCACCGCCAGCGCCACCCAGCCGCCAATACCGTGGACCACGGTGGCTCCGGCGAAGTCGACAAAGCCGCTGGCGGCCAGCCAGCCTTCGCCCTGACTGAACTCGCCAGCCCAGGCCCAGTGGCCGTAAAAGGGATAGATCAGTCCGGCGGCCACCAGCGTTACCAGCAGGTAGCCGCTAAAGCGCATGCGCTCGGCTGCGGCGCCGGAGACGATGGTCGCGGCGGTGGTGCAAAACATGGCCTGGAACAGGAAGAAGGCCGCCTGCCAGGTGTCTTCGAACGACAGCAGGACGAAGCCATCACCAAACCAGCCGCCCTGGCTGGCGCCGAACATCAGGCTGAAGCCGTATATCCAGTAGACCAGGACCGCGACGCTGAGGTCGGCCATGTTCTTGACCGCGACATTGATGGCGTTCTTGCTGCGGGTCAGGCCCGACTCCAGACACAGAAACCCCAACTGCATGTTGAACACCAGGCCGGCGCAAAGCACGACCCAGAGCACATCGATCATGGCGACTGGCATGAGCAATCCTGCGATTATGGCACTTTGATGGCGCTTGCTTCAGTGCAGGCGCTCCAAAAGCGTGCGGTCGAAACCGCTGAAGGCGGGTTTCGACTCAACACAGTGCAGGCAATGCAGGTTCCGTTCCAGAGGCGGCGCCGGCTTGGCCCGGCGCCAGGAGGGGATTAGTCGGCGATATGTACCAACTGCTTGCCGAAGTTCTTGCCCTTGAGCATGCCCTTGAACGCTTCGACCGCGTTGTCCAGACCTTCGGCGATGGTTTCGCTGTACTTCAACTGGCCGCTGGCGACCTGGCCGGCCAGCAGGGCGGTGATTTCCTGATGCTGGTCCTGCCACTCAGTGACCAGGAAGAAGCGGTGCTCGGGCTTGGGGTCGAGCTTGCCGAAGATGTGGAACGGGGTTTCAACCTGGCTCTGGTCGGCGACGTTGTAGGCTGACACGTAGCCGCACACCGGCACCCGGGCGCCGGGGTTGAGCAGCTTGGCCACGGCCTTGGCGACGTCACCGCCGACGTTTTCGAAGTAGACATCGATGCCATTCGGGCAGGCGGCGGCCAGATCGGCCTCGAGGTTGCCGGCCTTGTAGTCGACGCAGGCGTCAAAGCCCAGCTCGTTGACCACATAGTTGCACTTGTCCGGGCCGCCGGCCACGCCCACCACCCGGCAGCCGAGCTGCTTGGCGGTTTGGCCGACCACGGTGCCGACCGGGCCGGAGGCGGCGGAAACCACCACAGTTTCACCGGCCTTGGGTTTGCCGACGTACATCAGCCCACAGTAGCCGGTACGACCGGGCATGCCGGCTACGCCCAGGTAGGTCTGCAGCGGGGCGCCCTGTTCCTTGATCTTGTAGACCATGGCGGCGTCGCCGGGGATGATGCAGTATTCCTGCCAGCCGGAGTAGACGGTGACCAGATCGCCGACCTGATAGTTGTCAGAGTTGGACTCGATCACCCGGCCGATGCTTTCGCCGACGATCACTTCGCCGATACCGATTGGGTCCATATAACCCTTGCTGTCATTCATCCGGGGGCGCATATAGGGGTCGAGTGACAGCCACAGGGTCTTGATCAGGACTTCGCCGTCCTTGAGTTCACGTACTGGGGCTTCGACCAGCGACAGGTCGCCGTCCTGGATTTCGCCCTGTGGGCGGCGGCTGAGGACGACCTTGCGATTGACGTAGGCGGACATCGGCAATTCTCCGAGTAATCTGTTGTTCTGGATGGCCGGGCGCAACACCCGGTATGAGCCCGATGTTAAACCAGCCGGGCTGCGGCACCATGACCATTCACCGGAGTGATTGTTGGTCAGTCATCGGCCCGAAACCGTGACCGTTGGTCAGTGGCTCCAGTCTTCTGCCAGGTGCTGGTCCTTGAGCTTGACGTAGTTGTTGGCCGAATAGCTGAAGAAGCTGCGCTCGCGTTCACTGATCGGCCGCACTTCCCGGGCCGGGCTGCCCATGTAAAGGTAGCCGCTTTTCAGGGTCTTGCCGGCCGGCACCAGGCTGCCGGCCCCTAGTACCACCTCGTCCTCGATCACCGCCCCGTCCATGACGATACTGCCCATGCCGATCAGCACCCGGTTGCCCACCGTGCAGCCATGCAGCAACACCTTGTGGCCGATGGTCACGTCCTCGCCGATGATCAGCGGGTAACCATCGGGGTTGAACGGCCCGGCATGGGTGATGTGCAGTACGCTGCCGTCCTGCACGCTGGTACGAGCGCCGATGCGGATGCGGTGCATGTCGCCACGGATCACGGTAGCCGGCCAGACCGAGCAGTCATCGCCCAGTTCGACATCGCCCAGGACCACTGCCGAGGGATCGATGAACACCCGCTCACCCAGTTTCGGTTGCCAGTCTCGGAATTTGCGCAGCTTCATCGGCCCACCCTTGAATTTCACGGCTATCGCCATCATTGATATCTTCTACTGCATTCAACGATGCGAAGGAACCTCTGAAAAACGTAGGCGAGGTAGGCAAGACAAGGCAAAAACAGCCGACAAAGCGCAGTTTACGCGGTGTAAATGAGCATTTTGAGGCTGTTTTTAACGCAGTATTGCCAACGCAGGTAGTTTTTCAGAGGTTCCCCAAGCCCTTTGCGGTTCTTTAATATAGGGCATTGTAAGCCATCCCTCGATTCAGGATACCCGTCATGTCCAACCCGCTGCTGCAATCCTATGACCTGCCGCCCTTCGCCGCGATTCGCGCCGAGCACGTCAAGCCGGCCGTCGAGCAGATTCTTGCCGACAACCGTGCCGCGCTGGAGGCGTTGCTGAGCAACCCGCCGGCCCAGTGGAGCTGGAGCAATCTGGTTGAGCCGCTGGACGAGATGGGCGAGCGACTGTCGCGAGCCTGGTCTCCGGTTAGTCACCTCAACGCGGTGATGAACAGCCCCGAGCTGCGCGACGCCTATAACGCCTGTCTGCCGCTGTTGAGCCAGTACTACACCGAACTGGGGCAGAACCAGCGGCTTTATGACGCCTACCGGCAACTGGCCGAAGGCCCGGCGTTCGCCACCCTGGATCAGGCTCAGCGGACCATCGTCGAGCATGCGCTGCGCGATTTCCGCCTGTCTGGTATCGCCCTGCCAGCCGAGCAGCAGCAGCGCTATGGCGAGTTGCAGATGCGCCTGTCGGAGCTGCACAGCCGGTTTTCCAACCAATTGATGGACGCCACCCAGGCCTGGACCAAGCAGCTTGATGACGAGGCCGCGCTCGATGGCCTGCCGGAGTCAGCCATCGCCCAAGCCCGAGAGGCGGCCCAGGCTCGCGAGCTGGACGGCTGGCTGATTACCCTGGAGTTCCCCAGCTACTACGCGGTGATGACCTATGCCCATGACCGTGCGTTGCGCCAGGAACTGTACACCGCCTATTGCACCCGGGCCTCGGATCAGGGTCCGAATGCCGGTCAGCATGACAACGGCCCGCTGATCAGCGAAATTCTGCAACTGCGCCAGGAGCTGGCGGCGCTGCTGGGCTTTGCCAACTACGCCGAACTGTCGCTGGCGACCAAGATGGCCGAAACCCCGGATCAGGTGCTGCAGTTCCTGCGCGATCTGGGCCAGCGCAGTCGCCCACACGCCGAGCAGGATCTGAGCGAATTGCGGGCCTTCGCCGCCGAGCGTGGCTGCACTGACCTGCAGGCCTGGGATGTCGGCTATTACGCTGAACAATTGCGCCAGCATCGCTATGCGATTTCTCAGGAGCAGCTGCGCCCCTATTTCCCGGTCGACACCGTGATCAATGGCATGTTCGCCATTGTCCAGCGCCTGTACGGCATTGAGCTGCGGGAAGTTGGCGAGTTTGAACGCTGGCACAAGGATGCCAGGCTGTTCGAGGTGCTGGAGAACGGCCAGCGCATTGGGCGCTTTTTCCTCGACTTGTATGCTCGCAGCAACAAGCGCGGTGGTGCCTGGATGGACGGCTGCCGTGATCGCCGCCGGCTGTCTGCCGGTGAGCTGCAGCAGCCGATCGCCTATCTGGTGTGCAACTTCACTCCGGCCAGCGGCGGTAAGCCGGCCCTGCTGACCCACGACGAGGTCACCACCCTGTTCCACGAGTTTGGCCACGGTCTGCACCACCTGCTGACCCGGGTCGACTATCCGGCTGCTTCCGGCATCAACGGCGTGGCCTGGGATGCGGTCGAGCTGCCCAGCCAGTTCATGGAAAACTGGTGCTGGGAGCCGGAAGGTCTGGCGCTGATCTCCGGCCACTACCAGAGCGGTGAGCGGCTGCCGCAGGATCTGCTCGACAAGATGCTGGCGGCCAAGAACTTCCAGTCCGGTCTGGGCATGCTGCGCCAGGTCGAGTTCTCGCTGTTCGACTTCGAGCTGCATGTCGGTCGCCATCCGGACCAGAGCGCCCAGCAGGTGCTCGACGCGGTGCGGGCCGAGGTGTCGGTATTCCCGCCGCCGGCTTTCAACCGCTTCCAGAACGGCTTCAGCCATATCTTCGCCGGTGGCTACGCGGCCGGATACTACAGCTACAAGTGGGCCGAGGTGCTGTCGGCCGATGCCTTCTCGCGCTTCGAGGAGGAAGGGGTACTCAATCCACAGACTGGCCGGGCTTTCCGCGACAACATTCTGGCTCAGGGCGGCAGCCGTGAGCCGATGGAGCTGTTCGTGGCGTTCCGCGGTCGTGAGCCGTCGATCGACGCATTGCTGCGCCACAGCGGTCTGCTGGCAGGTCAGGCGGCATGAGCGGAGTGAAAAAGCGCTTCATCGCTGGCGCCGTCTGCCCGGCCTGCAGCCAGATGGATACCATCCGCATGTTCGAGGAAGACGGCGTGCCACATCGCGAATGCGTCAATTGTGGCTATGCCGACACCCTGGATGCTCGTGGCAACTCGGTGCCCAAGGAACTAACGACCCGGGTCAACGCGCCTAAGCCGGTCGCGGCCAAGGTTCAACGCGGCCAGACCGTGCAGTTCTTTCCCAATCCCAGACTGAAGAAGGATAGTTGAGCGTCGGGGGGCAGCAAGTGTCCGCTCCCGTGGTTCAAACCATGCTGGGCAGACGAATATCCAACCCCAGTTGCTGAGACATGCACGGCCACTCTTCCCAGAGCGCCTGTCGGCGTTCTGGGTCAGCATCCTTGAGCTCCAGCCGGCTCGGCAATAGCCCGCTGACGGCTTCATCGACGGCGGCATCCAGCTGGTTGGCGAAGGGTTCGCCCAGCAGTTGGTGAACGATCAGGTTGGCCCGGGTGGTGTTCATCGGAATCAGCGGCTCGCCACCCTCGGCCACGTATAGGTCGTTGACTTCCTCAACCAGTCGGTGAGCCAGATAGGCTTCATCCAGCAGCGCCAGCAAGCCCTGGTGCTCCTCCGGCAATTGCGGGGGCTGGAGGAAAAAGGCTTCGGCAACCTTGAGCACCGGGATCAGGGCCGGGCGCAGCCCGGTGGCATCGGCCACGCTCTGGGCCGCTTCGAGAATGTCCGGTACCTGACAGATATAGGCTTCGACAAAACCCTGGAAAGTATCCAGAGCCTGATCCTGGGAGCTTATGGCCGGGTGCAGGGCGGGAATGCGCTGTTCCAGCCAATTGCGCAGGGCGCTGCGCAAGCCGGTCTGCTGCTGAGCCTCGCTGACCCTTTGGCGTAATGCGGCAATATTCATAGGTACTCCAGGGCCGTCAGGCAAGCCGAGCGCCTGATGGCCATCCGATGGTAAATATAGGTGAGCACATGAAGCTAGCAGAGGATCTGAAGGTCGTCAAAGTGACTCAGGGCTGAGCCATAAGAACATTTTGGCATATGGTGCCGAGTGTGCCTGCAACCTCCGTTAACAAATGACGGCAGGCCGGACTCTTGACGCGCTGCAAAAAAACCCTGGCAGCAACATTGCCAAGCCTCCATGCCTGTCTATACTCAAAACGTCTGGTAGCCTTTGGGGGGTTACGGTCGGAAGGGAGATTGGCCGCTTGCACGGCTCCTCCAATACCCGGCCTTCGGGCGTCCTAGCAGTCTCCGTGTCTGTTAATGGCCATTGTTCCCCACGCGCCAGGAGTGATAACAAAAATAAAGGGGAACCGGGAATGTTGCGACCTGCATATGCCTGGCTGGCCGGGCTGTCCTTGTCTGCGCTCAGTGTTTCAGCGAGTGCCGACTGGGGAATGAACATGACGAGGGGGGTGACCGAGGTCAGCCACTCGATCTTCAATCTGCACATGACCATTTTCTGGATCTGTGTGGTCATCGGCATCATCGTCTTCGGGGTGATGTTCTGGTCGATGCTGATGCATCGCAAGTCCCAGGGCGCAGAACCCGCCCAATTCCACGAGCACGTATCGATTGAAGTGCTGTGGACCGTAATACCCCTGCTGATCCTGATCGGCATGGCGATTCCCGCGACCAAGACCCTGATCGAAATCTACGACACTGAAGATGCCGATGTCGACGTGCTGATTACCGGTTACCAATGGCGCTGGCAGTACAGCTATCTGGGTGAAGACGTCACCTTCATGAGCAACCTGACCACCAGCCGCGACGAAATCTACAATCGGGTCGACAAGGGTGAACATTACCTGCTGGAAGTCGATGAGCCACTGGTGCTGCCAATCGGCAAAAAAGTCCGCTTCCTGATCACCGCCGCCGACGTCATCCACGCCTGGTGGGTACCGGCCCTGGCGGTCAAGAAAGATGCCATCCCCGGCTTCATCAACGAGGCCTGGACCCGCATTGACGAGCCCGGCACCTACCGGGGGCAATGCGCCGAGCTCTGCGGTCGTGACCATGGCTTCATGCCCATCGTGGTGGTGGCCAAGACTGAAGAAGATTACGCCGCCTGGCTGGCCGAGAAAAAAGAAGCTGCTGCTCTGGAGGCTGAACTACGCGAGAAAGAGTGGACCCTGGACGAGCTGATGGAACGTGGTCAGCGGGTCTACAACACCGCCTGCGCGGCTTGCCACCAGCCCAATGGTGAAGGTCTGCCGCCGCTGTTCCCGTCACTCAAGGGTACCGACATGGTGCTCAACGACATCCCCGGCCACATCGAGGTCGTGGTCAAGGGTAGCCCCGGCACTGCCATGGCTGCCTTCGGCAACCAGCTCTCGGAAGTCGACATCGCCGCCGTCATCACCTACGAGCGAAACGCGTGGGGCAACAATACCGGCGACGTCGTAACCCCGCTGGATATCCTCGAGTTCAAACAAGGCCAATAGGAGACCTGTCATGAGTGCAGTGATCGATCATCACCACGACGACCATGCGCATGGTCCCGCCAAGGGCCTGATGCGTTGGGTACTGACCACCAACCACAAAGACATCGGTACCATGTACCTGTGGTTCAGCTTCGCCATGTTCCTGCTGGGCGGCTGCATGGCCATGGTCATACGGGCCGAGCTGTTCCAGCCCGGGCTGCAACTGGTGGAGCCGGAGTTCTTCAACCAGATGACCACCATGCACGGTCTGATCATGGTGTTCGGCGCGGTCATGCCGGCCTTTGTCGGGCTGGCCAACTGGATGATCCCGATGATGATCGGGGCCCCGGACATGGCCCTGCCGCGGATGAACAACTTCAGTTTCTGGCTGCTGCCGGCCGCTTTCGGGCTGTTGCTCTCGACCCTGTTCATGGCTGGAGGTGGGCCGAACTTCGGCTGGACTTTCTACGCGCCGCTATCGACCACCTATGCGCCGCCGAGCGTGACCTTCTTCATCTTCGCCATTCATATCGCCGGTATCAGTTCGATCATGGGCGCGATCAATATCATCGCCACCATCCTCAACCTGCGCGCGCCAGGCATGACCCTGATGAAGATGCCGCTGTTCGTCTGGACCTGGCTGATCACCGCCTTCCTGCTGATTGCGGTGATGCCGGTGCTGGCCGGGGTGGTGACCATGATGCTGATGGATATCCACTTCGGCACCAGCTTCTTCAATGCCGCCGGCGGTGGCGATCCGGTGATGTTCCAGCATATCTTCTGGTTCTTCGGGCATCCCGAGGTCTACATCATGATCCTGCCGGCGTTCGGTGCGGTCAGTGCGATCATCCCGGCGTTCAGCCGCAAACCGCTGTTCGGCTACACCTCGATGGTCTATGCCACTGCGGCGATTGCGTTCCTGTCGTTCGTGGTCTGGGCCCACCACATGTTTACCGTTGGCATTCCGCTGACTGGTGAGCTGTTCTTCATGTACGCCACCATGCTGATCGCGGTGCCGACCGGGGTGAAGGTGTTCAACTGGGTGACCACCATGTTTCGGGGGTCGCTGAGCTTCGAGGCGCCGATGCTGTTTTCCGTGGCCTTCGTGATTCTGTTCACCATCGGCGGTTTTTCCGGGCTGATGCTGGCGATTGCTCCGGCTGACTTCCAGTATCACGACACCTACTTCGTGGTTGCCCACTTCCACTATGTGCTGGTGCCCGGGGCGATCTTCGGGATTTTCGCCTCGGCCTACTACTGGCTGCCGAAATGGACCGGCCACATGTATGACGAGGTACTGGCCAAGACCCACTTCTGGATGAGTTTCATCGGCATGAACCTGGCGTTCTTCCCGATGCACTTTGTCGGCCTGGCCGGCATGCCCCGGCGGATTCCGGACTATCACATGATGTTTGCCAACTTCAACATGATCTCCTCGGTGGGGGCGTTCATGTTCGGGGTTACCCAGTTGCTGTTCCTGTTCATCGTCATCAAGTGCATCCGTGGCGGCAAGAAAGCTGCGGCCAAGCCCTGGGACGGTGCCGACGGGCTGGAGTGGACGGTGCCGTCACCGGCGCCCTATCACACCTTCAGCACCCCGCCGGAAGTCAAATAACGCGGAGGTTGTCATGAACGAAGAAGGCCTGAGTACCAAACGTCTGGTCGGTCGCCTGTTGCTGCTGGTGGTCGGCATGTTCGGCTTCGGTTTCCTGCTGGTGCCCATCTACGATGTGATGTGCGAGGCCTTCGGCATCAATGGCAAGACCAGCAGCAGCGCCTTTCAGGGCAGTGTGCAGGGCGTGGACGAGGAGCGTAATGTGCGGGTCCAGTTCATTTCCAGCAACGCCGAGGGCATGATCTGGTCGTTCGGCCCGGAGGCCGCCGAGATCGTGCTGCACCCGGGCGAGGCCCACACCATGAACTTCATCGCCCACAACCCGACCGACCGGCCGATGGTGGCCCAGGCGATACCCAGCGTGTCACCGTCCAAGGCCGCCGCCTATTTCCACAAGACCGAGTGTTTCTGCTTTACCCAGCAGGTATTGCAGCCGGGAGAGCGGGTGGAAATGCCGGTACGCTTTATTGTTGACCCAGGGCTGCCCGGTGATGTCCGGCGTCTGACCCTGGCCTATACCCTGTTTGATGTGACCGAGCGCATGGCCGCCAGCCTCGATCTGGCCGGCCTGCACTGATTGATTTGACTGCCTTACAAGGAGAACAACAGATGGCGAGTCACCAAACCTACTACGTACCGGCACAGAGCAAATGGCCGATTGTCGGCTCCGTCGGTCTGCTGGTCACCGTGATCGGGGCCGGCACCATGATGAACAGCTCCGGCCAGTCCGGGCACCTGATCTTCTTTACCGGGGCGCTGATCATCGCCTACATGATGTTCGGCTGGTTCAGTCATGTGATCGATGAAAGCCGCCAGGGCCTCTACAGCCCGCAGATGGATCGCTCATTTCGCCTGGGCATGGGCTGGTTCATCTTTTCCGAGGTGATGTTCTTTGCCGCCTTCTTCGGTGCGCTGTTCTATGTTCGCACCCTGGCCGGGCCCTGGCTGGGTGGTGCCGGCGACAAGGTGATGACCGGCGAGCTGCTGTGGCCCAATTTCGAGTTCGCCTGGCCGCTGATGGAAAACCCCGATCCAGGTCGGTTCCAAGGGCCAAGCGAGATCATCAGCCCGTGGCAGCTGCCGCTGCTCAATACCATCATCCTGATCAGCTCCAGTGTCACCGTGACCTTCGCTCACCACGCCCTGCGGGCCAACAAGCGTAAGGCCCTGCAGAACTGGCTGTTGCTGACCGTGGTATTAGGGGTGGTGTTCCTCGGTTTCCAGATCGCCGAATACGTGCACGCCTATCGCGACCTGGGGCTGACCCTGAACTCCGGGATTTACGGTGCGACCTTCTTCATGCTCACCGGTTTTCACGGCGCCCACGTGACCATGGGCGCGCTGATCCTGACGATCATCCTGATCCGGGTCTACAAGGGCCACTTCACCCCGGAGCAGCACTTTGGCTTCGAGGCCGCGGCCTGGTACTGGCACTTTGTGGATGTGGTCTGGGTCGGGCTGTTTATTTTTGTCTACATCTTTTGAAAGCCCCTAGGGAAACACTGATTAATTGCACACAAGTTCAGTAGCCCGGTTGGCGCTGATCTGTTCTGGACTGTCGATGCCCTGGACGGGCATCGTCAAGCCCCCAGGGATGGGTTCACGGCGTGTCCAGAATAGATCAGCGACAATTGGGCCAACACCGAAACTGATTTAATCAGTGTTTCCCTAGAGCCAGGGGGCATGCCAGGCCAACTGTCCTGACCAAAACCCCCAGGCAATCAGCAGCACCACCGCGACCGTCAGCGCAATGCGTACGCTGAGCGCGCTGACCAGCCGGCCGGTATTGGTGGTGTCTCTAACCAGAAAGAACAGGCCGCTGAACAGGCTGGCCACGATGGCCGCCAGCAATACCAGGATGGTCAGTTTCAAGAGCATGAGTGAAGGTCCATGGCGGTGAAGAGTCATTTAAGTATAGACCCAGGTGGAGCCGGCGATGGTCATGAGCGTTAGCGAAGAACAGCCCCGGCAGCGCCCCCGCTTTGCGCCGGGCTGGCCACTCTGGCTGTTCACCCTGACCTTTCTGCCGATCCTGATCAGCCTCGGTCTGTGGCAACTCGACCGGGCCGAACAGAAACGGCAGCTTGAAGCGGCCATGAATGCTCAGCGCTTCAGCCCGCCGGTCAGCCTCACCAGTCAGGACGCCAGCCGCTTGCAAGCCTGGCAGCCGCTGTTGCTGCAGGGCCGGTTCGATGCCCGTTATATCTGGTTGCTGGACAACCGCACCCGTGATGGCCGGGCCGGTGTGGAAGTACTGCAAGCCTTCCATGATCAGCCCAGCAACCTCTGGCTGGTGGTCAACCGTGGCTGGCTGGCCTGGCCTGACCGGCGCCAGTTGCCGGTCATCACTACGCCGACAGAAACTCTCAACTTGTATGCCGAAACCCTCCCGGCTGCCGCCGAGGGTTTCAGCCTGGCAGATGATTCGGCCAGTGCCGGCTGGCCGCGGCTGATTACCCAGCTTGATCCGGAGCAGTTTGCCGCCAGCAGCCAACTTCACTTGCAGCCCTGGCTGGCCCGTCTGACCGACGGCAGCCCGGCGGCTTTCCAACTCGACTGGCCAGGTCTGCCGATGACCGCCAGCAAACACACCGGCTACGCCGTGCAATGGTTCGCCCTGGCCACGGCTTTGCTGGGTTTGTTCATTTGGGCCGGTTTGCGGCCCGAACCCCGGGGGAAACACCATGATGAGTGCGACTGACAACAGCTATAACAACCAGGTCCCACAACGCCGTGGCCAGCTTAAATTGCTGGCGATCATCGCCGTGGTGGTCGGGCCCATGCTGGCCGCCTGGGTCATGGTCAAGCTGGATATCGGCATACCCGACAGCCAGACCAACAGAACGCCGCTGGTGGAGCCGGCCATGAGCCTGGGCGACTGGGGTATCGGGTTGGAGCCGGTCGGTTATGGTGCTCCCTGGCGCCTGCTGGTCACGGTCAATGGCGACTGCGACAGCGCCTGCCTGGAACTGGTGCATACCGCCCGGCAGATCCATGTCGCACTGGGTCGCGAGTCCGGCCGGGCTCAGCATGTGCTGGCGCTGAGCGGGGAGCTTGAGCCGGCGGTGGCAGCCCGGCTGGATGAATTCCCGCGTCTGGCCCACACCCGGCTGGATGCCACGGCCTATCAAGACAGTCTGCATCAACAGCCTGAACACTGGCGCCAGGGCGCGCAATTGTGGCTGGTTGACCCACTCGGCACAGTGGTTCTGCATCACGAGCAGGGCGAGCCGGCCAAGCGGCTGCTGGACGACCTTAAGTACCTGATGAAAGTTTCCAAGGTGGGCTGAACCATGCGTAAACCCGGATATCTGTTTGCCTTGATTGCCCTTGGTTTCGGCTTTGTGGTGGTGATTCTCGGGGCCTATACCCGGCTGGTACATGCCGGCCTCGGCTGTCCGGACTGGCCCGGCTGCTATGGGTTTCTCAGCGTACCGCGCAGCGACGCAGCTCTGGAGCTGGCCCAGATGCGCTTCCCGGATGACCCGGTCGAGGCCTTCAAGGCCTGGGCGGAAATGATTCACCGCTATGCCGCGGGCATTCTCGGCCTGCTGATCCTCGGGCTGGCGTTGCTGAGCCTGAAGCAGCGCCGGCGTCCCGGCTATCCCGTGGGATTGGCCTGGGGGCTGCTGGCACTGGTGATCTGTCAGGCTGCGTTCGGCATGTGGACCGTGACTCTCAAGCTCTGGCCGCAGGTGGTTACCGCCCACCTGCTCGGCGGTTTCGCCACTCTGAGTCTGTTACTGCTGCTGGGTTTGCGTCTGCACGGCGGTCTGAACCCGCTGGCTCCCAGTCCGGCCATGGCTCGGCTGCGTAATCTGGCCCGGCTGGTGTTGCTGGTGGTGATCGCCCAGATCACCCTGGGCGGCTGGGTCAGCAGCAATTATGCGGCGGTGGCCTGTGTCGATCTGCCGACCTGTCATGGTCAGTGGTGGCCGGACAACATGGACTTTGCCGCCGGCTTCAATGTGTTCCAGGAAATCGGTCCCAACTATCTGGGTGGCATGCTTGATGGCCCGGGGCGTACGGCCATTCACCTGAGCCATCGGATCGGGGCGCTGATCACTACGCTGGCGGTCCTGCTGTTGGCCTGGCGTCTGCTTGGCGCCGGGCTTGGCCGGTTGGCTGGGCTGCTGCTGCTGGCGCTGGCGATTCAGGTCGGGCTGGGCATCACCAATGTGTTGGCGCACCTGCCGCTGGCTGTGGCCGTGGCCCACAACGCCTTCGGTGCGGTGCTGTTATTGGTGCTGGTGAGCATCAACTATCGGGTCCGGGCCCCGGCCCGTGAAGCGCTGTTTGATCGTAGCCTGTCGGCCGGCACACTGGTCAGTCGCTGAGGGCTGACGCATACTGGCCGGACAAGAACAACAAAGCACAAGACGTCCATACCGGCGTCAGGGGGATGTGGAATGGCAACCTTGATCAAGACCGCCCAGGCCAGCGCCGGCTGGCGCGATTACCTGGAGCTGACCAAGCCCAAGGTCGTGGCACTGATGATCATCACCTCGGCGATCGGCATGCTGCTGGCCACCGACAGCATGGTGCCCTGGCACGTGTTGTTACTCGGTAATCTGGGCATTGCCCTGTGCGCTGGCTCGGCGGCGGCGATCAATCATGTGGTCGATCGGCGCATTGATATCCACATGGCCCGGACTCAGCGCCGGCCTTTGGCCCAGGGGCGGGTCAATCCCATTCATGCTTTGCTGTTCGCGCTGGCGCTGGGCGTGGCCGGCATGGCCATTCTGCTGCACTGGATCAATCCGTTGACCGCCTGGCTGACCCTTGGCTCACTGCTTGGCTATGCGGTGATCTACACCTCGTTTCTCAAGCGTGCTACCCCGCAGAATATCGTCATCGGCGGTCTGGCAGGAGCCGCGCCGCCGCTGCTCGGCTGGACGGCGGTAACCGGGCAGGTCGATGCCCAGGGGCTGCTGCTGGTGCTGATCATCTTTGCCTGGACTCCGCCGCACTTCTGGGCGCTGGCCATTCACCGCAAGGCCGAGTACGCCAAGGTCGATATCCCGATGTTGCCGGTGACCCATGGCGAGCGCTATACCAAGCTGCATATCCTGCTGTATACCTTTATCCTGTTGGCGGTCAGCCTGCTGCCCTATGTCATTCACATGAGCGGGGTGCTGTATCTGGCCGCCGCTCTGGTGCTGGGCCTGCGCTTCATCGACTGGGCCTGGGCGCTGTGGCGTGACAGTCGCCCGCACGCGGCGATCAAGACCTTCAAATTTTCTCTGTGGTACCTGCTGTGGCTGTTCGTGGCCCTGCTGGTCGATCATTACGCGGGAGTGGCCGGATGGCTTTGAGTGGTGTGCAAAAAACCGTACTGGTGACTCTGGCTGCGGTGGCTCTGGTCATCGGTGCCACGGTCAACAAAGTGCTGCGACCCGCGCCGCTGGACAAGGCCCAGCTGTCCCAGGCCGGGATCTTCCTGTTCGACGCACCCCGGCCGATACCCGAGGTCCAGATGATCTCGGCCAAGGGCGAAAACTGGGGCAAGGCTGACCTGCAGGGGCAGTGGAATTTGCTGTTTTTTGGCTACACCTTCTGCCCGGATATCTGTCCGACCACCATGGCCGAGCTGCGTCAGGTCAGCAGCGGCCTACCCGAGGATAGCCGCGACCAGCTGCAGGTGACCATGGTCAGCGTCGATCCACAGCGCGATACTCCCGAGCAGATGAACAGTTATCTGAGCTTCTTCAATGCCGGATTCACTGGCGCCACTGGCCAGCCGAGCGAGCTGGCCAAGCTGGCCCAGGCGCTGTCGATTGCCTATATCGAGCCGGACACCAGCCAGGACAACTATCTGGTCGATCACAGTGGTCAGGTGGTTATCGTCGACCCCCAGGGCCGTTATGCCGGCTTTATCCGCCCGCCGCTCAAGCCGACCGAGCTGAGCCAGTGGCTGCCGCGGATCATGGCAGGTCAGTGAGCAACCGAGAATGCCGGTGCTTATCTTTCTCATCAATGCTTAGATAGGCGTAACATGCTGTATTAGTTAGTATTTTTATTGCTTGCTGCTGGCCGCTGGACCTTGGTTCAGGCACAATCAGCGGATATTCATCGAGTCTGAATCGAGGTGGCGTCATGCAAGGACACCCAGAGGTCGTCAACTACCTGAAGGAACTGTTGCGCGGGGAGCTGAGCGCTCGGGACCAGTACTTTCTGCATTCGCGACTGTATGAGGACATGGGCTACAGCAAGCTGTACGAGCGCATCAATCATGAGATGGAGGAAGAGACCCAGCACGCTGATGCGCTGCTCAAGCGGATCCTGTTCCTGGGTGGACGCCCGGATATGACACCCACACCGATCCAGCCGGGGTTCACCGTGCCGGACATGCTGGCCGCCGACCTGAAGCTGGAGTATGAAGTGCGTGAGGCGCTGGCCAAGGGCATCGCCCTGTGCGAAACCCATGGTGACTATCAAAGCCGGGAAATTCTGCTCCTGCAACTCAAGGATACCGAGGAAGATCACGCTTACTGGCTGGAGAAGCAGCTCGGTTTGATCAAGATGGTGGGTCTGGAAAACTACCTGCAGTCGCAGATCTGAGCCGGCGGGCCCTAGGCCCGCCGCGGCACACTCAAGGCCAACATAAACATCCCCGCTGCGCAGACCACGATCGAGGGGCCGGCCGGGGTGTCCAGATGCCAGGACAGCGCCAGCCCACCCAGCACTGCCAGGCAGCCAAGGAAGCTGGCACCGAAGGCCATCTGCTCGGGGGTACGGGCATGACGCTGGGCTGCCGCCGGAGGAATGATCAGCAACGAGGTGATCAGCAGTACCCCGACAATCTTCATCGCCACGGCAATAACAATCGCGATCAACAGCATCAGCGCCAGGCGGATCGCGGTGACTGGCAGGCCTTCGACCCGGGCCAGCTCCTCATGCACGGTGATCGACAGCAGCCTCCGCCACAGCACCGTCATCAGCGCCATCACCACCAGCAGACCACCGAGCATCCAGTGCAGGTCGTCGCTGCTGATCGCCAGCAGATCGCCAAACAGGTAGGCCATCAGATCAACCCGCACATTGTCGGTCAGGGCCAGCACCACCAGACCCAGTGACAGAGTGCTGTGTGCCAAAATCCCCAGCAGGGTGTCGCTGGCCAGCCACTGCTTGTGCTGCAAAGCCACCAGCAGCACCGCCAGCAGCACACAGCCGACGGTTACCGCCAAGGTCAGGTTGATATCCAGCAACATGCCCAGCGCGATGCCAAGCAGCGCCGAATGTGACAGGGTATCGCCAAAGTAGGCCATACGCCGCCAGACCACGAATGAGCCAAGCGGTCCGGCCACCAGCGCCAGCCCCAGGCCGGCGAGCAGGGCATAAAGAAGAAACTCAGGCATGTTTGCAATGCGGTCCGTGCTGGTGAGTATGATCGCCTGGCACCACTTCACCGTGCAGGTCGTGGGCATGGTCATGATGGTGGTTGTAGACGGCCAGGGCGCTGGCCTGATCACCGAACAGGGCGACGAAGGCCGGGTCCAGACTGACCTGCTCCGGGTGGCCCGAACAACAGACGTGGCGGTTCAGGCAGACCACAGTATTGGTGGTGGCCATGACCAGATGCAGGTCATGGGAGACCATCAACACGCCACAGCCGTAGCGGTCTCGTAGCCGGGTGATCAACTGGTACAGTTCGATCTGGCCATTAACGTCAACGCCCTGCACCGGCTCGTCGAGCACCAGCAGGTCGGGGCTGCGCAGCAGAGCCCGGGCCAGCAGGATGCGTTGCAACTCACCGCCGGAGACCTGTTGCAGCGGCCGACTCAGCAGGTGAGCGGCACCAACGTCTTCCAGCGCGGCCTGGACCTGGGGTTTCCTGGCGCCGGGCACCAGCAGCAGAAAACGCTGTACGGTCAACGGCAGAGTGGCATCGACATGCAGTTTCTGCGGCATATAACCGACCCGCAGGCGCGGCTGGCGCCAGACCTGGCCGCTGTCAGCCTTGAGCAGACCCAGGACGATGCGCACCAGACTGGTCTTGCCAGCGCCGTTGGGGCCGATCAGGGTGACGATCTCGCCGCGCCTGACGCTTAGCGCCACCCGTTCCAGTACCTGGTTGCCGTGGCGGCGCAGGCTGACCTCGCTGAGGCTCAGCAATTCGTCGCTCATGCGTGCTCCCGGCAGCGTTTGCACAGCCCGGTGATCTCGACCGTTTCGCTCTCGACCTCAAAGCCCAGTTGCGCCGCGCTGTCGGCAATCGCTTGATGAATTGGCAATTGGTCCAGTTCGACGGCCACATGGCACTGGCGACAGATCAGAAACTGGCCTTGATGCCGGTGTTCCGGGCTGGAGCAGCCAATAAAGGCGTTGAGCGAAGCGATCCGGTGCACCAGCCCCTGCTCGAGCAGGAAGTCCAGCGCCCGATAGACGGTCGGCGGGGCCGCCCGGCGGCCGTCTTCACGGGCCAGGGTTTCCAGAATATCGTAGGCTCCCAGCGGCTTGTGGCTCTGCCAAACCAGCTCCAGTACCCGTTTGCGCAGCGCGGTCAGGCGCACGCCCTCGCGCTGACACAAGTGCTCGGCCGAGGACAGTGCCTGATGCACGCACTGACTGTGGTCGTGCGGGTGGTGAGGATTGGGGGATATGCTGGGATCGGTCATCATGGCCACCTGTGAGAGGGTCGGGGTGCGCAAACCGCAGTAACAGGCACCGGCAGACCCTGAGAGCATTCGCTGTTATCATATAACAATCCAGTTCTTCGAGGTATGACCATGCTGTGGCGTTTCTTGCTTATCCTGCTGTGCGGGATGGGTTTGTCGTTGTCTGCGTTGGCGGACACCCCCAGGGTGCTCACCACCATCAAACCTTTGCAATTGATTGCTGCTGCCGTTCTCGATGGAATTGACCAGCCGGCGGTATTGCTGCCGACCGGCGCCTCGCCGCATAGCTATGCGCTGCGGCCTTCTGACCGTCGGGCACTGCAACAGGCCGAGCGGATCTATTGGGTCGGCCCGGAGCTGGAACTGTTTCTTGAGCGACTGCTCAAGGACCAGCCGCGTGCTCGTGCAGCTATCCAGCAAGCTCCGGCACTGACGCTGCGTACGTTGGGGCCGGCGCTGAACTTTCAGCATGCCGAACGCGCCCACGACCACCTCGGGCATGATCACGATCATCATGAAGGCATGGTCGATGCTCATATCTGGCTGGCACCGGCCAATGCCCAGGCCATCGCCCGCTGGATGGCCGCTGACCTGGTCAGGTTGTATCCCGGGCAGCAGGCGCGCCTGCAAGCCAACCTGGCCGCCTTTGAGCAGCGTCTGGAGATACTAGATCAGGACCTGGTACAGCGCTTGACGCCTTTGCAGGGCAAGCCCTACTTCGTGTTTCACGATGCCTATGGCTATTTCGAGGATGCCTACGGCCTGCGTGCCGAAGGGGTGTTCAGCTTGTCGCATGAAGTCCAGCCGGGGGCCCGGCATGTCAATCTGTTGCGCCAGCGTTTGAGCAGCGTCGGTCCTAGCTGCGTGTTTCGCGAGCCGCAGTTCCCACCGCGGCTGATCGACAGTCTGAGTGAAGGATTGAACGTATTCAGTGGTGAGCTGGACCCGCTGGGCAGCGAGGTCGCCGTCACGGCCCAGGGTTACGAGGTTTTGTTGCGTGAGCTGGGTGACAACCTGGCGACCTGCCTGGAGCGTCTCTGAGCAGACGCACTGCTCCTCCTATTCGTCAACAACCACGTCGAAGCCACCGTAGATCAGGCGCTTGCCATCAAATGGCATCGGGTTGTTGTCCGGATGCAGGCGCGGATCGGCCATCACCTTGGGCATGGCGGCATCGCGTACCGCCCGGTTCGGCCATAGCAGCCAGGAGAACACCACGGTTTCATCTGGTTGACACTTGACTGCCATGGGGAACGAGGTGATCTCGCCCTGTGGTACGTCATCACCCCAGCATTCGACCATTTTCAGCGCCCCGTACTCCTTGAACACCGCGCCGGCTTCGCGGGCGTGTTCGATATAGCGTTGCTTGTTGGCGGTCGGTACCGCCAATACAAAACCATCGACGTAACTCATGGCAACCTCCGGTTTCAGTCTTTGGGTGGCAGTTCGCGTACCGGGCGCACTTCGATGCTGCCAAAGCGCGCTGGCGGGATGCGGCTGGCCAGTTGCAGGGCCTCGTCGAGATCGCGGGCCTCCAGCAGGTAGAACCCCGCCAGTTGCTCCTTGGTCTCGGCAAAGGGGCCATCGGATATCAGTATCTGGTCATCGCGGCGGCGCACGGTGGTCGCCGTGTCTACAGGTTGCAGGGCCTGGCCAGCGAGATAGTGGCCCTGCTCGCTCAGTCGCTCGACTCCGGCGATGCACTCCTGATTCAGGTCGTGCCATTGCTGCTCGGTCATGGCTTCGATGATGCTCTCCTGGTAGTACACCAGCGCGACGTATTTCATGTTGGCTCTCCTTCGCGGGACAGCGGGCAGGGGCCCACTTCACAGTTGATCATCCAGTGCACGCCGAACCGGTCAGTGAGCATGCCGAACCGGTAGGCCCAGAAGGTCTGCTCGAACGGCATGATCACCTGGCCACCCTCGAGCAGGCGGGTAAAAGCGGTTTCGGCCTGCACCGGGTCCTGGTATTCGAGCTGCACCTGTATGCCGAGCGGTGCGACATACTGGTCCGCCGGCATGTCGGCACCCATCAGTCGCCGCCCACGAATGTTCAGCGAAGCATGGATGATCTTGTCATGCAGGCTGGCCGGCACCTGCTCGGCGGCAGGTGTCTGCGCGTAGCTGAGCAGGGCTTCCAGTTCGCCACCGGTGACCTCGGCGTAGAACTGCATGGCCTCGCGGCAGGTTCCGGGAAAGCTCAAGTGGACATTCAGGCCCGTCGGCAGGCGCGCCTGTTGCTGGTGTTTGGCAAGGCCATGACCAGGCTCGAAGTCCGAGAGCTCAAAGTAGCGGCGCAGCTCCAGAGTGACGTTGCCGTCATTGTCTTCAACCGGCCACTGCCGGGCCCAGTCGATGGCTTGCTCCAGTGAGTCCACTTCAAGAATGCTGTAGCCGGCCAGCTGTTCGCCAGGACTGGTGAACGGCCCAGATATCACCTCCACCTGGCCGTCGCGCATCTGGATACGGCAGCCCTCGTTGGTCGGCCGCAGGCCGTTACCGCTGACGAACACCCCGGCCTTGGTCATGCGTTCGTTGTAGTCGGCCATGGCGCCAAGAATCTCTTGCGACGGCAACTCGCCCTGCTCGGTGCGGAAATCGGCCTTTCTCATCAACATGAACTTCATCGGGTAACGCTCCTTGTGGTGGATTTACTCCTTAGTCGCATCAGCAGGAGGGCAATCGACATGGATCGGCAGTTTTTTTGGCACGGAGTGGCATCTGGATTGGCGCAGACTCTGGTTAGCCCTGTTTGCCATTCAGGGCAGCAATACGGCGAGCCAGAAAGCGCCGCTCCGGCTCCTGGCTGGTCAGCTCCAGCGCACGCTGATAAGCATGCCGTGCTGCTGCCGAGTCTCCGTTGCGGCGCAGCAGATCAGCGCGGGCAGCATGGAACAGGTGATAGTTGACGATATTCTTGTGTGCAGTCAGCGCATCAAGTAACACCAACCCCGCTTTGGGGCCATCGCACATGGCCACTGCTACTGCGTGGTTGAGGGCGATTACCGGCGAGGGTTGCAGGTACAACAGTGTCTGATACAGGCGAACGATTCGCGCCCAATCGGTCTGCTCGGCCCGGCTGGCCCGGGCATGCTCGGCAGCAATCGAAGCCTGCAGGGTGTAGGGGCCGGTCGGGGTCAAGGCCAGTGCCTGGGTTAACCAATGCAGACCGGCTTCGATACGCGACCGATCCCAACGCTGACGGTCCTGCTCCTCCAGCGTAATAAGTTCACCATCGGCAGTCTGGCGCGCATTGCGCCGCGAGTCCTGCAACAACAGCAGCGCCAGCAGGCCAAATACCTCGCCATGCGGCAGTAACTGCGCCAGTTCCTCGGCCAACCGGATCGCTTCATCGGCCAGACTGACATCAATCAGTACGCTACCACTGCTGGCTGAATAGCCTTCATTGAATACCAGATAGATCACCCGCAGCACCCCAGGCAGGCGCTCGGCCAGTTCGCCAGCTTCTGGTACCTGATAGGGAATCTGCGCCGCGTGGATCTTGCGTTTGGCTCGCACGATGCGCTGGGCCACGGTGCTGGGCTTATTGAGCAGCGCGCTGGCGACCTGCTCGGTAGTCAGTCCGCACATCTCGCGCAGCGTCAGGGCCAGCTGGGCTTCCAGGGCCAGGCTGGGATGACAGCAGGTGAACAGCAGGCGCAGTTGGTCATCGGCGATACTTCGCGGGTCCGGCTCCTGTTCATCGCCTTCGGGCTCAAGCAGCAGATGGGCCCGTTCGCGAGTCAGTTGCCGGTGACGGATCTGATCTATACCCCGTCGCCGCCCGGCGGTGATCAGCCAGGCCGTCGGGTTGTCCGGCACGCCCTGCTCTGGCCACTGCTTGAGCGCTGCGGCAAAGGCCTCCTGCAAGGCTTCCTCGGCCAGGGTGAAATCGCCCAGCAGGCGGATCAGGGTCGCCAGCACCCGGCGCGCATGCTGGCGATAGAGCTGTTCGATACTCTCCTGGGTGGCGCCCATGGCTGCAGGTCCGCGTCAGTCCTGACTGGCGCCAAACAGCGCGAAGACCTGGGCGCCGGTCAGGGTGCGGGTCTGGTTGGCCAGCGCATAGTAGTCAGGTTTGTGATCGATGAAGATCTGTTCGGTCAGTTGAAAGCGCTCATCGTCCTGAAATAGTCCGACTGGCAGCGCATACTCGCCATCGGGTAGCAGGTGATAGAACAGGTGCGTGCCGCAGGCCGGGCAAAAGCCGCGTTCAGCCCAGTCCGACGAGGCATAGCGGGCCGGTGCCAGCGAGCCGCTGAACTCGACCTGCGAGCCACAATGTACTGCCAGAAAAGGGCCGCCACCCCAGCGTCGGCACATGTTGCAATGACAGACGTTGACCTCGGTCTGATCGCTGGCGCTGATCTGGATGGCACCACATAGACAGGAACCTTTCATGACTAACCCTCCTGGTTGAGAGGTTTCACTTTAGTGCAATTGACCTCGCCTGTCCGGGTGTCTGGTCACGGCAGGATTCGAATTGGCGTACCGTTCGGCACTGCCCGCCAGACTTCCTGCATGGCGACATTGGTCAACGCCACACAACCATTGGTCCAGTCGCGGCGTTGCAATACGGGGGCAAACCAGCCGAACCCGTTGCGCTGGCCATGCAGCATGATCATGCCGCCGGGAGATACGCCCTGGGCCGCGGCGCGGGCGTGGTCTTCGGCATTGGGGTAGGACACGTGCAGCGACAGGTGATAGCCGCTGTTGGGATTGCGCCAGTCCAGCACGTAGTCGCCCTCCGGTGTGCGCCGGTCACCCTCCTGCTGCTTGTGTCCGACCGGGTTGCCGCCCAGCGCTATGGAGTATTCACGGTAGATCTGACCGCTCCGCAGCAGATAGAGCTTGCGCTCGGTCTTGTTGACCAGGACCGCATCGGCCTGGGGCAGGTCTTCGGCCAGCAGCGCCGGCAGCCGGGTTTCGCCAAGGTAGGCCAGTGGCAGCGCCATGGCTATGGCCAGAAGTACAAGCAGAATGCGTCGAGACACGGACATCGCCCTCCCTGGGCATATGGTCAAGGCGTGAGTTCACGCCAGATGTTCTGACCCATATGCCAGGCTAAAGTGCCAGCGGCAGGCCGATATTCACATTGCGGTGCTGCTCCAGCACCCGTAGAAAATGCCCCGGATCCTTGACCAGCACGCCGCTTTGCCCTGCATGCCGCTCGGCGGCCAGTTGGCGCGAGAGCCAGAATCGTAGTGCTGCCAGGCGCAGTACCGCAGGCCAGCTTTTGGCCTCGAATGGGGTAAACGGACGAATGCCGGCATAGCCGGCCAGCAGCGCCTGGGTCCGGGTCGGGTCCAGTTGTTGCTCAGCGCTCAGGCACCAGTCGTTGACGGTGATGGCAACATCGTAGAGGGTCCAGCCGCTGTGGGCGTTGTAAAAGTCGATCAGTCCGCTGAGGTGATGGCCGTCGAACAGGACATTGTCGCGGAACAGGTCGGCGTGCAGGATGGCCCGGGGAAAGCCCGGGTAGTGGGCCTGCCACTGCTCGATCTGGGTCAGCAGTTCGGTGACCAGGTGGTGAATCGCGCTATCGCTGATGCGGTCGTGTAACCGGCGGCCGGTCTCCAGCATCCAGGCCAGGCCGCGATCACTGATGCGTTCCAGGCTGCTGCTGGCGGTGGCGTTGTGCAGGCGCGCAAGCATTTGGCCAACGGCCTGGCAATGAGCCGGATCGGGCTGTTCGACATGCTTGCCAGCCAGCCGTGGCTGCAACAGCGCCGGGCGCTGATTGAGTCGGTGCAATGCCAGGCCCTGGCGGTCGGTGATCGCATAGGGCACCGGCAAGCCGGCCTGATGCAGGTGCTCCAGCAGCTCGATAAAGAACGGCAGGTCGGCCACCGGGCCGCGTTCGACCAGCGTCAGGACGTATTCCCCCTGCTCGGTAGCGACGAAGAAGTTGCTGTTTTCGCTGCCACCGGCGATGCCGCTGAAGTCGACCAGCCGACCCAGGGCAAAGCCGTCAAGAAAGGCTTCCAGTTGTTCCCGGCTGACCGGAGTAAACACCGACATGTCAGACCCTTACCACTCGAAAATCTTCCAGCCGGGAATGCGCATGCCGCCGACTTGATCGGCCCGTTGGAAGTTGCCGTCTTCATCTACGGCGACCAGAAAATAGGGTGGGCCGTTTTGTGGGGTTACCTTGATCGCATAGAGGAAGCCGTTGACCCGGTACTCCTCGATGGTCTTGTCGCCCTCCTGGCGGATGGTCACGTCCGGCTCGCCGGTCAGGCCTTCCTGGGCGGCCAATGGCAGGGAAAGACTCAAAGCCAGTATCGCCAGGCCGCGGCCAATCATGCGTGTCATGTTAAGCTGTCCTATCGTTGAATGACTGCCCTCATTCTAGCCCCTTTTCATCATGGAAATGTTGACCTGACGCATGACTGACAATGCCCCCCTGATCCTGGTCGATGGTTCGTCCTATTTGTACCGCGCCTTCCATGCCCTGCCACCGTTGACCACCTCGACCGGTCAGCCGACCGGCGCGGTCAAGGGCGTGCTGAACATGCTCAAAAGCCTGCGCAAGCAGTACCCGAACAGTCCTTTCGCGGTAGTGTTCGACGCCAAGGGCCCGACCTTTCGAGATGAGCTGTTCGAGCATTACAAGTCGCATCGCCCACCCATGCCCGATGAGCTGCGCAGCCAGGTCGAGCCGCTGCATGCCAGTGTCAGTGCGCTGGGGCTGCCGCTGCTGTGCATCGACGGGGTCGAGGCCGACGACGTGATTGGCACCCTGGCCCGGCAGAGTGCAGCCGCCGGCCGTGAGGTGGTGATTTCCACTGGTGACAAGGACATGGCGCAACTGGTCGATGCACATATCACCCTGGCCAACACCATGACCGGTACAGTGCTGGATATCGACGGTGTGAAGGAAAAGTTCGGCATTGGCCCCGAGCTAATCATCGACTACCTGGCGCTGATGGGCGACAAGGTCGACAACATTCCAGGCGTGCCGGGAGTTGGCGAGAAGACCGCATTGGGGTTGCTGACCGGCATCGGTGGTGGTCTGGACCTGATCTACGCCAACCTCGACAAGGTGCCCGAGCTGCCGATCCGCGGCGCCAAGAAGCTGCCGGAGAAGCTTGAAGAGCACAAGGACATGGCGTATCTGTCCTATCAGCTGGCGACCATCAAGGTCGATGTCGAGCTGGATATCGCCGTCGATGCGCTGATGCCTGGCGAACCTGATCGTGACACGCTGATTGAGTTGTACCGCCAGCTCGAGTTCAAGAGTTGGCTGGACGACCTGCTGCGCGAGGCCAAAGCCGCTGGCGAAGAAACCGGCAACAGCATTGAGCCCGGTGAGAGTGTTGAGGCGCGCTATGAAACCATCACCAGCCAAGCGGATCTGCAGCGCTGGCTGGACAAGCTCAAGGCCGCCGAACTGTTCGCCTTCGATACCGAAACCACCAGTATCCATGCCCAGCAGGCCGAACTGGTCGGCGTGTCGCTGGCGGTCCAGCCGCACGAGGCCGCCTACATTCCATTGGCGCACAGTTACATGGGCGTGCCCGATCAGCTCGACCGCGCTGCGGTGCTGGCCGCGCTCAAGCCGCTGCTGGAAGATCCGGCCAAGGCCAAGGTCGGCCAGCACGCCAAGTACGACATCAACGTGCTGCGCCGCTACGGCATTGATGTCCAGGGCGTGGCCTTCGATACCATGCTCGAGTCCTATGTGCTGGACTCCACCGCCACCCGTCACGACATGGACAGTCTGGCGCTGAAATACCTCGGCCATAGCACCATCCGCTTCGAGGACATTGCCGGCAAGGGCAGCAAGCAACTGACCTTCGACCAGATTGCTCTGGAGCAGGCCGGTCCCTATGCCAGTGAGGACGCTGACATCACTCTGCGTCTGCATCAGACCCTGTGGCAGAAACTCGAGGCCATTCCGGCGCTGGCGCGGGTGCTGCGCGAGATCGAAATGCCGCTGGTGCCAGTGCTGGCGCGGATCGAGAACACCGGGGCACTGGTCGACGCCAAGCTGCTCGGGATCCAGAGCCGCGAACTGGGCGAGAAGATGATCGAGCTGGAGCGCGAAGCCTTCCGTCTGGCTGGCCAGGAGTTCAATCTGGGCTCGCCAAAGCAGCTTGGCGACATTCTCTATGAAAAGCAGGGACTGCCGGTGCTGAGCAAGACCGCCAAGGGCCAGCCTTCGACCGCCGAGGCGGTCCTGGCCGAACTGGCCGAGCAGGGTTACGAGCTGCCGCAGGTGATCATGCAGTACCGCAGCGTCAGCAAGCTCAAAAGCACCTACACCGACCGCCTGCCGGAACAGATCAACCCACGTACCGGGCGCATTCATACCAGCTACCATCAGGCGGTGGCGGCTACCGGGCGGCTGTCATCCAGTGATCCGAACCTGCAGAACATTCCGATCCGTACCGCCGAGGGCCGGCGTATCCGCCAGGCCTTCATTGCCCCGCCCGGCTACAAGCTGGTCGCGGCCGACTACTCGCAGATCGAATTGCGGATCATGGCCCATCTGGCCCAGGACGCCGGCCTGCTGGACGCCTTCCGGCATGACCGCGACGTACACAAGGCTACCGCAGCCGAAGTGTTTGGCGTGGCCCTGGACGAGGTCAGCAGTGAGCAGCGGCGCAAGGCCAAGGCGATCAACTTCGGCCTGATCTACGGCATGAGCGCCTTCGGCCTGGCCAAGCAGATCGACGTTGAGCGCAAACAGGCCCAGGACTACATCGACCGCTACTTTGCGCGCTACCCCGGGGTGCTTAAGTACATGGAAAGCACCCGTGCCCAGGCCAGTGAGCAGGGTTTTGTGGAAACCCTGTTCGGCCGCCGGCTGTACTTGCCGGAGATTCACTCGAAAAATCAGGCGATGCGCAAGGGCGCTGAACGCACTGCGATCAACGCGCCGATGCAGGGCACCGCCGCCGATATCATCAAGCGGGCGATGATTGCGGTCGACGCCTGGCTGAGCGAAAGCCAGCTGGATGCGCGAATGATCATGCAGGTACACGACGAACTGGTGCTGGAGGTCCGCGAAGATCAGGTCGAGGCGCTCAGCGAAGGCCTGCGCCGGCACATGGGCGCCGCCGCCGAACTGGATGTGCCGCTGGTGGTCGAAGTGGGTGTGGGTGATAACTGGGATCAGGCGCACTGATTGCGGCGGGGCTGGCCGGCTTGAGCTGCTTATAAGCCGGCTACCGCTGATAACTCATCCGTCTAAAAATTTTTTTGAACTTATTCGTGATCACCCTGGTCAGAGATTATGAATGGCCAGTCAAGCCCTTCATGCTCCTTAGATGTGATTTAGTGTTGGCAGAAATACCGGGCGACTCTCCCTTTCCTAGCACAGCCCGGTCGTTAAACCCCGAGCCTTCCCTCCCCATAGAAGCTCGGGGTTTTTTTTGCCTGCGGTTCCTGGGAGGCTGCGCACCGATCCTCTGCCAGCGCCAAGCTTGTGCTCAAGCGCCCGGAGTTCCCGGGCGGGCGGACTACTGTTCCTGGCCCTGGTCTTCGTCGACGGGAAACAGCCAGCTTTCCAATACGGCATAGGCCTCATCCAGACCCTGGCGCTTGGGTGCCGAGAACAGCTGGACGCTGGCGCGGTTGCCAAATTCCTTGCGGATAGTGCTCTGGACCTTGAGTAGGCTATTCTTGGCTGCACCGAAAGCCAGCTTGTCGGCCTTGCTCAGCAGGATATGGGCTGGTAGCCCGGCCAGGTTGGCCCACTCCAGCATCATCTGGTCAAACTCCGACAGCGGATGACGAATATCCATCACCAGCACCACGCCGGCCAGGCACTGACGCCCGGTCAGGTAGGCATCCAGATGCTGCTGCCAGTGCTCCTTGAGCGCCAGTGGCACCTTGGCGTAGCCGTAGCCGGGCAAATCGACCAGTCGCCGCTGCTCATCGAGACCGAAGAAGTTGATCAACTGGGTGCGTCCCGGCGTCTTCGAGGTGCGCGCTAAACGGGCATGGGTCAGGGTATTCAGGGCGCTGGACTTGCCAGCGTTGGAACGCCCGGCGAAGGCGACTTCATAACCCTGATCGGGCGGGCACTGGTCAACCTGGCTGGCACTTTTGATGAAGTGGGCACGCTGACAAAGTGTTACAAGGGGTGTTGCAGAAGACATGGGGTATCCGTTGGCTGGCACGACAGGAGTCTTAAGGCGTTCACGTTCGTGGGTAGCTTAGTATATAATGCCGCGGTTTTATATCTGAAAGGCACTGCGACAGTTCGTGCATTGCACCTGTTGAGCGTCGCGGATAGCATGAATGCCCACTGTCCGATCAGCGCCAGGTCGCGGCCGGACAGAATGATGAATACGGCCGTTCGCCAGACATAACGTGGTCCATCGAAGACCGGGGTGGCGGGCAGAGCCAACGATTTCTTTTAGCCGTTATTGGATTAGCCGATGAACAAACTACTCGTCAGTCTGGTGTTATCCCTCGGTGTGGCCGGTGCGGCCCATGCAAACCAGGGCGACGCTGAAGCCGGTCAGGGCAAGGTTGCCATGTGTGCTGCCTGTCACGGCCCCGACGGCAACAGCCCCATGCCGAACTTCCCCAAGCTTGCTGGTCAGGGCGAACGCTACCTGCTCAAGCAGATGATCGACATCAAGGAAGGCCGTCGTCCGGTGCTGGAAATGACCGGCATGCTGACCGGTTTCGACGAGCAGGATCTGCGTGACATCGCTGCCTTCTACAACAGCCAGTCGCCGAGTCTGGGCGTTGCCGACGCTGAGTTGGCCGAGCGTGGCGAGGCTATTTTCCGCGGCGGCAATCTGGAAACTGGTCTGCCGGCCTGTATCGGTTGCCACTCTCCGACCGGCAAAGGCAACGATCCGGCCGGTTATCCGCGTCTGGCCGGCCAACATGCGGCCTATACCGCCAAGCAGCTGACCGATTTCCGTGAAGGTGACCGGGTCAATGACGGTGATACCGAAGTCATGCGGACCATCGCCAGTCGCCTGAGCAACAAGGATATCGAAGCGGTATCCAACTATATCCAGGGCCTGCGTTAAGCTCAGATGTTGCCGGGTGTTGCAGCCCGCTTCTCAAAAAGGGTGGCTTAGGCCACCCTTTCTTTATGGGCGTCTACCAGCGCCTGACCTATTATGCGACCATCGGCCAGGGAATCTTTTTACCGGCCTGATGGTCACAACAAGCAACTGACGTATTCTTTGGGGAGAGCTGCATGCGTGTCTGGTTATCTGTTTTCGCGGTCTGGCTATTGGGTGCCCTGACTCTGGCCCATGCCCAGGAAGAGGCCCCGTACAAGGCTGGTGTTCACTATGTAGTGCTGCCCACGCCGGCGCCGACTCAGGAGCCTGACAAGATCGAAGTGGTCGAGTTGTTCTGGTATGGCTGTGGTCACTGCTACACCTTTGAACCGATCATTCAGGACTGGAAGAAGCAACTTCCTGAGGATGTGCATTTCCGCCCGGTTCCGGCCATGTTTGGTGGAACCTGGAACACCCATGGTCAATTGTTCTATACCTTGGAAAGCCTCAACAAGCTGGATGAAACCCACTCCGCAGTGTTCCAGGCCATCCACAACCAGGGTAACCGCCTGGCCGATGAAGGGGCCATGATCAAGCTGCTCGAGCCCTATGGCATTAGCAGCGACACCTTCAAGCGGGCCTGGAGTTCCTTCGGTGTGCGCAGCAAAATGGATCAGGCTTCGCGTCTGGCGCGCAGCTACCGTGCGACTGGTGTGCCGGTCCTGGTGGTCAACGGCAAGTACCGGATCGAAGGCGGTATGGTTGGTGGTTTCGATGAAATGCTCAAGGTCGCCGAGTTCCTGGTCGATCAGGAACGTCAGGCGCTCTGAGGTGCCATGATGCTGGCCGCAACTAATGTTCCCTGGCGCCGCGTGACCCATGGTCACGCCCTGCCCGCAGAGCTGCGTACCAATCCGCATTGCCCCTGTGAGGGGCAGCCGTTGCCCGAGGTGTTGAAACTGCTCAGCTTCAATATCCAGGTCGGCATCAATACCCAGCGTTATCACCACTACCTGACCAAAAGCTGGCAGCATCTGCTGCCGCATGCCGGGCGTCAGAACACCTTGCGCCAGATCGCTCAGTTGCTCAGCGAGTTCGATCTGGTGGCCCTGCAGGAAGTCGATGGTGGCAGCCTGCGTTCTGGTTACGTCAACCAGGTTGAGCATTTGGCCAAGGAAAGCCAGTTCCCCTACTGGTACCAGCAGCTTAACCGCAATCTCGGGCGTTTTGCCCAGCACTCCAATGGCCTGCTCAGCCGTTTCGCCCCAAAACTGGTAGAAGATCACAAGCTGCCGGGCATGCTGCCTGGACGCGGAGCGATCCTGACCCGTTTCGGTCAGGGTGATGAACAGTTGCTGGTGGTGATGATGCATCTGGCGCTCAGCACCCGAACCCGAGCCAGTCAGTTGGCCTATATCCGAGAACGGATAAGCGATTTCAAACATGTGGTGCTGATGGGTGACATGAACACCCATGCCATTGATCTGCTGGAACATTCGCCGCTGCGTGGCAGTGGCCTGCATACCGCCAGCCTGCCCGGTACCTACCCGAGCTGGAAACCCGCCCGGGTGCTTGATCACATTCTGCTCAGCTCTAGTCTGGATATCGAACAGGTCGATGTGTTGCCCCAGGCAATTTCCGATCATCTGCCGGTGGCCATGCACATTCGTCTGCCCGATAGCCTGCGCCACGCCTAGCCAGTAGCCAGCAGGTCAAATTCCCCTATAATCCTTGGGTACGCCGTGCGTAGGAGCACCCATGTCCGATACCCGAAACAGCCGACGACAAAACGGGCACGATGCCTTTGAGACCACCGATCAGGAAGAGCTGCTCAAGCGTGGGCTGGTGAGGGTCAGTATTGCCGCAGATGGCGTGGATCCGCTGCTGGATCGTCAGCTCAAGGAGCTGCGCAGCGCCCTGCGTAGTGACGCCCCGCCGTTTAAACTGGCCGACCTGATGCCTGACCTGGAGCATGCGGTGTTGACCGCCGACAGTGCCCGGCAGAACAACCTGCAGCGTATCAGCCTCAACCTCAGGCAATTGGCCGAGCAGCTTCAGGAGCTGGATCCGCCCAAGGACGCGGCCAAGACCTTGCGTCAGTTGCTCAAGCGGCTGGACAAGCCGATCGAGTACGCCTCGAAGATTCCCGACCTGCTAGATGATCTGGTGGATGTGCAGGGGCAGGCCTTGAATCCAAATCAGGAGATGTCGGCACCAGGACTGTGGACGCGCCTGTTCGGTCGTGCGACTGATCAGGCTGAAGAGCCTGAGCAACAGCCTGCCCAGAGCAATGGCGAGATAGTTCAGGTGCCCGGCAATCTGGCGGGCGAAGAGCACAACTACTCGGCGATCGCCGCCAATATCGAAGGTATTTTGCTCAATCTGCTCAGCGAATTGCAGGTCGTTGATGCCCAGGTATCGCAAGCCGAGCGGCTGCGTGAGCAGGTCACGCGTGGCCTTAACTGGTATGAGCTGGCGGCGGTGCTGGACGAGCTCGGTCTGCTGATTCTCAGCGCCCAGAATGAGCGCCAGGCCGACTTTGAGCGCTATCTGCAGCAGCTCAACAAGCGTCTGGCGCAGTTTCAGGGCAATCTGGAAGCGGCCCATGACGCCTACAACAACACTTTGGAGGCTGGGCGGGCGCTGGAGGGGGCGATCCGCAATCAGGTCGAGGACCTGCACGACGATGTTCGCGACGCCTCCGACCTGGACGCGCTCAAGGCCAATGTCGAGGCCAAGCTCGATGCGCTGCTGAGCAATGTCGATCAGGCCCGTCACTTGCGTGAGCAGCATGAGCAGGAGGTGGCTGAACGCCTGCAGGTCATGGTCGAACGGATCAAGGTTATGGAGGTCGAAGCCCAGACTTTCCGCAAGCACCTCGAGGAGCAGCGCGAACGGGCGATGGTCGACAGCCTGACCGGGCTGCCCAACCGCGCCGGCCTGCAAAAACGCATGGAAGAAGAGTTCGACCGCTGGCAACGCTATGGTGGCCAGTTGCTGCTGGCAGTGCTGGATGTCGATCACTTCAAGAGCATCAACGACAACTTTGGCCACCTGGCCGGCGATAAGGTGTTGCGCCTGATTGCCCAGCAGTTGTCGCGGCGCCTGCGCAAGACCGATTTCATCGGCCGTTTCGGCGGTGAAGAGTTTGTCCTGCTGATGCCCGGCACCAGCAGCGCCCAGGGTCATGTGGTACTGGAAGAGCTGCGCTCCGGGATTGAGGCTTGCCCGTTCCACTTCAAGAGCGAACGGGTACCGATCACCATCTCCCTGGGCTATACCGAGTTCCGGGCCGATGACAGCCTGGATGAAGTGTTCGACCGGGCGGACCGGGCCATGTATCGGGCCAAGGATGACGGGCGCAACCGGTTGATCTGCGCCGACTGAGTTCAGCCCCTGTTGGCCCTTGATGGCCTGCCGGCAAACCCGCAAGATAGGCAGACCCTATCCCGGCCTACCTAGGAGTTTGCATGCGGCGTGGCGCGTTGAGTCTGATTCTTCTGTTGGCGGTGCTGGCCGGCTGCGCCGGATCACCGCAGATCGACACCCGCTACAGCGCCCTGAGCCAGGACAGCCGGGTTCAGTACGTGATCCTGCACTACACCTCATCCGGTTTTGAGCGCTCGCTGCGCAATCTGGCCACTGGCGGCGTCAGTAGCCATTACCTGATCGATGAAAACCCGCCGACCATCTATCGTCTGGTCGATGAGGACCGCCGGGCCTGGCATGCCGGCGAGAGCAGTTGGCAGGGGCGGACCTGGCTCAACGCCAGCTCAATCGGTATCGAATTGGTGAACCAGGGCTACCGCGAGGAGAACGGCCAGCGGCATTGGCAGCCGTGGGAGCCGGCCCAGATTGAGGCGTTGATCCCGTTGCTGCGTGACATCCTCCAACGCCACGGCCTGGGCCCTGAGCGGGTCATCGGCCATAGCGATGTCGCGCCGCAGCGCAAGGTTGATCCCGGCCCGCTGTTTCCCTGGCGGCAACTGGCCGAGGCTGGGGTGGCGATCTGGCCTGATGCGGCCCAGGTGGCCGAGGTGCAGGCCCAACTGGCCGGACGAACCCCTTCGCTTGGCTGGTTCCAGCAGGCGTTGGCCGAAGTCGGTTATGCCGTGCCGGATGATGGCCTGTGGAGCCGGGTGACTCGCAACGTGCTGGCTGCCTTCCAGATGCGCTTCCGCCCGGCCGATCACCGAGGGCTACCCGACATCGAAACCGCCGCGCTGCTTGCCGCCCTGGCACCCGAGGCGCGTGCTGCGCTGGATGCCCCGCTACAGATCTGGCTGGCCGAGCCGATCAGCGAGCAGACCTTGATGGTTGAGCCGTAACCAATGCTCAATGGAATCTGGCTGAGTTTTTTCCTCGCCGCGTTCGTCGCCGCACTGTGGCAGTGGCTGGGGCTTGGCGATGCCGAGGTATTCAGCCGTCTGGTCGCGGCCTTGTTCGACATGGCCAGGCTCAGTGTTGAGATTGTGCTGGTGCTGGTCGGCACCATGACCCTGTGGCTGGGCTTTCTGGCGATTGCCGAAAAGGCCGGGCTGATCAGCCTGCTGGCGCGCCTGCTGAATCCGCTGTTTCGCCGGCTGATGCCGGAGGTGCCCAGTGGTCATCCGGCCGCAGGGCACATCACCATGAATTTTGCCGCCAATGTGCTGGGCCTGGACAACGCCGCCACCCCGATCGGGCTCAAGGCCATGCATGCACTGCAGAGTCTGAACCCGAGCAAGGATACCGCCAGCAACGCGCAGATCCTGTTTCTGGTGCTTAATACCTCGTCGCTGACCCTGCTGCCGGTGACCATCTTCATGTATCGGGCCCAGCAGGGCGCCGCCGATCCGACCGCGGTATTCTTGCCGATTCTGCTGGCCACTACCGCCTCCAGTCTGGTCGGGCTGCTTAGTGTCGCGCTGATCCAGCGACTGAAGCTCTGGGATCCGGTGGTGTTGGCCTATCTGGGCGCCGGTGCACTGGCGCTCGGGCTGCTGCTGACCAGCCTGGCCGGGATGTCGGCTCAGGCGCTGGCCGCAACTTCGACCCTGGTCGGCAACCTGACCCTGTTCGGCATCATCATTGCCTTTCTCGGTATTGCCGCGCTGCGCAAGGTCAATGTCTATGACACCTTCATTGAAGGGGCCAAGGAAGGCTTCAGCTTCACCGTATCCCTGCTGCCCTATCTGGTTGCCATGCTGGTGGCGGTCGGCGCTCTGCGCGCCAGCGGGGTGCTCGACACCGGGCTCGATGGCATCCGTTGGCTGATCGAGGCGCTGGGCTGGGATACCCGCTTCATTGATGCCCTGCCGACCGCCTTCATCAAGCCGCTGTCTGGTAGCGGCGCGCGGGCGATGATGATCGAAACCATGAATACCTTCGGGGTCGACAGCTTCCCGGCACTGCTGGCCGCGACCATGCAGGGCAGCACCGAAACCACCTTCTACGTGCTGGCGGTGTATTTCGGGGCAGTCGGCATCCGCCGTATCCGCCATGGGCTGGGCTGTGCGCTGCTGGCCGACCTTGCCGGGATGCTGACCGCCATTGGCGTGTGCTACTGGTTTTTCGGCTGAGCCCTTCAGGCGCCGGCGCGGTTGTGATGAAATGGCAACAGACCCTAACTAGGAGCGCCGATGCCTACCGCCCGTTTCGATCAGATTCACAATCAGGAAGGCCCGCTGTTCGTGGCCTTGGGCGGCGCGGGGATGTTCGGGGCCAACTTCTATCTGTACGGCAGTGCCGGGCAGTGGATCGCCATCGACTGTGGCTTTGCCCTGGAGCCGGGCGCGGCCGGGCGCAACCGGGTGTCGGTCCCCAGTCTGGCGGCGCTGGAGCGGCACGATATCCAGCTCTCGGCACTGTTGATCACCCACGCCCATGAAGACCATATCGGCGCCATCCCGCATCTGTGGCCGGCGCTCAACTGCCCGATCTACGCCAGCCCGTTCGCTGCCCGGCTGATCCGCAACAAGCTCGACCCCAACCGCGAGTGGCCAAGCCTGAAGATTATCGAGCCGCTGCAGCCGGTCGGCATTGGGGCGTTTCAGGTCGAGTGGATTCCGGTCACCCACTCGATCCCCGAATCCCACGCCATCGTCCTTGAGGTGGCCGGTAAGCGGCTTTACCACAGTGGTGACTGGAAGCTCGATCCGCAGCCAGTGGTGGGTGGTCTGACCGCCCAGGGCCGGCTGCAAGCGCTGGGCAAGGCCGGGATTGACGTGGTGATCGGTGATTCGACCAATGCCTCAGTGGTTGGCGGCAGTCGCTCCGAAGCCGAGGTACAGAACGGCCTGCTCGACACCATCCGGCCGTTGCGCCAGCGGGTGATTGTCACCTGCTTCGCCAGCAATATTGCCCGCCTGCACAGCCTGGCCGAGATCGCCTTTGATACCGGCCGCTACGCTGGTCTGCTCGGTCGTAGTCTGGTGACCTTGCACGCGGCTGGCCGGGCGCATAACTACCTGAACGGCCAGCCTGGGTTTATCGGCCCTTGGGAGCTGGGGTTTTTGCCGCGTCAGCAGCAGCTCTGGGTTTGTACCGGTAGTCAGGGCGAGCCGGCGGCGGCCCTGGGCCGACTGGCGGCCGGCAATCATCCGCAGTTGAACCTGGAACCGGGCGATGCGGTGCTGTTTTCCTCGCGCTTGATTCCCGGCAACGAAGTGGCGCTGGCGGCGATCAAGCAGGGGCTCAAGGAGCAGGGGGTAGAGGTGATCGATGACGACATGGCGCCGATCCACGCTTCCGGCCATCCGCCGCAGGAAGATCTGCGGCAACTCTACGGCTGGCTCAGGCCGCGCTGGCTGCTGCCGGTGCATGGCGAGCGTTACCACCAGCAGGCGCACCAAAGTTTTGCTCGCAGCCTGGGCATCGGCGGCCTACTGCCGGCCAATGGCGACTTGATCGACCTGGGCGGCCAGCCGGGCAAGATTGCCGAACTGCCGCACGGGCTGGTTGAAGTGCGCGATTGAGTTGGCGTGCGACAAGCCTGTCATTGCGAGTCGCAGGGGGCGGCCATCCGCCGACGCGGCAATCCATACCGCCTGCCAGACGCGCTCCCGGCATGGATTGCCACGGGCCTGCGGCCCTCGCAATGACGGTATGTGTTCTTGACGGCTCTTGCCTGTGGTCAACGTCAACAGACCCTAGAACACTTCCTTGATCCGATGCCATAGCATCCCCAGCGCCAGCAACTGGGAGCGGAACTGCTTGCCGCCGGGGAAGGTCATGTGCGGGACCTGGCTGAACAGCTCGAAGCCCCGACTGGCCTGGCCGCTGATCGCCTCGGTCAGCAGTTGCGCGGCCAGGTGGGTGGCGTTGACCCCATGCCCGGAGTAGGCCTGGGCGAAGAAGACATTGGCCTGGCCAGGCAGCTTGCCGATCTGCGGCAGGCGGTTGGCACCGATACCGATCATCCCGCCCCACTGATAGTCGATTTTCACGTCAGCCAGTTGCGGGAAGACCCGCAGCATCTTCGGGCGCATGTAGGCGGCGATGTCCTGTGGGTCGCGCCCGGAGTAATGACAGGCACCGCCGAACAGCAACCGTCGGTCCCTGGAGAGCCGGTAATAGTCGAGCGCCACGCGCTGGTCGCACAGCGCCATGTTCTGCGGAATCAGGCGGCGGGCCTGCTCCTCGCTCAAGGGCTCGGTGGCAATCACGTAACTGCCGGCGGGCAACACCTTGCCACTGAGCTGCGGCTGCAGTTCGCGCAGATAGGCGTTGCAGCCGATCACCAGTTGCCCGGCCCGAACCCTGCCGCTGGCGGTGTGGACCGTGACCTGCGGGCCATAGTCGATAGCAGTGACCGCCGACTGTTCATACACCCGCACACCCAGCGACTGCGCGGCCCGGGCCTCGCCCAGGGCGAGATTGAGTGGATGCAGATGACCCGAGCCCATGTCGGTCATGCCACCGACGTAGACATCCGAGCCGACCACGCTGTGCATCTGGTCCGGCTCAATGATCTTCATCTCGGCCTGGTAACCGAGTCCGCGCAGTTCGGCCATGTCTTCCCGGAAGGCTTCCAGATGCGCGGGTTTGTTGGCCAGATCGCAATAACCCCAGGTCAGATCGCAGTCGATATTGAACTGCTCGATGCGCCGGCGCACGATCTGTACCGCCTCCAGACCCATCAGCTTGAGTTCGCGCACGCCCTCGGCACCGATGATCGACTCGAACTGTTCGAGATCATGACCAACCCCGCGGATCAACTGGCCGCCGTTGCGGCCGCTGGCACCCCAGCCGACCTGACAGGCTTCCAGCAACACCACCGAAAAACCGCGCTGGGCCAGCTCGATGGCGGTATTCAGACCGGTGAAACCGCCGCCAACAATGCACACATCGGCGCACTCCTCGCTGGTCAGCGCCGGAAAGCTCAACGCCATGTTGGTGCTGGCGGCGTAATAGGACGGGGCGTGTTCAGGCGTATGGGTCGGAGCGTTGGCCATGGGGGTTCCGTTTGATATAGCGAAAGAGTGTCAATAAAAATTGACACCAGCATAGCGATTATTCGTCGTCGGGTATAGGGATCGCCAACGTCTCCTTGATCTCTTCCATGACGATATAGCTCTTCGACTCGCGTACCCCTGGCAGCTTGAGCAGGATGTCGCCGAGCAGTTTGCGGTACGAGGTCATTTCGGAGATCCGCGCCTTGAGCAGATAATCGAAGTCGCCGGAGACCAGATGGCACTCCAGCACATGCGGCAGCTTGATCGCTGCCCGGCGAAAGTCGTCGAAGATATCTGCCGACTTCGATGCCAGGCTGATCTCGACGAACACCAGCAGATTGGCCTGCAACTTGTGCGGGTTCAGTTGGGCACCATAGCCGAGGATGAATTTCTCCCGCTCCAGACGTTTGACCCGCTCCATGCATGGCGTAGTCGACAGCCCCACCCGCTCGCCCAGCTCGACATAGGAAATCCGCCCCTCCTGCTGGAGGATGCGCAGGATATGTCGGTCGATCTTGTCCAGTTCGCGGCTGGAGGCTCTGCGTGTTTTCATAATTTTTTCCCGATCATTGTTATTACTTCGAGATGATTTCCCGCCAAACAGAAAATAAACGAAAAAAGCCTAAAGAGCACCTGTCCTAGAATAGAGATATCGCCCATGTGGTGTTTTGTCTCACCGGTGGGCCTCACAACAACAGCCTTTTCAGCACACAGGTGCGGGAGCAGTCCATGCAGGTTCTCATTCTCGGTAGCGGTGTCATCGGCATCACCAGCGCCTGGTATCTGGCCAAGGCTGGCCATGAGGTCACCGTGATTGATCGCCAGCCCGGCCCCGGCCTGGAAACCAGCTTTGGCAACGCCGGCATGATCTCGCCCGGCTATTCCGCGCCCTGGGCCGCTCCCGGCGTGCCAGTCAAGGCGCTGAAGTGGATGATGGCCGAGCACGCACCACTGGCCATTAGGCCGACTGCTGATGCGTTCCAGTACCGCTGGATGATGAAGATGCTGGCCAACTGCACCGAGGCGCGTTATGCGGTCAACAAGGAACGCATGATGCGTCTGGCCGAATACAGCCGCGACTGCCTCATGGACCTGCGTCGCGACAGTGGCGTCGACTACGAACACCGTGAACTCGGCACCCTGCAATTGTTCCGCACCCAGAAGCAGATGGACGCCGCTGCCCAGGACATCGCCGTACTGGAGCGCTGCAATGTGCCTTACCAGGTGCTGGACCGGGCTGGCTGCGTACAGTTTGAGCCGGGCCTGGCACCCAGTGCCGACAAAATTGTCGGCGGTCTGCGCCTACCCAACGACGAAACCGGTGATTGCCACCTGTTTACCACCCGGCTGGCGGCCAAGTGCGCCGAGCTGGGGGTCAAATTCCGTTATAACTGCAACATTCAGGAGCTGCTCAGCGATGGTGCGCGAGTCACCGGCGTGCGCGCCGGCGACGAGATCCTGCGGGCCGACAGCTATGTGCTGGCGCTGGGCAGCTACTCGCCGCAACTGCTGCGCAGCCATGGCATCGATCTGCCGGTCTACCCGGTCAAGGGCTATTCACTGACCCTGCCGGTCAGCAACCCCGATATGGCCCCGGTATCGACCGTGATGGACGAAACCTACAAGGTCGCCATTACCCGATTCGCTGAGCGTATCCGGGTCGGCGGCATGGCAGAATTGGCCGGTTTCGATACCGAACTGCGCGACAAGCGCCGGGCTACCCTGGAAATGGTGGTCGGCGATCTGTTCCCGCAGGGCGGTGATGCTGCTCAGGCCAGCTTCTGGACCGGATTCCGGCCGATGACCCCGGACGGCACGCCGATCATTGGTGCAACCGCGCTGCGTAATCTTTACCTGAACACCGGTCATGGCACGTTGGGCTGGACCATGTCCTGTGGCTCCAGCCAGTTGCTGGCCGATCTGATGAGCGGCCGCAAGCCGGCCATTCGCAACGAAGGTTTCGGCATCGACCGTTACACCACCTACAAGGAGACTCGCCGGAATGTCCGTACAGCGTCTGCACACTAACCGCCGCATGAGCCAGATCGTCATCCACCAGAACACCGTGTATCTGGCCGGTCAGGTGGCAGCTGACGAGGATCTGGCCAGCGATGCCGCGACCCAGACCCGCAGCACCCTGCAGGAAATCGAGAAGCTGCTGGCCGAGGCCGGTAGCGACAAGACCAAGATTCTGTCGGTGACCATCTACCTGAAGGACATCGATGCCGACTTCGAGGCAATGAACAGTGTCTGGGACCAGTGGCTGCCGCAAGGCACCGCCCCGGCCCGCGCCACAGTCGAAGCCAAGCTGTGCGAACCGGAGATTCTGGTGGAAATGTCGGTGGTGGCTGCACTCTAAGCGCCACTGCTGAGGATTGCCGCGCCGCTGTGCGGCTCGCAATGACGATAACAGCCATCCCGGTTGCCAGAATCTGTCATCGCGCGGGCCGCAGGCCCGTGGCGATCCAGCTATCGAGTACCCCCATCAGCCTGTTGCTCCCTGCGACCACAACAGTCTGATAATCTAGGCCTTGGCGGGGCACCCAGCCCCGCATTTTTTCAAGAATTCAACATGCGCCCAGCCCAAGCTCTGATCGATCTCAACGCCCTGCGCCACAATTACCAGCTGGCCAAGAGCCTGTCCGGCCGCCAGGCATTGGCGGTGGTCAAGGCCAATGCCTATGGCCATGGCGCCGTGCCCTGCGCCCAGGCGTTGGCGCCGGTGGCTGACGGTTTCGCGGTGGCCTGCATCGAAGAGGCCCTGGTACTGCGCGACGCGGGTATCGACAAGCCGATACTGCTGCTAGAGGGCTGGTTCGAGGCTGACGAGCTGGCGCTGATCCAGCAGCATCGGCTGTGGACCGTGATTCATCATCACGGCCAGTTGCACGACCTTGAGCAGGCGGATATCCGCCTGCCACTGAACGTCTGGCTCAAGCTCGACAGTGGCATGCATCGGGTTGGTTTCATGCCCGAGGAATATCCGGCGATCTGGCGCGCCCTGCAGGCTGGCGGCAAGGTTGCCAGCCTGACCAAGATGACTCACTTCTCGCGTGCCGACGAGCCTGAAACCGGCCGTACCGAGCAGCAACTGGCGACCTTCGCTGCGGCTACCCGGGGTCTGGACGGGCCCAGCAGTCTGTGCAACTCCCCTGGCGTACTGGCCTGGCCACAGGCTCATGGCGACTGGCTGCGCCCCGGCATCATGCTCTACGGCGCTACCCCGTTCGAATTCCCGCAAGCCCAGGCTGAGCAGCTCAGACCGGTGATGCAGCTGGAGTCCCGGATCATTGCCGTGCGTCAGGTGGCGGCCGGCGAGCCGATTGGGTATGGCTCGCGCTTCGTGGCTCCGCGCGATACCCGGGTTGGGGTGGTTGCCATGGGCTATGCCGACGGCTATCCCCGGCATGCCAAAGACGGTACGCCGGTGCTGGTTGACGGCCAGCGCACGCAACTGATCGGTCGGGTGTCGATGGACATGCTGACCCTGGACCTGACTGACCTGCCGGGCAGTGGCTTGGGTAGCCTGGTACGGCTCTGGGGCGCGGGTTTGAATGCCAGCGAAGTGGCCAGTTGGGCGGCAACCATTCCCTATCAGTTGTTCTGCAACCTCAACCGGGTGCCGCGTCATTATCGGGGCTGATTGTCGCAAGCGTTGAAAATTCTGAACAGTCGTGCAATGATGCCCGGCATCAGATTCCAATAACGCTTGTCGATACATCCCGGAGGATCCCGACCTTGGACGTTGGTGCCCGTCTTAAAGCTATTCGCAAACTTAAAGGTTTGTCCCAGCGTGAACTGGCCAAACGCGCCGGTGTCACCAACAGCACCATCTCCATGATCGAGAAAAACAGCGTCAGTCCCTCGGTCAGTTCCCTGAAAAAAGTTCTATCCGGCATTCCCATGTCGCTGGTTGATTTCTTTTCCCTGGAACTGGAACAGGATGCCCAGCGTCAGGTGGTCTACCGGGCCGATGAACTGCTGGATATCGGCGCGGGGGAAGTGACCATGAAGCTGGTCGGCAAGGGTCACCCGAACCGTGCCTTCTCGTTCCTCAACGAAATCTACCCGCCCGGCTCCGATACCGGCCCGGATATGCTTAACCACGAAGGTGAAGAAGCCGGTATCGTGGTTAGCGGCCAGTTGGAGCTCACTGTTGGCAGCGAGATCTATATTCTCGACACCGGCGACAGTTACTACTTTGAAAGTAACCAGCCACACCGCTTCCGCAACCCGTTCGAAACGGCCTGCGTGCTGATCAGCGCCACGACCCCGGCAAACTTCTGATCACTGCGGCGGGAAACGACTCAATACCTTGGCGGCCAGTTCGTGCATCTTGCGGCTGCGCTCGGCGGGTGTCTGTTCACCGTCGCGCAGAACTTCGCTGGCACTACCGCGCCAGACCAACTGGTTGTCCTGGGCATCGAACAGGTCGATCTGCAGGGTGCCAACCCGGTAGTCGACCGTGCGGGTTTCATAATAGCCCGGGCCGCCCCAGCCGCCACGCCAGTAACCTCCCCAATGTCCACCGTAGCTGGTGGTGACCTGATCCTGGCGATTTTCCACCACCAGATGAGCGCGCACGGTCAGGTCTGGCTCGGCTCCGGCCACGGCCGGGCGCAGGCCGCGCACATCCAGCTGCCCGGCCACCGCTTCACGAATGCGCTGAGTGGTCAGGTCGCTCTGGAGGCGTGGGTCGGCCGGGGCATAACTGACCGCCGGCTCGGCCCAGGCCCAACTGCGGTACTGGGTATAGCTGCGGTTGGGGTCATAATCCTGTTGTATCGGGCTGCTCTGGCAGGCAGCCAGAAGCATGAACAGCGGGAACACTGACAAGTAGCGAAACATGACGAACTCCCTGAGCATATCTCTCATTTCAGACCGCTTAAGCCTGCATTGGTTCGAGCTGCCAACAGCTCTGTTTCCGGGCTTGGGGCTCCGGCCAGCGAGCGATACAGGCTGACCATCGCCAGCGCGGTGGTGGTGCGGCTCTGCTCCAGACGATCACGTAGATCGCTGAGCTCCTGCTCGGCGGTCAATACTTCAAAGTAGTTGATATAGCCCTGGCGGTAGCGGTCCTGAGCCTGTGCCACGGCGATATCGGCGGCGGCCACCGCCTGTTGCAGCCGGGCGTCGGTATCCAGCCCTCGGTGGTAGCGGACCAGCCAGGTTTCGGTCTCCTCCAGCGCCAGTAGCAGGGTCTGACGATAGTCAGCCAGGGCCTCGGCACTACTGGCTTGAGCGGCATCAACCCGGGCATTGACTCGTCCGCGATCCAGAAAGCTCCAGTCGACCCCCAGCATCAGGCTGCGTGAACTGCTGCCGGCACTGAACAGGTCGGCACCGGAGCCAGCTACGGAGCCCAGCAATGCATCAAGACTGAAGCGCGGGAACAGGTCGGCACTGGCCACCCCAATCAGGGCGTTGCTGCTGGCCAGCCGTCGCTCGGCGGCACGAATGTCAGGTCGGCGGCGCAGCAGTTCGCCAGGGGTGCCAGGGCTGATCAGCATCGGCATGGCTGGCAATGGCTGGGAGGCAAGCAGTGCTGGCGGCCAGTTCCCGGGTGGCTGGCCGGTCAGCACGCTGATGCGGTGCAGGCTGACCTGGATGCTGGCTTCGAGTTCGGGCAGCAGGGCCTGGCGAGCCTGCAACTGGGCTTCGGCGCGTACCTGATCGAGCAGAGTGCCGCGTCCGGCTTCCAGCCAGGTGCTGACCAGATCCAGCGAAGCCCGTTGCAGTTCGACATTCTGCTGCGCTACCTGATGACGCAACTGCAAACCGCGCAGCTCGAAGTAGCTGGTGGCCAACTGGCCAATCAGGGCAACCTGCAGGGCGCCCAGATCGGCTTCGCTGGCCTCAAGCGCGGCAGCTTGCGCCTGCGTCAGACGACTCAGGCGGCCGAACAGGTCCAGCTCCCAGCTCAGCGCCAGCCCGGCCTGGTACCGCTCGACCCGCTCCCGACCGTTGACTGGGCGTTCCAGTTCCGCCAGATACTGCTCACCGGCACTGGCGTTCAGGCGCGCACTGGGCAGTTGTTCGAGCCGGGCGCCGCGCAGCAGGGCCTGGGCCTGCTGGTAACGGGCCAGCCCGGCCTGCAGGTCCTGATTGTGGGCCAGGGTCTGGGCGATCAGGCTATCGAGCAACGGGTCGTCAAAGCCGCGCCAGAAGTGCTGTTCAACAGCCGGGTCGGTCGCCGCCACACCCGGATCTTCGGCAAAGTGTGTCAGTGCCGGCAGCTCCGGCGGCTGATAGTCGGGGCCGGCGGCGCAGCCGGCCAGGATCAATGCGCCAGTGATGATGAGCGATTTATGCATGGTGCGTTTGCTCCGGGGCTGCGGTTTGGCTGCGCCTTTGCGCCAGCCGGCGCAGGGCGACATAAAACACCGGGGTCAGCAGCAGGCCGAACAGGGTCACGCCGATCATGCCGGTGAAGACCGTGATCCCCATGGCGTTGCGCACTTCACTGCCGGCGCCGCTGGCCAATACCAGCGGGACCACGCCGGCGATGAAGGCCACCGAGGTCATGATGATCGGCCGCAGGCGCAGACGGCAGGCTTCCAGGGCTGCACTCAGGGTGTCATGGCCCTGCTGCTCCAGATCCCGGGCGAACTCGACAATCAGGATGGCGTTTTTGCACGCCAGCCCCATCAGTACCACCAGGCCGACCTGAACGAAGATGTTGTTGTCGCCTCCGCTCAGCCAGACCCCGAACAATGCCGCCAGCAGGCACATGGGCACGATCAGGATCACCGCCAGTGGCATGACCCAGCTCTCGTAGAGTGCCGCCAGCACCAGAAACACCAGCAGCACTGCCAGCGGGAATACCACCAGCGCGGCATTGCCCTGATTGACCTGCTGGAAGCTCAGGTCGGTCCACTCCAGGGTCATGCCCGGCGGCAGGGTGTCGGCGGCTATCGCAGTGACCGTGGCCAGGGTCTGGGCCGACGACAGTATGCCCGGATCGGATTGCCCCAGCAGATCGGCGGCCGGATAGCCGTTATAGCGGATCACCGGGTCAGGGCCGAAGCTTTCATGCAGGCTGACCATGCTGCTGAGTGGCACCATGTCGCCCTGAGCGTTACGGGTGTAGAGATGGTCGAGGTCGCTGATCTCGTCGCGGAACGGCGCATCGGCCTGTGCCATGACCCGATAGGTGCGGCCGAACAGGTTGAAGTCGTTGATGTACTGCGAGCCGAAATACAACTGCAGGGTGGCGTACAGTTCATCCAGCCGCACCCCCTGGGCCTTGGCCTGCAGGCGGTCAACCTCGGCGTCCAGTTGCGGCACGTTGGACTGGTAGGAGCTGAACGGGAAAAACATGCCCGGAGCCTCGCTGAGTCCCAATGCCAGGCCATCGACGGCCTGTTGCAGCTCACCGTAACCGGCGCCGCGGCGGTCCTGCACATACAGCGAATAACCTGAACCGGTGCCCAGGCCGAACACTGGCGGCGGCATAAAGGTCACCGCGAAGCCTTCGTCGATGGTTGCCAGCTTGCCGTTGAGTTCCTCGCTGATCTGTTCGGCGCTGCGCGTGCGCTGACTGAAGTCGTCGAACAGGATGAACACGGTGCCGACATTCGGTGTGTTGGTCCCCTGCAGCGCGTTGAAGCCGACAAACGCTGCCGCATGCGCCACCCCCTCGGTTGCCAGGGCAATATCACTGACCTGGCGAGCTACTGCTTCGGTGCGGTCGAGGGTGGCGCCTGGCGGCAGGCTGATGCTGCCGACCAGATAGGTCTTGTCCTGGGTCGGAATGAACCCGCCGGGCACCTGGCTGAACATCAGCGCGGTACCGGCCAGCAGCAGGACATAGACGCCGAAGACCCAGCCGCGGCGGCTCAGGCTGCGCCCGACCAGATGCTGGTAACGTTCGGCATTGCGCAGGAAAAAGCGGTTGAACGGCCGGAAAATCCAGCCGAACAGCCGGTCGATCACTCGCGCCGGCAGGTCCGCGGCGGCGCCGTGCGGTTTCAGCAGGGTGGCGGCCAATGCTGGCGACAGGGTCAGCGAATTGATCGCCGAGATCACAGTAGCGATGGCGATGGTCATGGCGAACTGACGATAGAACTGACCGGTGATGCCGTCGAGAAAGGCCATCGGCACGAACACTGCACACAACACCAGACTGATGGCCACAATCGGCCCGCTGACTTCGCGCATGGCCTGGTGCGCCGCTGCCAGGGGTGCCAGACCCTGTTCGATGTTTCGCTCGACGTTCTCGACCACGACGATGGCATCATCGACCACGATGCCAATCGCCAGGACCATGGCGAACAGGGTCAGGGTGTTAATCGAAAAGCCCAGCAGCAGCAACACGGCGAAGGTACCGATGATCGAGACCGGTACCGCCAGCAGTGGAATCAGCGAGGCGCGCCAGGTCTGCAGGAACAGGATCACCACCAGCACCACCAGTGCTACCGCCTCGAGCAGGGTCATGATCACGGCCTTGATCGAGGTACTGACGAACACTGTCGGGTCGTAGGCGACCTCCCAGCTCAGGCCTTCGGGGAAAGCTTCGGCCAACTCGGCCATCTTTGCCCGCACTGCCGCCGAGACCTCCAGCGCATTGGAGCCGGGCGACTGGAAAATCGGGATGGCCACCGCCTGACGGCCGTTGAGCAAGGCCCGCAGAGCGTCCTGCGAAGCCGCCAGCTCGATCCGTGCGACATCGCGCAGGCGGGTAATTTCGCCGTTGGCCCCGGTCTTGAGCACGATGTCGCCGAACTCTTCAGGCGTTTCCAGCCGGCCCCGGGCATTGATCGCAATCAGCAGTTCCGAGCCCTGCGGCATGGGCGGCGCGCCGATCTGGCCGGCCGAGACCTGAATATTCTGCTCCTGCACGGCGCTGCTGATGTCGCTGGCAGTCACGCCCAGCGAGGCCGCCTGCTGTGGGTCGATCCACAGGCGCATGGCATAGTCGCCGGCACCGAACAGCCCAGCTTCGCCGACGCCGGGAATGCGTGCCAGCTCATCGCGGATATTGAGCACCGCGTAATTGCGGATATAGGTGGCGTCCAGGCTGTCGTCCGGCGAAATCAGGTGCACCGCCATCATCAGGTTGGGCGACTGCTTCTGGGTGGTGACCCCGAGCCGGCGCACATCCTCGGGCAGCCTTGGCAACGCCTGGGAGACCCGATTCTGAACCTGTACCTGGGCCTGATCCGGGTCGGTACCCAGGGCAAAGGTCACACTCAGCGCCAGGCTGCCGTCGCTGCCGGCCACTGACTTCATATAGATCATGTTCTCGACCCCGTTGATCGCTTCTTCCAGCGGGGTGGCCACCGTTTCCGAGATGGTCTTGGGGTTGGCGCCGGGGTAGCTGGCGCTGACCAGTACGCTGGGCGGTACTACCTCGGGGTATTCGCTGACCGGCAGCAGCGGAATGCTGATCAGGCCGACCACGAAAATAATGATCGACAGCACCGAGGCAAAGATCGGCCGGTCGACGAAAAAGCGTGAAAAATTCACGGCAAAATCCTCCCGGGACGCGCCCCTGGACGCGCCCGTACATACATCATGGAATGGTTTTTGGGATTAGAGCTGTAGCGGCTCGGTCAACTGGGCCACCCGGGTCGGGGCCGGGGTAACGACCGGCTCGGGGGTTACCGGCATGCCGGGGTACATGATCCGTTGCAGGCCGTTGACCACGACCCGATCGCCCGGCTGCAAGCCATTGCGGATCAGCAATTGACCGTCGACCTGCTGGCCGGTCTGCACGGTCCGCCGCTGCGCACGGTTGTCGTCATCCAGCACATAGACATAACGCCGGTCCTGGTCAGTCAGAATGGCCTTCTGGTCGATCAGGATCGCCTGCTCCAGTGCGGCGATGGGCATTTCCACCCGGGCAAACTGCCCTGGACGCAACAGGCCATCAGGGTTGGCCAGAACTGCACGGAACTGCAGGGTGCCGGTGGCGCTGTTGAGCTGGTTGTCGATGAAGTCCAGATGGCCAGAGTGGGAATAGCTGCGCTCACCCGCCAGGCTGACGCGTACCGGCATTTGGGGCCGGGTGGCCAGCAGCGCCTGGCTGGCCTGTGAGGTTTGCTGATCGCCGTCGAAATAGACGTGCAGCGGGTCGACCGACACCAGCGTGGTCAGCACGGTGTTGTCAGCGCTGGCCAGGTTGCCTGGGGTTACCAGAGCACGACCGATTCGACCGCTGATCGGCGCTCGCACTTCGGTGTAGTGCAGATCCAGCCGGACGCTGTCGAGCGCCGCCTGGGCTGCGTTCAGCGCTGCCTGGGCCATGGACTGGGCGGCGCTGCGCTGCTCGAACTCCTCGCGTGAAATGGCTCGGCGTTCCCACAGCAGTTCGGCGCGCCTGGCCTCGCTGGTGCTCAGCGCCAATTGGCTGCGCAAGCGCTCAAGCTCGGCAGCCGCCGCACGCTCGTGGGCCTGGTAGGGACGCTGATCGATGATGAACAGCACATCACCCTGGTTGACCAGCTCGCCTTCCTCAAAACGGACCTGATCGATATAGCCGCTGACCCGTGGGCGCAGTTCAACCGTTTGGGGCGCCACCAAGCGGCCGGTAAAGCTGCCCCACAGAGTAGTGTCGCGGATTTCGACCTCAGCTACCTGGACTGTGGCGGGCTCAGGCTCCATGGTTGTTTCCTGTCCGCGCGCATCGCAGCCGGAGAGTTGAGACAGCAACCAGGCGGCACCCAGCAATGCCAGGGTGGATGGAATGATACGGGTATGCATGACTTGCTCACTTCCCTTGTCGGGCTCATCGTGAAGAAACGGCGCCATGAAAGGTGATGGCTAACCGAGAGGCTTACCTTAGGGTCAGAGGCAGATGGGGTGATAGCGGATTACTGCGAATTGATTGCCTGATTCTGCAGTGCGTTATTTTTGCTCCATTCCTGCTTGCCCCATGGGAGGGCACTGAATGGTTTCTATGAGCTTAAATGAAGCCTGTGTGACAAGGGTTTGCGCATTTCTGCCGAATTATTGCCTGATCCTGCAAAGCTGCCGGAAGGTTATTAGCGATTGTCTGATCCTGCGTATACTCGCGGTGAACCCTGTGGAGCACTCCGATGAGCGATCAGCCCAACCACCCTTTGTGCCGCAAACTGGCCGATCTGGTATTGGCTCACATGCCCGAAGAAGGCTTCAGCGAGACCGCCATTCCCGGTCTGGCGCTGTTCCGAGGTGATGGGCCGAGCAGTTGCAGTTCGGCCGTCTACCAGCCCTCACTGTGCGTCATCGCCCAAGGTCGCAAGAGCGTGCGCTTTGGCGATCGCGAGATCATCTATGAACCGCTGAGCTGCATGATCTCTAGCGTCGATCTGCCGGTAATCGGCCAGATCATTGATGCCAGTCCGGAAACCCCCTATCTGGCGGTCAAATTCGATTTCGACCCGGCCGAGGTCGCCGAGCTGGTCATGGAGCTGGGCCAGGACCTGCCGCCCCGACGCAGTGACAGCGACTGCCCGGGCATGGGCTGCGGGGTCTGCGTTGGGCAGGCTGATTTTGCCATTCTCGATGCCATGACCCGACTGGTGGCCCTGCTTGACTCACCCGCTGATGCACGCATTCTGTTACCGCTGATTCGCCGCGAGATCATTTATCGCGCCCTGGTTGGCGAAATGGGTCCGCGGATGCAGGAGTTCGTGCGCGCCGACAGCCAGGCCCAGCGTGTGGCGCGGGTCATCAGCCGACTCAAGGAGCGCTTCAGCGAACCGCTGCGCATTCGCGAGCTGGCCGACGAGGTCAACATGAGCGAGTCGACCCTGTATCACAGTTTCAAGCAGGTCACCCGGATGTCGCCATTGCAGTTCCAGAAAAAGCTGCGGTTGCATGAGGCGCGCCGACTGATGCTCGGCGAAGGACTGGAAGCCGCCACCGCCAGTTATCGGGTCGGCTATGAAAGCCCTTCGCAGTTCAGTCGCGAATACAGCCGCCTGTTCGGCGCTCCACCGCGTGCCGATGTCGACAAGCTGCGCCGTGAGCCGAGGTTGGAGGTCAGGGCCTGACTGGCTCGACCAGCATGCCTTCGGCAAACACCACCCGCACCAGCAGTCCGCCCAGTATCGTGCCACTGTGCAGGCTGATTTCGGCGCGGTGGGCGCGGCAGATTTCGCCGACGATCGACAGCCCCAGACCGGTGCCCTCGCCCTGGTGGTAAAAACGTTCGAAGACCTTGCCGCGCTCGGCTTCGGGAATGCCCGGGCCTGAGTCTTCGACTTCCAGGCTTGGGCCCGGCCCCAGGCGCAAAATGATCTGCCCGCCCGCCGGAGTATGGGCCAGTGCATTGTCGATCAGGTTGCTCAGTAGTTCCTGCAGCAGGGTCGGTTCACCCCAGATCTGCGCATCGTGCTCGGCTTCCAGCGCCAGTTCGATCCCGCGCTGATGGGCCAATGGCGCCAGCGCCATGCCCAGCTCCTGGATCAGCGGTCTCAGCGCTACCCGTTCGGCGCTGCCTTCGGCTACCGCGCGGGCGCCGCGCTCGATCCGGGCCATCGACAGCAGGCGGTTGGCCAGGCCGATGGTCCGATCGGTGCTGAGCAAGCCTTCTTCCAGCGCCTGGCGCCAGGCCTGCGGGTCGTCGCTGCGCAAACCCAGTTCCAGTCGGGCCTTGAGCCCGGCCAGCGGGGTCCGCAGTTCGTGCGAGGCTTCGGCGATGAAATCGCGCTGGCGCTCGAAGTTTTCCCGTAACCGGCCGGTGAAATGGTTGATCGACTCGACCAGTGGCTGGACTTCGCGCTGCAGCCCTTCGGTGCTGATCGGGCGCAGGTCATCACTGCGTCGGCTGGCGACCTGATCGCGCAGCCGGCGAAGCGGTGTCAGTGCGGCGCTGACCGCCAGCCACGACAGCAGCAGAGCGCTGGCGGCCAGCACGCCAAGGTTGATCAGCGATTGACGCTGCAGGTTGCGCGCCATGCGTTCGCGCGCGCCCAGGGTTTCGGCCACCCGGATCTCCGCCACACCCTGGACGCTGGCAGTGCTGACGGGTTGCAACAAGCTGACCAGCCGTACGCCGTTGCCGCGATAGTCGCTGGTGTAGAAACGCGCCAGTGCCGGGTAATCGCGGGTCAGTTCGGCATCCTCGGGAGGCGCCGGCAGATCTTCGAAGCCCGACAGGGTCTGGCCCTGGGGGTTGAGCACCTGATAGTACAACCGGCCGGAGATGTCGTAGGCAAAGTTGTCCAGGGCGATATAGGGCACGTCGACAAACAGTTCGCCGTCGGCATCGTACAGTCGTTCGGCCACTGCCCGTGCCGAGGACAACAACGAGCGATCGTAGGCGGTATCCGCCGCACGCTGGGCATTGCGATAGCCGCGATCGCCCACCAGCACCAGCAGAATCGCCAGCATCAGTGCCAGCCAGCGCAGCAAGCTGGAGCGCAGGCTACCGGCGCTGCTCACGTGGCGGCCTCGAGCAGATAGCCCAGGCCACGGAAGGTGACGATTCGCACCGGGCTGCCGTCGAGCTTGCGCCGCAGCCGGGAAATATAGATTTCAATCGCCTCGGGGTTGGCGTCCTGGTCCAGACCGAACACCTTGCCGGCCAGTTGATCCTTGCTCATGACCCGCCCGGGACGGGCGATCATGGCTTCGAGAACCGCATGCTCACGTGATGGCAGTTGCAGTGGCTGGCCATCCAGGCTGAAGCGCCGGTCGTTGAGGTCGTAAACCAGTGGGCCGCAGTGCTGCTGGCGCTCACCCCCCATCAGGCTGCGCCGCAGCAGCGCCTTGGCCCGGGCTTCGAGTTCACTGAGTTCGAAGGGTTTGGCCAGGTAATCGTCGGCGCCCAGATTCAGTCCGCGCACCCGGTCGTTGACTTCGCTGCGGGCTGTGAGCATCAGCACCGCCAGGGTCTGACCGCGCTCGCGCAATTGCCGCAGTACTTCAAAACCGTCGAGCCTGGGCAGCCCGACATCGAGAATCGCCAGCGCATAGTCCTCACTGCGCAGGGCCAGATCGGCGGCCACGCCATCGTGCAGGGTGTCCACGGTCCAGCCCGCCGCCTTGAGTGCGCGGGTCAGGCTATCGGCCAGTTCGGGGTCGTCTTCGACCAGCAGAATACGCACGGTGATCCTCGCTGTAGCTCTGTGTTCAGGCCTGAGTGTACACCGCAGATCAGTCGTCGGCATGATGACAGGTTGGTGAAAGGTTGGGCGCATAGCATCACTCCACGGTCGAGTAGACCGACAACAAAAACAATGGAGAACACGCCCCATGACAAGCATCCCGCTGGCGCGTTGGCGCCTGGCCTGTACCGCTACCCTGTCCTGTCTGATCGCCAGCCCGCTGGCTCTGGCCGACGGCTTTATCGAAGGCAGCAGCGCCAATCTGGAACTGCGCAATATCTATTTCAACCGCGATTTCCGTGAAGGCACTGGCCAGTCCAAGCGCGAGGAGTGGGCCCAGGGCTTTCTGCTCAATATCCAGTCCGGCTATACCCAGGGCCCGGTCGGCTTCGGCCTTGATGCCCAGGGCCTGCTTGGAGTCAAGCTGGACTCCGGGCGCGGACGTACCGGCACCGGCTTGTTGCCAACCCACGACGATGGGCGCGCCGCCGACGAATACAGCAAGCTGGGACTGACCGCCAAGGCGCGGATCTCCGAATCCGAGTTGCGCCTGGGCACCCTGATGCCCAAGCTGCCGGTCCTGCAGCCCAACGACAGTCGCATCCTGCCGCAGACCTTCGAGGGTGGCATGGTCAACGTCAATGAAATTGACCAGTTGGGTATCAGCCTCGGACGGCTGACCAAGGCCAAGGATCGTGACTCGACCGATGCCCAGGACATTGCGCTGAACAACAAAAACCGCCGCTTCGGTGGCCGTTTCAGTGCCGACCACTTTGATTGGGTGGGGCTGAACTACACGTTCGTGCCCGGCCTGGCGGGCAGTTACCATCTGGCACAACTGGATGATATCTACCGCCAACAGGTTTTCTCGCTCAACCACCAGCGCCCGCTGGCTGCCGGCCAACTGCGCGGCGAGCTGCGGGTCGCGGTCTCCGACGACCAGGGCTCGGCCCGTGCCGGCAAGATCGACAACCAGGCCTGGCAGGGCACTCTGGGTTACGCCCAGGATGGCCATCGGCTGATGCTGGCCTTGCAGAAAATGCGTGGTGACAGCGCCTTCCCCTATATCGATGGCAGCAACCCTTACCTGGTCAACTTCGTGCAGATCAACGACTTCGCCGAAGCCGGCGAGCGCTCCTGGCAACTGCGTTACGACTATGACTTCAAGCAGCTTGGCATCCCCGGCCTGAGCTTCATGAGCCGCTACATCAAGGGCGATCAGGCACGTCTGGTCAATGGCGAGCGAGGCCGTGAATGGGAGCGTAACAGCGAGCTGCAATACGTAATCCAGGACGGTCCGCTGAAGAATGTCGGGCTGCGCTGGCGCAACGCGAGCTACCGTTCCAGCTTTGCCCGTAATGCCGATGAGAACCGCCTGATCGTCAGCTACACGCTGCCGATCTGGTAACTAGAATAAGAACAGAGGAGAACTCCCATGAAATCCGTTCTGCGTTCCACCCTGATGGCGGCCGCCTGCCTGTGTCTGGCCAACTACACCCTGGCCGACGAGCCGCGACGTCCTGAATGTATTGCCCCGGCCTCGCCCGGCGGCGGCTTTGACCTGACCTGCAAGCTGGCCCAGAGCGCGCTGCTCGACAGCCAGAAGATCAGCCGGCCGATGCGCGTCACCTATATGCCCGGCGGCGTCGGCGCAGTGGCCTACAATGCCGTGGTTGCCCAGCGTGCAGCCGAGGGCGGCACCATCACCGCATTCTCGACCGGGTCGCTGCTCAATCTGGCCCAGGGCAAGTTTGGCCGTTTCGATGAAAATGCGGTGAAGTGGCTGGCCGCAATCGGCTCCAGCTATGGCGCCATCGCCGTGCGTAGCGACTCCGAATTCCAGACCCTGGATGATCTGGTGGCCGCGCTCAAGGCTGATCCGGGCAAGGTAGTGATTGGCTCTGGTGGTACCGTCGGTGGCCAGGACTGGATGCAAACCGCGCTGATCGCCCGCGCCGCCGGGATTGATCCGAGCCGCCTGCGTTATGTAGCCATGGAAGGTGGTGGCGAACTGGCCACCGCGCTGCTCGGTGGTCATATCCAGGTCGCCAGTACCGACATCTCCGACTCGGTGCCGCATATTGAAAGCGGTAGCATGCGGATTCTGGCGATCATGTCCGAAGAGCGTCTGCCGGGCGCGTCTGTCGCCGACATTCCGACCGCCAAAGAGCAGGGCTATGACGTCACCTGGCCGGTAATCCGTGGCTTCTACATGGGCCCGCGGGTCAGCGACGCCGACTACGCCTGGTGGAAGAACACCTTCGATGACCTGCTGGCCTCCGAAGACTTCGCCGAACTGCGTGAGCAGCGCGAGCTGTTCCCCTTCGCGCTGACCGGCGACGAGCTCGATAGCTACGTCAAGCAGCGGGTCGCCGAACTCAAGCAACTGGCCGCCGAGTTCGGTCTGACCCAGTAATTCTCTCCTGACGTTCCCTTAAGGCCGGCTGCCCGCCGGCCGCTTCCGCGAGGATACCGCCATGTACCATCGCCTGTTCGCGGCGTGCCTGCTGCTGGTCAGCGCCTGCCTGGCCTGGATTGCCTGGGGCTACCATGCCCCGTTTTCCTACGAGCCGGTCGGGCCGCGTGCCTATCCGTTGTTGCTGCTCGGCCTGCTGGCGGCCGGTGCTCTGCTGATTGTCTGCAAGCCGACGCTGGAGCGTGGCGCGGATGAAGAGACGCTGCCGGCGCCGGCCGTGCTTGGCAAGGTCGGTCTGTGTCTGCTGCTTCTGTTGGCCATGGCGGCCCTGTTCGAGCTGCTGGGCTTCATCGTCACCAGCAGCTTGTTTGCCCTGGCCATGTGCCGGTTGTTCGGCGGTCGCTGGCTGCATGGGGCAATTCTCGCGGTGGTGCTCGGCATTGGTCTGTATTTGCTGTTCGACCGCATTCTCGATGTTCCCTTGCCGCTCGGCGTGCTGGCCGGGCTGGAGTTCTGATCATGGATACCCTCAGTTATCTCAGCCAGGGCTTTGGTGTGGCCCTGAGCCCGAACAACCTGATCACTGCCCTGTCCGGCACCCTGATCGGAACCGTGGTCGGTCTGTTGCCGGGTCTGGGCCCGATCAATGGGGTGGCGCTGCTGATTCCGGTGGCCTTTGCCCTCGGTCTGCCACCGGAAACCGCGCTGATCCTGCTCGCCTCGGTGTATCTGGGTTGCGAGTACGGCGGGCGGATTTCCTCAATCCTGCTCAATATTCCCGGCGAAGCTTCGGCGGTGATGACTACCCTGGACGGTTACCCGCTGGCGCGTCAGGGCAAGGGCGGTATCGCCCTGTCGATCTCGGCCTGGAGTTCATTTATCGGTGGCCTGATCGCTACCCTCGGGGTAGTTGCCTTTGCTCCGCTGCTGGCCCAGTGGGCGGTGTCCTTTGGCCCGGCCGAATATTTCATGCTGATGGTGTTCGCCATCGTCTGCCTGGCCGGGATGGCCGGCAACAAGCCGGTCAAGACCGCCGTGGCGGTGGTGATCGGTCTACTGCTGTCGTGTATCGGCATCGACGCCAACAGCGGCGTCTACCGCTTCACCTTCGGCAGTCTGGGGCTGGCCGACGGCATTCAGTTCGTGGTGCTGGTGCTGGGGCTGTTCAGTGTCAGTGAAATCCTCATGTTGCTGGAGCGTACCCATCACGGCCAGGCGGCGGTCAAGGCCAGCGGGCGGATGCTGTTCAACTTCAAGGAAGGCGCCTCGGTATTTGCCACCAATATCCGCAGCGGTCTGACCGGTTTCATCTTCGGCATTCTGCCTGGCGCCGGCGCGACCCTGGCCAGTGCGGTCAGCTATATGTCGGAAAAACGCCTGGCTGGACCCAAGGGCAACTTTGGCAATGGCGACCTGCGCGGCCTGGCTGCTCCGGAAACCGCCAACAGTGCCTCGGCCTGCGGTTCGATGGTACCGATGCTGACCCTGGGTATCCCCGGTTCCGGCACCACCGCGGTGATGCTCGGCGCCCTGACCCTGTACAACATCACTCCCGGTCCGCTGCTGTTCCAGAACCAGCCGGATATCGTCTGGGGCCTGATCGCCTCGCTGTTCGTCGCCAACGTCATCCTGATCATCATGAATGTGCCGATGATCAAGGTGTTCACCCGCATCCTTGCGGTGCCGAACTGGGCACTGGTGCCGGCAATTGCGATCATCACCTCGATCGGCGTCTACGCCGTGCATGCCACCACCTTTGACCTGTTCCTGATGGTCGCCATCGGGGTGTTTGGCTATGTACTGCGCAAGCTCGACTTCCCGCTGTCGGCGCTGCTGCTTGGCTTTATCCTTGGCGGCATGATGGAGAGCAACCTGCGCCGGGCACTGTCGATCTCCAACGGCGATCTGGCGATTCTCTGGAGCAGCCCGATCACCCTGGCCCTGTGGGCGCTGGTGGCGCTGATGGTGGCGTTGCCGTTCTGGCGCGGTTATCGGGCACGCAAGGCCCGCCAGGTGCTGGCTGACGCAGCCAATGCCTGATCCGTTCAACCGGCTGGACCTGCTCAAGCGCGGGTCCACGCCGCTGATCGGTCTGCTCGGCGGCTGGATGGCCAGTGTCGCCGACTGGCCGTTGCCATGGATGGTCGGCTCGTTACTGGCGGTGATTGCCGTGCGTTGCTGTGGTTGGCTGGCCACACCGTTGCCGGGTGGTCGGCAGGCCGGGCAATGGATCGTTGCCAGCGCCATTGGCCTGCATTTCACTGCCCCGGTATTCGCCCAGATGTTGGCGCATTGGCCGGTGATTGTGCTCGGCGCCATGGGCACCTTCCTGCTCAGCCTGATCGGTATCGCCATCCTGCTGCGCGCCGGGGTCGACCGGCCCACCGCCTGGTTCGCCAGCATGCCCGGCGGAGCCAGTGAAATGGTGGTGCTGGGGCTTCGGCATCAGGCCAATCCGGCCCGGGTCGCCGCCGCCCACAGTCTGCGCCTGTTGTTGGTCGTGCTGATCATTCCGGCGTTGTTCACCTGGGGGCTGCCCAGTCCCGCGCCGCTGCCGCCGGGCCGGGTCGACTGGGCCTGGCTGGCTGTGCTGCTGCCGCTGGGAGCGCTGGCCGCCCTGCTCTGGCGCCGCCTTCAACAACCCAATCCCTGGATGCTTGGGCCGCTAATGGTATGCGCCAGTGCCAGCATTGTCTTCGAGCTGGATTTGGCCTTGCCGCCCGGTGCCGGAGAGCTGGGCCAGTGGCTGATTGGCTGCGCCCTGGGCTGTCACTTTAATCGATCCTTCTTTGGCAAGGCGCCGGGGTTTTTGCTGCGGGTCATGCTGTTCACTCTGCTGGCGATGCTGGTGGCTGCTGGCGCCGCTGAGGGATTGAGCTGGTTTGCCGAGGTCGACGACCTGAGCCTGATGCTTGGCATGATGCCTGGTGGTATCACCGAACTGTGCCTGACCGCCGAAGCCCTGCACCTGTCGGTAGCCTTAGTCACCGCGCTACAGGTGTTGCGACTGTTTCTGGTGATGTTTCTGGCCGAGCCGCTGTATCGCTGCTGGGTGCCACCGGGGGCAGAGAAAGCGCGGGACAAAAGCGGTTAAGCTGTGCTGATTTGTGTGATCACGCCAAGGAGACAGCATGAGCAATACCGATAATCCCGGACTCAAGGTTCGCCGCGAAGTCATGGGCGACGCCTTCGTTGACCGCGCCCTGGGCAACGCCACCGAGTTCAGCCAGCCGCTGCAGGAGTTTGTCAATGAGCATGCCTGGGGTGGGGTCTGGACTCGTGAAGGGCTGGACCGCAAGACCCGCAGTCTGATTACCCTGGCGGCGCTGACTGCGTTGAAATGCCCGCAGGAACTCAAGGGCCATGTGCGTGGTGCGCTGAATAACGGTTGCACGGTCGAGGAAATCCGTGAGGCATTGCTGCATTGCGCGGTTTATGCCGGTGTGCCAGCGGCCATCGACGCCTTCCGCGCCGCGCAGGAAGTAATCGACGCCCAGGCTTGAGGCGAGCCTGGGAGGCGGGAGCATCTGCTCCCGCAGCGCAGCTGGTGCATCCCTGGTCTTGAGCAGATGCTCAAGGCTCCCAGGAAAGCCCGAGGTCATGCCCGCGCTATGCGTCTGATCCGGCGCCAGCCGAGCGCTATACCGCTGAGGCTGATCAGCAACCCGCCGAGGCTGAAGCCGATCAGCACTGCCTCGCGCAGGCGCGGGCGCTCCAGCAGCCAGGGCAGATCCCAGCTGTGCAGCAGGTTGAACAGCCAGCGGGCCAGACGGCGGTTGCGGTCCAGCACATCCAGCACCGCGCCGGTGTGTGGGTCGAGCTGCAGCCAAGTGGCGGGCGCATCGTCAAAGCGGATGCGCAGCATCGGCAGCGGTCGCAGCCGGTGGCCGTACATGCTTTGCTCGGCGCGAGCCACATAGTAGAGGTCGTAGCGCTCAACCCATTCACTCTGCCAGCCCACCCCCGGCAGGCCGGCCTGAGCCGCGACCAGCAATTCGTTGCTATCCAGTTGCGTGCGGGCCTGGGCCTCAGGCTCAAGGGCGATGATCTGGCTCTGGCCATTGGCGGCGTAGCCGATCAGCCAGCTCTGGCCACCGAGCATGCGCCATTCCAGCTCGACCACCGGCGGGCCATTGGCGTTCAGCCGTGCCAGCGCGGTGGGCAGAGGCAGGTCGAACGCGGCCTGCTGCAGGTTGCCAGCCTGATATCCGGCCTGCAACCAGGCCGTCTGGCCGGCCAGCAGGTTCCATGGCCGCATCGACATCAGCCCGCTGAAGATCCAGGCCACCAGCACCAGCCCGAACAGCAGTCCGCCGATATGATGCCAACGGGCAAAGCCGTCGGGGTAAGGTGAACGTGAGCCGCTACGGTAGGGCTTGCTGAACCGCCAGCGCAGCAGGCCGACAACCATACCCAGTACGGCCAGCAGGGTGGCGGCCACGGACAGATACACCACCGCGTCGTGCCACAGCGGCTGCAGCCAGTTGCCGCGCAGTGGGTAGATCCAGTGCAGCCAGGCGCCGACCCAGTTCCAGCCGCGCTCCAGCGCGGTGACATCGCGCACCACGGCGCCGCTGGCACTGGAGATGTATAACCAGCGACGCTGTTCGTCGGCGATCTGCAGCCGATGCAACGGCCGGTCCGGATCAAGGCTGCGGGTATGGGTCCAGGGGTCTTCGTCGATCAGCCCGTGGTAGTTCAAGGCCACGCCCGGGGCGAACTGGGCGGCACTGGCCAGTGCCAGTTCGGCGTCGACAGCCGCGACTGGCTGACCGGTTCGGGCGTCGAAGGCGTGGACCTGGGTAGCCTGGTTCAGCAGGTAGTGCGGTTTGCCGGCGATACTGGTCAGGCGCAGGCTGTTGACCGGTCCGGGCAGCCCGTTGAGCAGCCGGCCCGGCTCCACGCAGCAGTCGTCCAGCGCCAGTACCGGCAGGCGCGCCCAGTGCTCGGTTGGGGTCAGCTTGGGGTAGCCGACATACAGCATCACCAGCCCGGAGCCGAACCACAGCGCCAGTAGCAGGCACAGGCCAATACCCAGCCAGCGATGCCAGAGATACAGATAGCGTTTCATGGGCAGCTATTCCCCTTTCGTTCCAATCCTTCTCCCGTGCTGATCGGGCCGTGCAGCCTTGATTCAGAACCGTACATGCACTGTCAGCTCCAGGTCGCGTGGCTCGCCCAGGTAGTACTGGCCGTTGCTCTGGTGAATGAAGCGGGCGTACTGCTCGTCGGTCAGGTTGCGGGCGCGCAGGGTCAGATCGCTGCCGCTGTCGAAGCGGTAGCGCAGGAAGGCGCCGTACAAGGTATAGGAGGGTACCCACTGGGTATTGGCATGGTTGGCGTAAACCGAGGAGACGTAGCGGGCATCCAGGCCGCCCTGCCAATGGCGGTTGAAGTCCTGGGTCAGCCACAGGTTGGCGACCTGTTTGGGAATGTTGCTGGGGGTCTTGCCCTTGCGCGAGATGATGTCGCTGCCGCTGCGCTCGTTGAAATCATCGAAGCGCGCATCGACCCAGCCCAGATTGCCTTCAAGCAGCAGGCGCTCGGTCAGTTTGAACGAGGCGCCGAGCTCTATCCCCTCGGAGGTCTGCTGGCCGACCGGTACAGTGCTGCCAGGGTTGTTCGGGTCGGCGACCGGGAAGTCCCGACGCACGATCCGGTACAGCGCGACGGTGGCGCTGGCGCGACCATCAAGAAAGTCCAGCTTGCTGCCGATTTCCCATTGTTCACCGGTGCTCAGATCGAAATCGCTTACCTGGGTGAAGCTGGCACTGGTCAGGGTGCCGCCGGGTGGTTCGGCCGAGGTGCTGTACTGGACGTAGAGCATAGCCTGATCGGTCAGGTCCCAGACCAGGCCCAGGCGCCCGGTGAAGGCGTCCCAGCGACGGTTGAAGCGAGCCGGGTCGGTGGCGCTGACGGTGCGGTGGTTGATCACCCGCAGGTCGATGTGGTCGTAGCGCAGGCCGCTGACCAGGGCCAGGTCGGGGCGCAGTTGCAGGCGGTTTTCGGCGAACAGCGCGCGGGTCTCGACCCGGTTGCTGCGGTCCTTGTTCCAACCACGACTGATGCCGGGAATATCATCGAAGGAGCCGGGATCAAAGCCGTTGGGGTCGACGCTATCGAGCAGTGCGTTGACCGACAGCGGAAAGCGGGTCTGGCGGTTGCGGCTGAAGTCGGCACCCAGTGCCCAGTCACTCGGTAGCGGGCCCAGATGGCTATGGGTCAGCCATTCCAGGCGGTTGCCGTTGAGTTCCTGGCTGTGCCGTTGCATGTAGGCGGCCGAACGCTCTACCGCGCTGTTGTCGGGGGTATAGCGGTAGACCTCGAGGTTGCGGTAATCACGCTGGCCACGGTAGTGGTAAAAAGTGTTGCGCAGGCTGCTGCCGGGGGCCAGCTGATACTCGGTGATTGAACGCAGCCAGCGCACGCGCTGCTCGTAGCGGCCATCGGCGACGTTGTAGTTGTTGAACCGGGTGCGGCGGTCGATGCGTAGTTTTCCCTGGCGCGGGTTGAGCGTCGGGGTGCCCCAGTAGGGGCTGTCTTCCCATTCTTCCAGATACTCGAGCGCCAGGGTGTGCGACAGCTTCGGGGTCAGGTCGCTGAGCAACGAGAACGCCAGGTTGTTGGCTTCGCGCTCCTGGCGGTCGATATAGCCATTGCTGGCGCTGCGGCTAACATCCAGGCGCAGGTAGTGACGCACGCCGGGACCGTCGTTGAGCGCTTGATTGCTGCCCATGGCCAGTTCGTGGCGGTCGAAGCGGGCGTAGCGCAGACGTGCTTCGCTGGCGTTGGCGCCGCGGTTGGCCAGCTTGGTCACGTAGTTCAGGGTGCCGCCGACCGAACCGCTGCCGTGGGCGAAGGACGAGGGCCCGCCGATCAGTTCGACACGATCATAAATCCAGCTGTCGATCGGGCGATTGGCGCTGTTGTACTGCAGGCTGATGCCGTTGAATAACTGATTGACCTGCGATCCATTAAAGCCGCGGTAGGCGACGTTGCCGCCATGCCCGGGCGGGGCGGCAGCATTCACGCCGGGCAGGCTGTTGGCGATTTCCTGAAAGTCACGGGCACCGATGCGCTCGATCTTGGCGCTGTCGGCCACGCTGACCGAGGCCGGGTTTTCCCGTGGGGTTAGCCCCAGCCGCGAGCCGGTGCTGATCGGCTGGTCCAGATTGAGCCCCGAAGACTGTGCTTCGGTGCCGGTGATGGTTGTGCTGGGTAGCTCCAGCGGAGCATGGTCGGCCAGGGCGAGACCGCTGGCGCTGGCCAGCAGTATGGCGAAATACTCGGGCTTCATTGATGGTTATCCTGTATCAGACACGGAGCGGCGCCCGCGCATTGCGGGTGCCAATCAAGGTGTTGGAACAGGAGGAACTAGGGGGCTCGGGGGTTGGCCGGCGGCCAGGCCTGACGGGGTGACAGTGGCTGTAGCGGTGGCCAGGCCGGAACCAGCGCCGGGCGCCGCCGTAGCAGGCAGATCAAGGCCAGAACCAGAGTCAGGCTCAGGGTCGTGAGCTGGCATAGCGGGCAATTGAAGGGCAGGCTCGGTGAGCCGGAGTGCTCCTTGAGCATGGGGTCGGCGACCAGGCTACCGTCAGACAGGCCCTCGCCCAGCGAACAGAACGCCACCTGACCCAGCGCCAGCCCCAGTGCCAGATGGGCGCTGTGGGTGAGCGCACAGGAAAACCCGCTGAGCAGAATGCTCAGATACAGTAGCAGGGCGATGTGGGTGCGCTGTTGTTTGCTCAGGGGCATGTTGGCAAATCTAGCAGGCCAACGTCGGTTCGCCAATCAGCGTGTCGCGGTTTGTACATTGCGGCCCGCCCGACGTGCGATAATGCCAAGTACACCCGTTGTATTCACCCATCTTGATTGTAGTGACGATGCCGCGTCCCAAGCTCCCTGTTTACAAGACCATCATCTTGGCACTGCTGATGTGGGTGGCTGCCGGCACCCAGGCCGAGGAGGCCGATTCGGTACTCGACTGGGCCCTCTGGCCTATTCCCGGGGCGGTCAATCTGGTCGATGGCCAGCCGCGCGACGGTATTGCCATGGAAGCCCTGGAATTGCTGATGGCCCGGCTGCCGGAACTGCAGCCACGTTACCGTCTGGCCAACCGCCCGCGCCAGCAGTACGACATGGAACAGGGCCTGGCGTTCTGCTCGATGCCGCTGCTGCGCCGTGCTGACAGCGATCAAATCGGTTATTTCATCCCGTTCATGGCCAGCACGCCGATCCAGGCGGTGATCCGCCAGGACGACCGCGAGCGCTTCCCGCTCGAGAACGGCAGCCTGTCGCTGAGCCGGTTATTGGCCGACACCGATCTGCGCGGTGGCCTATCAGGTTTTCGCACCTACCCACCAGCACTTGTCGCCTGGTTCGGCGAAGCCCAGGCCGTCGGGCGGCTGGAGTCTGTAACCGGCGCCCTGAGCGGTGAAAATTTGTTGCTGATGGTCAGTCACGGGCGGCTGGACTTCACCTTCGAGTTTGCCACCGTTACCCGGGCTATTACCCGACGCCTGGCTGTTCAGGCCCCGCTGTTGAGCCTGCCGATTCAGGAGCATCGCGAACTGGTGGAAACCGGCATCTACTGTACCCGCAGCGACTGGGGCCGGGCGATGGCCACCCGGCTGGACCTGGCCGTGCGCCAGATTGCCGCCGAACCTGATGCGTTGCTGGCGCTTTATGAGCGCTGGGTTCCGGAGGAAACCTACCAGGCGTTCGCCGATGAACTGCGCGCCTACTATCTGCAGCGCGCCGGTGAGCCTACCGCTCTACCTTGATTGGTCGCGCCTGCGCAGCAGGGCTGTTCGTGTTGTCCGTCCGACGTGCGATAATGTCGGGCACACATGCTGTACTCCGAGGTCCACCATGGCTACCCCGTTACTCAATTGCGATATGGGTGAAAGCTTCGGTGCCTGGCGCATGGGCCTGGACGAGCAGGTCATGCCCTGGGTCGATTGCGCCAATATCGCCTGTGGCTTCCATGCCTCCGACCCTGGCACCATGCGCCGCACCGTGCGTCTGGCGGTCGAACACGAGGTGCGTATCGGGGCTCATCCGGCCTATCCGGATCTGGTCGGTTTTGGCCGCCGCTCAATGGCCTGCAGTGCCCAGGAAGTCGAAGACCTGCTGCTGTACCAGATCGGCGCGCTGGAAGCGATCTGCCGTGCCGAGGGTACCTGGGTCAGCTACATCAAGCCGCACGGCGCACTGTACAACGACATGATGCGCCAGCCCGACTTGCTGGCCACGGTGATCCGCACCATTGCCCGCTATGACCGCAGCCTGCCACTGATGCTGCTGGGCCAGGCCGACAACCGTCAGACCGAGGCCCTGGCCCAGGAGTATGGCATCGTGCTGTGGCTGGAGGGCTTCGCTGACCGGGGTTACGATGCCAATGGCCAACTGCTGCCCCGCACACTTCCAGGTGCTGTGCACCATGACCCGCAGCGGATCCTTGATCAGGCCCTGACATTGGCCCGCGGCGAGCCGCTGATCGCCAGCGATGGCAGCGCCCTGCACCTGCGGATCGACTCGCTGTGCGTGCACGGCGACAACCCCGAATCAGTCGCAGTGGTCCGCCGCATCCGTGAGGCGCTAGAGGCGCTGGACCCGTCATGAACCTGCAGGTCGAGACCGCCAGCCTCGACAGTCTGATAATCCGATTGTTCGAGCGTATCGACGAGCACAACATGCCCTGGTTGTTGGCCGCCGCTCAGCGGCTGCGCGACAGCTTTGGTGCGCTATTGGTCGATCTGGTACCGTCCTACACCACCCTGATGCTGCACTATGATGTGCGGGCCCTGGACGAGTGGCAGGCCCGCGAGTTGATCGAGCAGGCGCTGACCGATCTGCAGCCGCTGGAACATCTGGGCGGCCAACGCCATGAACTGCCGGTCTGGTATCACCCCAGTGTTGGCCCCGACCTGGAGCCACTGGCCCGGCACAGTGGCCTGAACCCGAATGAGCTGATTCAGCGCCACTGCAGCCGTGACTACAGCGTGTTCGCCCTGGGTTTTGCTCCCGGCTTTGCCTATCTGGGTCTGGTCGAGCCGCAACTGATGGCGCCGCGGCTGGCCACCCCACGCCGGCGGGTGGCGGCCGGCAGCGTCGGGATTGCCGAACGCCAGACCGCGATCTATCCGCTGGAGTCGCCCGGTGGCTGGAACCTGCTCGGGCGTACCCCAGTGGCGCTGTTCGATCCCAAATATCAGGGTTACAGCCTGTTGCAGCCTGGCGACCGGGTGCGCTTCGTGGCGATCAGTCATGGCGAGTTTCTGCGTCTGGGCGGTGATGACAGCCCGCTGGAGGAACGCCCATGAGCCTGCGGGTAGAGCAGACCCTGGGGCTGGCCCAGCTACAGGATCACGGCCGCTTCGGTGTGCGCCATCTGGGGGTGACCCAGGGCGGAGCACTGGACTGGATCAGTGCCGGACTGGCCAATCACCTGCTGGGCAACAGCGCCGACTGCCCGGTTCTGGAAATCCCGCTTGGCGGACTGACGCTGCGCTGTGAGCAGGATACCACCCTGGCGCTGACCGGAGCCGATCTGCAAGCCCGGCTGGACGATCAGCTACTGGCCCCGTGGTGCAGCTTTGCCGTCAAGGCCGGCCAGCGGCTGGTCTTCAACACCCCGCTGTATGGTGTGCGCGCCTACCTGGCTGCCCCCGATGGCTTTCGTGCGCCGCAGGTTCTGGGCTCCTGCGCGACCGTGGTACGGGACCGGTTGGGTGGCCTGCAGGGCAATGGCGCCGCTCTGCAGGCAGGTGATCAACTGGATGCTGCAGCCCGAAGACCGAAGCCGGTGAGTCTGCCGGAACCGCTGCGTCCGGATCTGCGCCGCCCGGTTCAGTTGGAGCTGGTGCCGGGTGCCCAGATTGCCCGGTTCAGCGGAGTCAGTTTGTTCCAGGCGTTCAATCAGGTGTGGCGGGTGGATGCCCGGGCCGACCGGATGGGGGTGCGCCTGCAGGGCCCGGTGCTGCATTACCAGGGTGAGGCGTTGGTGTCCGAAGGGATTGCCCTGGGGGCAGTCCAGGTGCCGCCCGATGGCCAGCCGATCATCCTGCTCAACGACCGGCAGACCATTGGGGGCTACCCACGGTTGGGCGCCCTGAGCCCGGTAGCGGTCGCCCGGCTGGCCCAGTGTGGCGTTGGCGAACCGGTCAGGTTGCGCATCAGCAGCCATAGCCAGGCCCGCGAACGCTATCTGCACTGGCTGGAACTGATCGACGGGCGCAACGATCACTACCCGCCGGTTCACCGCGGCTGATCAGGCCGGGCCGTTGTTCTTCCATGGCAGTTTGGGGGCAGTCAGGCGCTGGCCGTCGCTACCCGGCACCTCGCCAAAGCGAGCTTGTCCGCTTTCCCAATCATGCTGAGCCTGGATGATGTAGTCCTTGCTGTGACCCACGAAGTTCCACCACATCAGGATGTCTTCGCCAAAGGGCGCGCCGCCGACCAGCAGTGCCCGGCTATGCATCGACAGATGCAGTTGCATGCCACTGTGACCGGGCCCCAGATAGGCCAGCTCATTGACCTCCACATTTTCATGGCCAATCCAGGCCTCGCCTTCGAGTACCAGCAGACCGTACTCGAAATCCTCGCGGATCGGCAGAATCACCTGGCAGGCGCTGACGCTGGCCAGGTCGGCGGCAAACAGCGGGGTGTGTACCCGCACCGGTGATTGCCGGCCCAACAGTTCGCCGACCAGCAGGGTCAGCTCACAGCCCTGTTCCTCCCAGCATGGCAGGTCCGGATAGTGCTCAAAGGCCGGGTCACTGTCGGCCAGCGCCTCGGGCAGGGCGATCCACAACTGCGCAGCATGTAGTACCCCGCTGTCAGGCAGGGAGTCTTCGGTATGCACGATACCGCGCCCGGCGCTCATCAGATTGACCTGCCCCGGCCGGATCACCTGTTCATTGCCCAGGCTGTCGCGGTGCAGCACCTCACCCTCGATCATCCAGGTAAAGGTCTGCAGGCAGGTGTGCGGATGGGCGCCAACGTGCATGCCCTCATCCGGGCCAAAGTGCGCCGGCCCGGCATGATCGAGAAAGCACCAGGCCCCGATCAGCCGGCGCTGGCGCGTCGGCAGTACCCGGCTGACCGGCAGGCTGCCGCCAATTTCGGCGGTGCGCGCACTGATCAGTTCAACCTCCGGAATCTCGGCGGCGGACGGACAGTCGCGTGAATCGGATAACTGGCAGTCGGATTCGTGATTGCTCACAACTACCCCCTTTTTTCAGGCTCTCACTAACTCTATTAAAGCATGTAGTGAGTTGGTCAGCCTTTCTGCACGCTGTAGCTCTGGATCAGATTGGCGTATTGCGGCAAATGTCCGGCCAGCAGGCCGCCAAATCCTTCGACATCATTGCGCCAGTCACGATGCAGCTCGCAGCCGATGGCAAACCAGGTCATCAGTTGCGCGCCAGCCTGTTCCATACGGCTCCAGGATGCCTCACGAGTAGTCTGGTTGAAGGTGCCGGAGGCATCTGTACAGACGAACACCTCGTAGCCCGCTTCCAGCGCGGACAGTACCGGAAATGCCACACATACCTCAGTCACTACCCCGGCAATGATCAACTGCTTCTTGCCGGTGGCCTTGACCGCGGCCAGAAACTCTTCGTTGTCCCAGGCATTGATCTGGCCTGGCCGGGCGAAGTACGGGGCGTCCGGGAACATGGCCTTGAGTTCGGGCACCATGGGACCATTTGGTCCGTCTTCGAAACTGGTGGTCAGAATGGTTGGCAAGCCGAAGAACTTGGCAATATCGGCCAGGGCCAGCACATTGTTCTTGAAATCATCCGGGCTGAAATCGCGGACCAGAGACAGCAGGCCGGCCTGATGGTCGACCAGCAGGACAGCGGCGTTGTTCTTGTCCAGGCGGTTGTAGGTAAAGGCCATGGGATTCTCCTAACGAATTTTTTGAGTTTGCCCACCGCGCACAGGCAACGGGTTGCTCCAGCCTAGACACGGAACGGTGGAAGAAATAGCCCCTATAAACGATACTCATCGTTCTACTAGCAGGACGATGCCATGCAAGATCTCAACGACCTTTATTTCTATGTTCAGGTAGTCGAATACTCGGGCTTCTCTGCCGCCGGGCGGGCGCTGGGCATGCCCAAATCCCGGCTGAGCCGGCGTATCGCGCAACTGGAAGAGCGGCTTAATGCCCGGCTGATCAACCGTTCCAGCCGACGCTTCAGCGTGACCGAGCTGGGGCAGGAGTACTACCGCCATTGCAAGGCCATGCTGACCGAGGCCGCGGCGGCCCAGGAGTTGATCGACCGGGCCCATGCCGAGCCGCGGGGGCTAGTGCGCCTGAGCTGCCCAACGGCGTTGCTGCAGTTTCGGGTGGCGCCCATGCTGTCCGAGTTCATGCGTCTCTACCCGCAGATCGAGTTGCAGATAGAGGCCAGCAATCGGCGGGTTGATGTTGTGCATGAAGGGCTGGACATCGCTCTGCGGGTTCGCTTTCCACCGCTGGAAGACAGCGATCTGGCGATGAAAGTGCTGGCCCAGAGCCCGCAGCAACTGGTGGCCGCACCGGGCCTGCTGGCCGAAACCGGCATTCTGGAGAGCCCCGAGCATTTGCAGCGGCTACCCAGCCTGGACTGGGAGCGGCCCTACAAGGAGCATCTCTGGTGCCTGGAACATGTCAGCGGCCATGATTGCCAGATAGCCCACCGGCCCAGACTGGTCAGCGATGACATGGGCATGTTGCGCCAGGCGGCGCTGGATGGCGTGGGGATTGTGCAATTGCCGCTGCTGGTTGCCGGGCATGATTTGCAGGACGGGCGTTTGCAGGCGGTGCTGCCCGACTGGCGTCCACGCGGTGGCATCATTCATGCCGTATTTCCCAGTCGCCGTGGCTTGCTGCCCTCGGTACGCACGCTGCTGGACTTTCTCGGGGAACGTTTCGGTGACAACGATTTCATTCCGGCCTGCACGCAGTGATGGCTTTGCCAATAACAATCAGACTGTTAACGTAGCCCACAACTAACCTAGGGAGGGTGCCCCATGTTGAAATCCTTGCTGGCTATCGCCCTGGGTGCCTCGGTCGGTGCCAGTTTCCGCTGGTGGCTGGGACTCAAGCTCAATACATTGTTTCCAGCCATTCCACTGGGCACCCTGACTGCTAATCTTATTGGTAGCTATATAGCCGGACTGGGCATTGCGCTACTGGCTAACATGCCCTCTCTCAGCCCGGAGTGGCGGCTGCTGTTGATTACCGGTTTCTGTGGCGGACTGACCACCTTTTCGACCTTCTCCGCCGAAACCTTTGCGCTGTTGCAGGATGGTCGGGGGCTGATGGCGCTGGGAGCGATTGCCCTGCATGTCACCGGCTCGCTGCTGATGCTGGCGGTCGGGTTCTACAGCATGCAGCTTCTTCAGGGGCAGATGGGAGGAGGTCTGTAATGAACGGTTATCTGATCAGTTTTTATACCCAACAGGATCGCCAGCACCGCGGCCAGCCATTGGGCCACTGGCTGATTGGCCTGGCTCGGGAGCTGGAGCTGCGTGGCGCAACGCTGTCAGCCGCGCTGGAAGGTTTCGGGCACAGTGGTGAGCTGCGCTCGGCGCGTTTCTTCGAGCACGCCCAGCAGCCGCTGGTGGTGCGTATCGCTGCGACCGAAGACGAGTGCGCGCGGCTGTTTCAGCGGCTGGATCAGGAGGATTTTGACCTGTTCTACGTCAAGACCCCGGCTGAGCTCGGGCATGTTGGCAAGCGCGTGGCCCGTGACGCCTGAACCGCCCCGGGCTCAGGCCCGGGGAATGGCAATGCGCAAGAACAGGCTGTAGAGCATCGGCAATACCACCAGGGTCAATACGGTAGCGAAGCCCAGACCAAACATGATCACTACCGCCATGCTCTGGAAGAACGCATCGGTCAGCAGCGGGGCCATGCCGAGAATGGTGGTCAGGGCTGCCATCGATACCGGCCGGACCCGGCTGATCGAGGCATCGACCAGCGCCTCATAGGCGGCCTTGCCGCTATCCAGCTGCAGCCGGATCTCATCGACCAGCACGATACCGTTCTTGACCAGCATGCCGCTGAGGCTGAGAAAGCCGAGCAGAGCCATGAAACCAAACGGTATGCCGGTCAGCAGGAAACCGAAGGTCACGCCGATGATCGCCAGCGGCACGGTCAGCCAGATCACCATAGCCCGTTTGAACGAGTCAAACAGCAGGATGGTGATCAGGAACATCACCAGATAACCCAGCGGCAGACTGCCGAATACCGCCCGGCGGGCGTCGCGCGAGCTTTCGTATTCACCACCCCATTCCAGGCTGTACCCCGGCGGCAGCTCGATGGCCTCGATCTGCGGGCGCAGGCGCTGGAACAGCTGGGCGGCGGTCTGGCCGCTGAGAATGCTCGGGTCGGCCTGTACGGTCAGTGTGCGCTTGCGATCCAGGCGCATGATCAGCGGATCTTCCCAATTGGTGACAAAGCCGCTCACCACTTGCTCAATCGGCACATAGGTGGCGCGGGCGCTGCTCCAGACCTGCAGGTCATTGAGGGTAGCGGCGTTCAGTCGTTCGTCATCCGGGGTGCGGGCAACGATCGGCAGCAGCCGGGTGCCGTCGCGGTACAGGCCAACGGTCATGCCGCTGAAGTTCATCTTCAACAGTGCATCCAGATCGCTCTTGTCGACTCCGATTTCACGGGCCCGGGCCTCGGCAAATTGCGGCCGAACCAACTTGGTGCGTTCTCGCCAGTCATGCATCACTGCGCTGGAGACTGCGTCGGCGCGGATGATCGCCGCCGCCTCGGCACCGATCCGGCGCAGCACTTGCGGATCGGCACCGGTGAAACGAGCCTCGATCTTACTGTCTGAGCCGGGGCCGAGCATCAACTGCTTGAGCTTGGCCTGAACGTCCGGGTAGTGCTCGCGCAGGTGTTGATCCAGCTTGGCGATCAGCGGTTCGATCTGTTCACGGTCCTCGGTGCGCACCAGAATCTGGGCGAAGTTGGAGTACTGGCGCTGGGGGAAATAGGTCAGGATGAAACGCAGTGCGCCCTGGCCAATGGTAGAGGTGACTGAGGTCACGCCCTCCTGAGCCAGTACATGGCGGTCAATTTCACTGACGACTTCCTCGGTGTAGCGGATGTCGCTGCCCTTGGGCAGCCACAGATCGATAAAGAACATCGGCGTGTTGGACGGCGGGAAGAAGCTCTGGCGCACCTTGCCAAAGCCGGCCACTGAGACCACCAGCAACACCACCAGCAGGACACTGACCGCGACCCGGTGGTGCAGGGCAAAACCGAGCAGCCGGCGGTAGCTGGTGAAAATGATGCCCTGATACGGCTCCTGGCTATCGCCGCCGCTCAGGGGCTGGCCATCCTTGAAGAACAGACTGGCAAAGAACGGCGTCAGGGTGATGGCGGTGACCCAGCTCAGCAGCAGGGAAATCAGCAACACTTGAAACAGCGACAGACAGTATTCGCCGGTGGCGTCTTCTGACAGGCCAATGGGGGCGAAGGCAATGATTGCGATGGCGGTAGCGCCGAGCAGCGGCAGCTTGGTCTGGCGTACGATCGAGCGGGCCGCCTCCAGCGTGCTCTGACCGCGCTGACGGCCGACCAGGATGCCCTCGACAATGACGATGGCATTGTCCACCAGCATCCCCAGGGCGATCACCAGCGCCCCGAGCGAGATGCGTTGCAACTCGATTCCCAGCAGCTTCATGAAAATGAAGGTGCCCAGCACCGTCAGAGCCAGTACCAGACCGATCAGCAGGCCGCTGCGCAGGCCCATGAACAGCAGCAGTACACCGATAACGATGACCACCGCCATGACGAAGTTGAGTACGAAACCGCGGACCGAACCCTGAACTTCATCGGCCTGATTGTAGAACTGCTCGATGCGCATCCCGGCTGGGCGTTGGCTATCCAGTTCGGCCAGCCGCTGGCTGACCGCCTGGCCGACATCGACCACATTGACATGGGCGGCGAACGATACGCCCAGCCCCAGTGCGCGCTCACCCTGGGCCCGGTAGAGGTTGTCCGGCTGCTCGCTGAAGCCCCGGCGCAGGGTGGCGATATCACCCAGGTAGACACGCTGGGCGCTGCCCGGCTCGCTGATGATCAGGCGTTCCAACTCGCTGATATCCTCGAATTCACCGGTCGGGTGCAGGCGGATCGACTCGCTGCCGACCAGCATGCGCCCGGCATCGGATACCACGTTCTGGTTGCTCAGCACCTGTTGCAGGCGCAGCGGGGAAATACCCAGGCTGGTCATGCGCGCCCGGGAAATTTCCACATAGACTTCCTCCTGCGGCAGACCGGCCAGGCTGACCTTACCCACGCCCTTGACCAGCACCAGTTCGCGGCGCAGGTAGTCGGCAAAGTCGCGCAGTTCGCGGTAGCTGTAGCCGTCACCACTGAGCATCAGGAAAATGCCATAAACATCGCCGAAATCATCGCGAATACGCGGCTCATCGACCCCTGGTGGCAGGAACGGACGCAGATCGTTGATACGCCGGCGCATCTCGTCCCAGATCTGCGGCAGATCATTCGGGCCGTACTGGCTCTGTACCTCGATGGTGATCTGCGACAGCCCGGCGCTGCTGATCGAGGTGATCTTGTCAATGTAGGGCAGTTGCTGGATGGCGTTTTCCAGCGGGTAGGTAACTTCTTCCTCGACCTGCTGCGGCGAGGCGCCGGGATAGGGTGTGACCACCATGGCCATCTTCAGGGTAAAAGCCGGGTCCTCCAGGCGCCCCAGCCCAAGAAAGGCGACCAGCCCGCCAAACCCGAGAATCAGTGCCACCAGCCAGCTGGTGACCCGACGCTGGATGAAATAACCGGCGATGTCCATTACAGCCCCCGCTCGCGAGTCCACTCCCTCACGCGCTGGCCCTCGGCCAGTTCCGCGCCGCCCGCGGCGACGATCTGCTCACCCGGCTCCAGCCCGGCAAGGATTTCAATCGCGTTCTGGGTCAGTTGCCCGACCTGTACTTCCCGGGCGTGTACCTGGAGGCCGCCCTCATGCTTGCTGACAACCCAGACCTGGCGTACTTCCGGTCCCGCCGCATCGGGACTGAACACCGCCTCGACCGGCACCAGTAACGGCATGCCGGCCTGCTGGCTGACCTGGGCGACATCCAGCAACACCGTGGCGCTCATGCCGGGCAGCAGTACCAGTCCCTGGGGCGGTTGCATGGCCAGGGTTACCTGATAGGTCAGGCTTTTGGGGTCTGGCTGGCTGGCATGCTCCTTGTAGAGCGCCTCGATCTCGATTCCCGGCAGGCTGTCGATGCGCACTCTTGGGCGGATATCACCCGGGTCGATATCGGCCCGCAGGCCCGACAGCAGGCTTTCCGGAACCTGAAACACCACATCCATGCTGTCGCCGGCATACAGGGTCACGATTGGCTGATTGGGTTGCACGATCTGGAACCGTTCGACATGGGTACGTGCTACCCGTCCGGCGAATGGCGCGCTCAGACGGGTGTAGGCCAACTCCTGGCGTGCCAGATTAAGTGCGGCCTCGGCCTGATTGAATTGAGCCCGTCGTTCGTCCAGCTCGGCCTGCGAGACCATTTGCCGTTCAATCAACTGCTGCATCCGTTCAAGCTGGCTGCGAGTCAGGTCGTAGCTGGCCTGACGGTCATTCAGGCGCAGCCTGACGTCGGTATCGTCCAGTTCGGCGATCGTCTCGCCCGGTTGCAGCAACTGCCCTTCGCGCACCCGCAGCTCCTTCAACTCGCCCCCCAACCTGAAGGACAGCTCGGCTTCTTCCGGCGCCTTGAGCCGGCCCGGAAATTCACGCAGGTGCTGGGCCAGTGGATCAAGCACGGTAAAAAGCTTGACCGGGCGGACGGTATCGGCAGCAGGAGCGTCGTTGCCGGAACAGGCAGACAGCAACGGTAAGGTTGCCAACAACAGGGCAAGGGACGGGACAAGGCGGGCTAGAGGCATCATGGACCTGACTTCAGTAACAGAAAACTAATGCCGCGATTATAGGCGTGAAAAATGAACATGAGCTGAACTGGCAACAGTTTGTCGCCAAATGCAGGGTTCGTTCCGGCCTTGTACAGGCAACTGCAGCGGATACAGGGTGCTTTAGTTTTATATGCATTATTGATCTATGCATAGATCTTTGGAGTATATTATGCTGGTGTTCACATAATACCCCAAGGGGTATGTAGGGTTGGCTTTCAGGGCCAGCTACACTCACTATATGGCCCGTATTTGCGAGGAAATTCGCATGATCTTTCGCCAGCTCTATGACTCCACCTCATCAACGTATACTTACCTGCTGGGCGATGAGCACAGCCGTGAGGCATTGCTGATCGACCCGGTATTCGAGCAGGTCCAGCGCGACCTGGCGCTGCTCGATGAACTGGGTCTGCACCTTAAGCTGGTGGTCGATACCCATGCGCATGCCGACCACATTACCGCTGCCTGGCTGCTCAAGCAGAAAACCGGGTGCGCGATTGCCTCGGCCAAGGTGATCAATGCCGCGCATGTTGACCTGGCGCTGGAACACGGCCAACGCTTTGGGGTGGCCGGTATCGAGCTTGAGGCCCGCGCTACGCCCGGCCATACCGACGGCTGCATGAGCTATGTGCTGGCCGACCAGTCGATGGTGTTCACCGGTGATGCGCTACTGATCCGTGGCTGCGGCCGTAGCGATTTTCAGCAAGGCAACGCTCACACCCTGTACCGTTCGATCACCGAGCAGCTGTTTAGCCTGCCAGACAGCTGCGGTGTCTATCCGGCCCACGACTACCATGGCCGTACCCAGAGCACCATTGGTGAAGAGCGACAGTTCAACGCCCGGGTTGGCGGTGATGCCAACGAAACCGACTTCGTTGGCTACATGCAAGCCATGCGTTTGCCGCATCCCAAGCTGATTGATGCCGCCGTGCCAGCCAACCTGCGCAGCGGTTGCCCGGAAGACGGCAGGCTGCCGGACGAGCCGCGCTGGGCCGACCTGCGTATCACCTACGCCGGAGTGCCGGAGGTTGAGCCGGAATGGCTGATTCACAACCAGCCGTCGGTGACCGTGCTGGATGTACGCCATGATGATGAAATCGTTGATGGCGAGCGGCCGGCCGGGCTCGATCTGGCGCTGCACATTCCGCTCGATCAGTTGCGTGAACGGATCGCCGAGGTACCCAGCGACAAACCGGTGGTGACCCTGTGCCGCTCCGGCCGGCGTTCGGCGCTGGCGGTCAGCATTCTCAAGGAGCAGGGCTTTGAGCGGGTCGCCAGCCTGCGCGGCGGGTTGCTCAGGCTCAAGGGCTGAGCTTCAGTCGCCAGCGCGAAACCGCGCAGGCGTCAGCCCCCGCCAGCGGCGGAAGGCGCGCACAAAGGCATTCTCGTCGGAAAATCCCAGCTGCTCGGCGATCTCGCTGATGCGCTGATCGCCGCGCAGTGCCTGGTTAGCCATTTGCTGTAGCACACTCTCGCGCAGACTCTTGAACGACAGCCCGTCCTCAGCCAGCCGACGGTTCAGATGTCGGCCACTAAGATTCAACTGCTCGGCAATACGCTCCTTGCCCCAGCGCGGGTTGGCGCGCACCAGTCGTTGTACCTCGGCGCTCAGGCTATGCTGGCCAAGTTCGGCCAGGGTGTGATCGGCCAACTGCCGCAGGTGATCGCGCAAGGCACTGTTGGCCTGGATCTGCGCCAGTGCCAGTTGCTCGGCACTGAACCCCAGATGGTTGCAGCCGGCCTCAAACTGCACCGGGCAACCGAGCAGTGCCTGGTAATCGGCCAAGGGGGCCAGCGGCGCATGTGCCAGCCAGATGCCGCTGGGCCGAAACTGCCCGCCAGTGGCCCAACGGGTCAGGCTGAGCATGCTCGCCAGCACCGCCTCGACCCGCTCGGCACTGCGCACTTGCAGGTGCGGCTGGTAATCGATGAACACCTGCCCGGCTTCGCGGTGCAGTTGAAACTCGCCGCCATCACCAATCACCGGGGCGTATTCGATCAGCTCCTCCAGCGCTTCGCCAAAGGTGTCGCAGGTCACCAGCAGCATGCCGACACTGTCCAGATGCCCGACCTGGATCGCCAGTCCCAATCTGAGTCCGATCAACGGATCGCCACTGGCGCTACAGAACGCCTCCCAGAGCTGGTCCTGCCAGCCGATTGGCACCCGCTCGGCATCGCGCAGACGCGCCAGCAGCGCCGCCGGCAGGGCAATACCCAAGCGTTCGGCCATCTGCACGATGGCCTGGCTGTAACGCGGGGTGACGCTGTGTTCGGAGCAATCGTGCATGGCCTGAATTGCTGGTCCTTGTGTCCTGTTTGACCCGATACCGCGCGCAGACGGTTGGCTAGACTGGGATCATAACCTTGCACCCGTGCTGCTGTAACGCCAGCCGATGCAGCTGAAGGTTGTGAGCTGCCCTGGAAGATCGCACTGCTCTGGCCAGTTTCGGCATCGCGCCACCAGCACCAAGCCCTCAGGCACACAGCTAGCAACGATGAATACCGATAACAAGAAAGAGGAAACACCCATGTACGCAGTGATCGGCGCCGGCCCCATGGGTCTGGCCGCAGCGCGCAATCTGCAGAAGCTCGGCATCCCCTTCATCGGGCTGGAGCTGCACAGCGACGTCGGCGGCCTGTGGGACATCGACAACCCGCACAGCACCATGTACGACAGCGCCCACCTGATCTCCTCCAAGCGCATGACCGAATTTGCCGAATTCCCCATGCGTGATGACGTTGCGGCCTACCCCCACCACAGTGAAATGCGCCGCTATTTTCGTGACTATGCCGAACATTTCGGCCTCAAGCGCTACTACGAATTCAACACCCGGGTGCTTGATCTAAGCCCCGAAGGCGACGGCTGGCGCCTGACCAGTGAGCGCGACGGTCAGCGCCAGAGCAGGCTGTTCAGTGGGGTACTGATCGCCAACGGCACTCTACACACCCCGAACATGCCGGCGTTGCCCGGCAAGTTCGCCGGTGAGCTGATGCATTCGGCCGCCTACCGCAGCCCCGAGCTGTTCAAGGGCAAACGCGTACTGATCGTCGGTTGCGGCAACTCCGGCGCCGACATCGCCGTGGATGCCGTGCACCAGGCTGCCAGCGTCGATCTGAGCCTGCGCCGTGGCTACTACTTCATCCCCAAATTCATCAAGGGCCGGCCCACCGACACCCTTGGCGGCAAACTCAAGCTGCCACGTGCGCTGAAACAGAAACTCGATGGTGCGCTGATCCGCCTGCTGATGGGCAAACCCTCGGACTACGGTCTGCCCGACCCGGACTACCGGATCTACGAATCGCACCCGGTGATGAACTCGCTGATCCTGCACCACCTGGGCCATGGCGATATTACCGCGCGCCGCGACATTCAGCGGGTCGACGGCCACAGCGTGCATTTCAGTGACGGCCAGGTCGCCGACTACGACCTGATCCTGATGGCTACCGGTTACCAGCTTGACTACCCGTTCATCGCCCGCGAGCAGCTGAACTGGCCGGCCGGGCTGGATGCCCCGCAGCTGTACATGAACGTATTCCACCCCGAACACCACAACCTGTTCATGATGGGCATGATCGAGGCCGCCGGGCTCGGCTGGGAAGGCCGCAACCAGCAGGCGCGGCTGGTGGCGCTGTATATTCGCCAGCAGTTGGCCGGCACCCCAGCGGCCGAGCGCTTCAATGCGTTAAAGCGCGAACGTGCAGGTATCAACCTGGATGGTGGGTACAACTACATCAAACTGGCGCGCATGGCTTACTACGTTAACAAGCAGGCCTACCTCGACACTCTGGCGCAGCATATCGGTGAGCTGGAGCGCCAGTTGCCGGTCGAACAGCCGCAGCCGGTGAACGCATGAGCGGCGCGCTGCCGATCCAGTTCGACCCGGCCAGCCTGATCGCCCTCAACCTGATCATGGCCTGCATGATGTTCGGCGTCTCGTTGAGCCTGCGCCTGGAAGACTTCAAGCGCATCGCCCTGGCCCCGGTCGCGCCGCTGGCCGGGCTGCTGGCGCAGTTTCTGCTGTTGCCGCTGGCCACCTGCCTGTTCACTTGGGCCTTTGCCATTGAGCCGGAGCTGGCGCTGGGCATGATGCTGGTAGCTGCCTGCCCGGGCGGCAGCTTCTCTAACATCATGACCTGGCTGGGGCGTGGCAACGTCGCGGTATCGGTCAGCATGACTGCGGTCTCAAGCCTGGCCGCCACCGTGATGACGCCGCTGAATTTTGCCTTCTACGGCTGGCTCAACCCGCACACCCGCGACTACCTGACCCAGATCAGCCTGGAGCCAGGCGGCATCCTGCTGTTGGTACTGCTGGTGCTGGCCGTGCCGCTGGTGCTGGGCATGACCACCGGGCGCAAGCTGCCGGGCCTGGTGGCGCGCAGTGAAAAGCCGCTGCGGATCATCTCGCTGCTGGTGTTTCTCGGCTTTGTCGGCATCGCTTTCTTCAACAATGTCGGCCTGTTCATCGAGCGCTTTCACAGCTTCTTCTGGCTGGTGGTGCTGCACAACCTGCTGGCGCTGGCACTGGGCTATGGTATGGGCCGGCTACTGAAACTGCCGGTCACCGACCGCCGCGCGGTGACCATGGAAGTCGGCATCCAGAACTCCGGCCTGGGGCTGGTGATCCTGTTCACCTTCTTCCCTGAAGCTGGCGGCATGATGCTGATCACCGCTTTCTGGGGCGTCTGGCATCTGGTCAGCGGGCTGACCCTGTCGCAGATCTGGGCCCGGTTACCGATCCCGGCCAACGACCCCATGGCCAAAGTTCATTCCACACAAGTACAACAATCATGAGCCCACGCATTCTGATTACCGGCGCTGCCGGCTATATCGGTCACCAGCTTGGCAACCGCCTGGCCGTCGACCATCATGTCATCGGGACCGACATCCGGGCCCGCGACGATCTGGCCTTCCCGGTGCGCCAGCTGGATATCCGCGCCCCGGCCCTGGCCGACTTGCTGAGCGCAGAAGGTATTACCCATGTGGTGCACCTGGCCTCGGTGCTGCAGGCCTCGAAAGACCGCGCCCGCGATTATGACATCGACGTCAACGGCACCCGCAATGTGCTCGACTGCTGCCTCAAGGCTGGCGTACAGCACCTGACCGTCACCAGCTCCGGGGCCGCTTATGGCTACCATCCGGACAACCCGGCCTGGATCGATGAGACCGACGCCCTGCGCGGCAACCCGGAATTTGCCTACTCCGACCACAAGCGCCAGATCGAGGAACTGTTAGCTGATTACCGCGCCCGGCATCCGGTGCTGCAGCAGTTGATCTTCCGTCCCGGCACAGTGCTGGGTGAAAGCACCCGAAACCAGATCACCGAGCTGTTTATGGCGCCGAAGATTCTTGCCCTCAAGGGCAGCGACTCGCCGTTCGTGTTCATCTGGGACCAGGATGTGATCGGCGCCATGGAGATGGGCATCCGCCAGAGCAAGACCGGCATCTACAACATGGCTGGTGACGGCGCCTTGAGCATGGCCGAGATCGCCCGGCGGCTGAACAAACCCCTGCTGACCCTGCCGGTGTGGCTGGTCAAGGCCGGACTGCAAGTCGCCAAATGGCGCGGCAAACCCACCGGCCCGGAGCAGGTCAACTTCCTGCGCTACCGCCCGGTACTCAGCAACCGTCGGCTCAAGGAGGAATTCGGCTACCCGCTGGCAAAGACCTCAGCCGAAGTGTTCGAGCTGTTTGCCACGCACAACAACCTGCGCCAACCCTGAGCCCCGGCCCCAGTGCCAAGCGGATCCCAACACCTGGATTGCCACGGGCCTGTGGCCCTCGCAATGACGGCCGGGTCAATGCACCCGCTCGCCGTCATTGCGAGGAGCAGGGGGCGGTCATCCGCCGACGTGGCAATCCACAGCACACTCCATCAACCCCTCAAGGATGCCCCACAATGAGCGTAACCCTGATCACTGGTGCCGCCTCCGGCCTCGGTTGGGCCATGGCCCAGCATTGGCATGCCGCCGGTCACCGGCTGGTCCTGGCCGACATCAACGCCGCCCAGCTCAGCGAGCGCGCCGACCAGTTGAACTGCCCCGAGCGGGTGCTGACGGTCAGTGCCGACATTGCCCGAGCCGAGGATATCCAGCGCCTGATCAACGCCACAGAGCAACGTTTCGGCCGCCTCGATCTGCTGGTTAACAACGCCGGCATCACCCACCGCTCGCCGGCCCACCAGACCGACTCGGCGGTGTTCCGCAAGGTCATGGCGGTGGACTGGCAGGGCCCGGTCGAGCTGACCCTGGCGGCGCTGCCACTACTGCGCCAAAGTCGCGGCAGCATCATCTGCATCGGCTCCATGGCCGGCTGGATGCCGGTGCCCGGGCGTGCCGCCTACTGTGCAGCGAAAAGCGCCCTGACCCAGTTTTTCGAGGTGCTACGCCTGGAGCTGGAAACCGACGGCATCCATATCCTCATGGCCTACCCGAGTTTTCTCGATACGCCGATCGAACACCACGCCCTGGGCAAGGACGGCAGCACCGCCCGACACCCACGCTCAATGATCGGCAGCATGAAAAGCCCGGAATGGATGGCCATCCTGATCGACCGCAGCCTGCAACAGCGCAAGCGCTGGTTGTTGCCAGAGCCCATCTCCAGGTTCGGCAGCCTGCTCTGGCGCCTGGCCCCAGCATTATACTTGCGCAGCGTGCGCAAACGCTTTGCCGGCGAACTGCGTTGATCATCTACCGAACCTGACCAGCAGGCACCCTCTTCCACCAAGGACCCACATGCTTATCGACCCCTGGCTCTGGATCGCGCTGTTCATCCTGATCGCCTACACCATCGAAGCGATCACCGGTTTCGGCAGTATCGTCATTGCCCTGTCGCTTGGCGCCCTGCTGCTGCCAATCCCGGACCTGATGCACGTGCTGGTGCCACTGAACATCTGCATGAGTGGCTTTCTCGCCTGGCGCCACCGCCGACACATCCACGCCCCCACCCTGCTCAGACTGATCCTGCCGCTGATGCTGGCCGGCACCCTGCTTGGCTATGTGCTGCGGCCCTGGTTGGGCGACAACCTGTTGATGCTGATGTTCGGCCTGCTGGTGCTGTGGTTCGCCGCCCGTGAACTCTGGCGTCTGGCTCGCAATCACCTGAGTGTCCGTCATCCGGGCTGGCTCAGCCGCGGCCTGACTCTGGGCGCTGGCCTGACCCACGGCCTGTTTGCTTCCGGCGGCCCGCTGCTGGTCTACGCCCTGGCCGGCACCACGCTGGACAAAAGCCAGTTGCGCGCGACCCTGCTGACCGTCTGGTTCACCCTCAACGCCAGCCTCACCGCCCTGTTCCTGTTCGACGGCCACCTGCTGCCCAACCTGCCGCGTATCGCCAGCCTGCTGCCGCTGCTGGTGATCGGTGTACTGCTCGGTGAATTCCTGCATCACCGGCTCAACGAGCAACGTTTTCGGCAATTGGTGTACAGCCTGTTGGTGGTGACCGGGGGATTGCTGGTGGTCAAGGCCGGGTTGTAGGGCCCTGAGCCGAGCTCCACGCATGGATACGTTGGTCAGCAGACCGGTCCGAGGGTGCAAGCCATAAACCCCCTGATTGCTGCTCAATCACGCTGACTGGGCTTTGGCTCCCAGCCTTGCCCAGCAGTGCTAACGTCGCTGCATTCATACCCACAGGAGGGCAGCGTTAATGGCACAGGCCGCAGGTCGTCAGTCGATTTTCATTACCGGGGCCGCGTCTGGCATGGGCCGGGAAACTGCGCGGTTGTTTCAGCAGCAGGGCTGGTTTGTTGGCGCTTTTGATCTGAACGGGGCGGGACTGGAGAGTCTGCGCGCCGAGCTGGGGGCGGACAATTGCCTGACCGGGTTGCTGGATGTCAGTGATCGGGCGCAGTTCGAGGCGGCGGTAGCGGCCTTCGCTGAGGCGACCGGCGGGCGTATGGATGTGCTGTTCAACAATGCCGGGATCGCCATGCGCGGATTCTTTGATGAGATGCCGTTCGAGCAGCAACTGAATCTGATCAATGTCAATCTGGTCGGGGTGCTCAACGGCATTCACACCGCGCTGCCGCTGCTCAAGGCCACGCCCAATGCGCTGTGCTTCAGTACCTCGTCGTCGGCGGCGACCATGGGCATGCCGCTGATTGCGGTGTATTCGGCCACCAAGCATGCGGTGAAGGGGCTGACCGAGGCGTTGGCCAACGAGTTTCGTCGGCATGATATTCGCGTGGCGGATGTGCTGCCGGGGCTGATCCGGACCGGCATGCCGGATCAGACGCTGATGGATGCGGCGCCCGATACCGGGCCGTTCCGGCTGATCGAGGCGGTGGAGGTGGCCAAGGCGGTGTGGCAGGCCTATCACAGTGACAAGCTGCACTGGTATGTGCCCGAGGAGTTGGCGGAGCTGGACAAGGCCTCGGGCCTGGACCCCGAGCGGCTGCGCGACAAGTTGGCGCGGAATTTGGGATAAAGCTGAGAGGCGGGAGCATCTCGGGCCGTGTGCGGAGTTCCGCAGCGGAGCGTGGTGCATCCCCCTGCCTTGAGCAGATGCTCAAGGCTCCCAGGGGTACGATTCCCGCGGGGTGGCTCAGGCTACCATTTGCCGCATTTACTGCGCGGTAATTGCCACTTAATGTGTAGGTTTATTGCCGCTTTTGAGTACTGCGGTTAGCCTTTGTGGCCTGTCTATCAGGGAGCTTCACGCCATGCCGGTCAAAGTCTGGGACTTACCCCTTCGTCTGTTTCACTGGTTGCTGGTCATTTGTGTGATCGGGGCGCTGGTCACTATCAAGCTCGGTGGCACCTGGATGATCTGGCACGGACGTTTTGGCCTGGCGATCATCGGTCTGCTCAGCTTTCGTCTGGTATGGGGGATCGCCGGCTCTACCCATGCCCGGTTCGTCAGCTTCTTTCCGACCCCACGCCGGGTAATCCGTTATCTGCGTGGCCAATGGGAAGGTCTGGGCCATAACCCGCTGGGAGCGCTGTCGGTGTTCGCGCTGATCGGGCTCTTTGGTTTTCAGGCGCTGAGCGGCTTGGTGGCAACTGACGATATCGCCTTCAGCGGGCCGCTGACCCGGGTGGTGTCATCGGATTTCAGCAGCCTGATGAGTGGCTGGCATCGGCGTACCGAGGAGCTGTTGTATCTGCTGGTGGGTCTGCATGTGCTGGCCATCGTGATCTATCGGGTGCGTGGGCATAACCTGCTGGGGCCGATGATTCATGGCTATAAAAAGGCTCCGCATCCAGCGACCGAACAGGCCAATGGTGGGCGCTGGCCGGCGTTGATCATTGCTCTGGCATTGGCTGGGCTGGCGGTCTGGGCTGCTAACGGCAGCTGGATTCCGGCACCCGCCCCGGCCCCGGCGGTACCGGCCTGGTAACGCGCCGAATGAGAAGGCAAACAATCAGGGGAGCTTCGGCTCCCCTGATTGCATCAAGCGTCCTACTCGGAGCGTCGTTCAGTCCATCCGGTACTTGTCGTGACAGGCCTTGCAGGCCTGACCGACCTGGCCGAAGGCCGCACGGATCTGGCCTTGGTCATCAGCCTGGGCGGCAGCGACCAGATTGGCCGTGGCCTGGTTCAGATTGCCTGACAGCTCGGCCACATCCGGAAAGTTGTTGAACAGCTCCGGGTTGGCGCGGGTGGTCTGGTTGCCGACATTCTGCTCGGTGCCGGAGCCATACAGGGCGCCCATGCCAGAGTTGGCAATGGCGTCGATGGTAGTGGCGGCGGCCAGAACCTGCTGCTGGTTGTACTCGACGGCGCCGTCGATCACCTGGGCCTTGATCTTGCCCATGTTCCAGGACATGTAGCTGTAACCAGCCTTGCGGAACTTGATCTGATCTTCAGGCGCAACCTGGGCAACAGCCGACAGGCTGGCGGCCAGCACAGCGCCGCCCAGCAGGGTGACAATCACGGATTTCATACAAAACTCCTTTTTTGGTTCAGGCTATTTCACTTCTTCTTGCAGGTGTTGATGCCCAGCAACGGATAGGCCGGGCAAAACCGGAAAATACCGGTGGCCAGTGGCAGCAGGCCAATCCAGCCCCACAGGCCAATGGTGCCGGTTGCGGCCAGGGCAATCAGGACCAGGCCGACCACGATACGCACAACACGATCAATACTACCTACATTTGCTTGCATGATTACTCTCCTGCGTCGCTCTGTCTCGGCCGTTTCAGGCTGCCGAGGGTGTTGAAGGCAATGTGGGTGCTGGGAAAGACTTCACCCACTTGCTGGTTGAGCCAGTCGGTCTCGGCCAGTTGATCCATGACCGGGCCCTTAACTTCCGCGAGGTGCAGGCGGATGTCACGCTCGGCCAGGCCTTCGGTCAGCTCGCTAAGCATGTCCAGCCCGGTACTGTCGATGTGATTGACTGCCGACAAGATCAGTAACACTTCTTGGGTATCCGGATAGTCGCTCAGGGCCTGATGGATCGCTTGCTCGATGGCCTTGGTATTGGCGAAGAAGATGTTTTCGTCGATGCGCAGTGCCAGCAGGTGCGGAGTGATTTCCACCAGATGGCGTTTGGTGTTGCGAAAGTACTGGGTGTCCGGCACCCGGCCGACCACCGCCACGTGCGGGCGGCTGCCGCGCCACAACTGTGCGGCAATCGCCAGGCTGATACCGAGCAAGATGCCGCCTTCGATCCCCAGCAGCAGTACCCCGGCGGCGGTGGCCAGCAGAGTCAGGCCTTCGGCCCGGTCATAGCGCCAGGCCCGTTTGAGGCTGAGCAGGTCGATCAGCGGGGTAACCGCGACCAGAATCACTACCGCCAACACCACCAAAGGCAGATGGGCGAACCAGGGGGCGATGGTGAGCAGAATCAGGCCGATCACGCCGACCGCCACCACGCCAGCCAGCGGGGTATTGGCCCCGGCCTCGATATTCACCATCGAGCGCGAGAAGCCGCCACAGACGGCGAAACCGCCGGTCAGCCCCGAACCGATATTGGCGGCGCCCAAGCCGAGCAGTTCCTGATTGGCATCGATGCTCTGGCGCTTGCGCCGGGCCAGTGACTGAGCAATTGATACGCTTTCGACAAAGCCGACCAGGCTGACCAGCACCGCCGGCAGCAGCAAACTATGCAGACTGGCCAGATCCGGCGTGCTCCAGACCAGCGAGGGCAGGCCGGCCGGCAGACTGCCGACCACCGGCACCCCACGTGCGGCCAGATCCCAGTACAGTGAGGCCAGAACGGTCAGCACCACCACCAGGATCGGTGCCAGTCGGGCCAGTAACAGGGCCAGTGACTCGTTCAGGCCCAGCCAGCGCAAATGCGCGGCCAGCAGGCTGCGAGCGTAAAGCAGCCACAGCAGGGCCAGTAGCCCCATGCCCAACACCAGGCTGTTGCTGGCCTGCCAACTGTCCAGCAGCGCCGCCGGGCTGACCGGCCAGCCACTTAGGCCCAGCAGGTGTGGCAACTGACTGAGCAGAATCAGAATCGCCGCGCCAGTGATGAAGCCGCTGATCACTGGGTGACTGAGGAAGTTGGCCAGAAAACCGAGCCGCAGCAGACCGAAGACGAACAGCATCAGCCCGGACAGCAGTGCCAGCCAGATCGCCAGTTGCAGATACTGGCCGCTGCCGATGGGCGCCAGCGGAGCCAGCAGCGCCGCAGTCATCAACCCGGTGACCGCCACCGGCCCGACCGACAGGTTCATGCTGCTGCCGAACAGGGCATAGCCGAGCACCGGCAGCAGGCTGGCATACAGGCCAACTTCGACCGGCAACCCGGCGAGCATGGCATAGGCCATGCTTTGCGGAATCACCATGATCCCGACCACCAGACCGGCGGCCAGATCGCCCCCGAGCCAGGCACGGCGATAGTGCCGCAGCCAGGCCAGCGGACCGCTGCCGCCCGGTGGTTGCAGGCGCGGGTTGCGACTCACTGGCGCGCCCTGGGCTGGTCAAACCACTTGAACAGCAGCATGCCGGCCAGCATCGCGGCGACAAACAGCGCCGCCTGCGGTACCGCCGCCGCCAGTCCGACCAGCGCCGGGCCCGGGCAGAACCCGGCCAGGCCCCAGCCGGCACCGAAGATCAGGCTGCCGATCACCAGACGCCGGTCGATGCGGCGAGTGTCAGGTAACTGCAGCGGCTCGCCGGTCAGCGTGCAACTGGCCCGGTTGGCCCATTGCATGGGCAAGAGCGCGGTGGCGATGGCGCCGGCCATGACCAGCGCCAGTGACGGATCCCAGGCACCGAACAGGTCGAGAAAACCCAGCACCTTGGCCGGGTTGGCCATTCCGGCAACGATTAGTCCGAGGCCGAACAGCAGGCCACTGAGCAGAGCAATCAGGTTACGCATGCTTCAGCCTCCCCACAGATGGCGCACGATGTAGACCGCCAGAAAGCCGCTAGCCATGAATGACAGCGTAGCTATCAGTCCGCGCCAGGACAGCCGCGACAGGCCACAGACACCATGGCCGCTGGTGCAGCCCGAGCCCAGCCGCGAGCCAAAGCCGACCAGCAACCCGGCGCTGACCAGCGCCAGCGGCCCGGCCTCGACCACGATCGTCGGGCGTGCCACCAGCAAGGTATAAAGCAGTGGCGCCATCAGGATGCCGAGCACGAACAGCCAGCGCTCGCCATTACCGGCCTGTCGTGGGCTCAGCAAGGCGCCGACAATCCCGCTGATGCCGGCGATACGGCCGTTGAACAGCATCAGCAGAGACGCGGCCAGCCCGATCATCACACCGCCGGCCAGGGCCGACCAGGGGGTAAAACTGGCCCAGTCAATGTTCATCGGTTGGCTCCTCAGCACAGTACAGTTGATACAGCGTGTTGATCAGCGCCAGCGCCTCGGCGCTGGCGATCCGATAGAAAATCTGCTTGCCCTCGCGACGGGTTTCCACCAGCCCTTCGCGGCGCAGCACCCCAAGCTGCTGCGACAGAGTCGGCTGGGTGATGCCCAGACGTTGCTCCAGTTCGCTGACATTCAGCTCGCCTTCGGCCAGCTGGCACAGCAGCATCAGTCGGTCGCGGTTACTCAGGGCCTTGAGCAACTGCTGGGCACGGTCGGCAGCGCCGCGTAAACGTTCCAGATCTATGGGTGTGGTATGCATGGCTATTCTGATAATTGACTGATCACTGACTAACAATATATATAAAAATAGATTATCTTCAAGCTAACTAATGGCAGGAGCAGCATCTCATGAGTGATGACTTCGTTCGCGTCACCCTGGAACAGCAACAGAACTTCCGGTTTCTGGCCCGTTACGATGGTGATACCCCGGAACTGGTGGTCGATGAACCGGCCCCGCTGGGTGGTTCGGCTGGTCCGAGCCCGAGCCAGTTGCTGATCACTGCAGTGACCAACTGCCTGAGCGACAGTTTGTACTTCGCCCTGAGCAAATTCCGTCAGCCCGCCGATGGGCTGCGCGCCGAAGGCATCGCTGAGCTGGGGCGCAATGCCGAAAACCGTTTGCGTATCGTTGGGGCCAGGGTCACCCTGCATCTGGGCTATCCCCAGGCGGCCTATGACAAGCTTGAGCGCATCCTCGGCCAATTCGAGCAGTTCTGTACCGTGTCCCAGAGTATCGCTGCCTGTCTGCCGATCAGCTTGCAGGTGCTCGACAGTGACGGGGAGGTGGTCAAGGGTTGAACATTTCAAAGCCCAGCAACAGTTGCACCAGGGTGGCGTTGGCGATGTCGATGAAGAATGCGCCCAGCAGCGGAATCACCAGGTAGGCTTTGGGGCTAGGGCCGAACCGGCTGGTCAGGGCGTTCATGTTGGCGATGCCGACTGGTGTAGCGCCCAGCCCCATGCCGATGAACCCGGCCCCGATGCAGGCGGCGTCGTAATTGCGCCCCAGTAAAGGGAATACCAGCCAGACCGTGAACAGGGCGATCAGCAGAGCCTGCATCAGCATCACCAGGCTGATGGCCCCCAGCGCCCCCTGCAGCGACAGCAGTGGCAGGCTGATCAGACTCATGCCCAGGAACAGCTGCAGACTCAGATCACCGATCAGCTGAATAGGCCGTGGGTCGACCCAGACCTTGGCCAGATCCAGCAGATTGGCCAGCACAATGCCGAGAAACATGGCGGTCAGAAACGCCGGCAGGCGCATGCCCAGATCCGAGAGCCAGTCATAGACGCTGGAGCCCAGGGCAAAGCACAGAGCGATCAGCAGTACCGCGGTCAACAGACTGTTGAGCTCGATCTGATAGATGGTTTTACCGCCGGTCTCCATGTGCGGCAGTTCATGCTCGGTGGTCTCGGGCGAGAGCTTGTGCCGGCGGATCAGGAAGGCCGCCACCGGCCCGCCCACCAGCCCGCCGGTGATCAGCCCGGCCGTGGCGAAGGTCAGGCCCAGGGTGCTGGCGTTGTCCAGGCCGAAATGCTCTTCGAACAACTGTCCCCAGGTCAGTGCCGTGCCATGCCCGCCGGCCAGCGAGATACTGCCGCCAATCAGCCCATATAACGGACTTTCCCCGACCAGCAGTGCCAGCGTAGTGCCAAGCAGGTTCTGAAAGACCAGAAAGATCACGGCCAGCCCCAGCATGATTGCCAGCGCCCGACCGCCTTCGAGCATCTGCCGCAGCCGAGAAGACAGCCCGATGGTACTGAAGAAAGCAATCAGCAGCAGATCGCGCAGGGCCAGTTCGAAGCGCAACTCCCAGCCTGAAAGCAGTTCGGTCAGCGCCACCAGTGCGCTGATCGGAATACCGCCGCTGACTGCCGGGGGGATGTTGTAGCGGTGCAGCAACGGCAACCAGTGATTAATTCGGTAGCCTAGCCACAGGGCAATAATCGCCAGGGCCAGGGTGGTCGGGGTACTGATGTGAAAAACGGCAGTTGCGTCCATGACGAGTCCTGACAGAATCCAGTCTGCAAGTTTAGCCGCATAGCGCCGGCTAGGGTTGCCGACATGGTGCATCATCAGCCGGATCGAGCATGCTGGAGTCGGCCAGAGGTTTGTCTGATACTGGCGCAAACACCTGCAGACCGAGGAGAGTTTCGATGACCACCCAACGCTTTGACCTGACCGGCAAGACCGCTCTGATCACCGGCGCATCCAGTGGCCTGGGCGCACATTTCGCCCGGGTATTGGCCAGCGCTGGGGCTCGGGTGGTGCTCGCTGCCCGGCGTGCCGAGCGGCTGCAGGCACTGGTTAACGAGCTCCAACAACAGGGTAGCCAAGCGCTGGCGGTCACCATGGATGTGACCGATTCGGACAGCGTCGATGCCGGCTTTGCTCAGGCAGAAGCCAACTGGGGCGTGGTCGACATTCTGGTCAACAATGCCGGCATTGCTGATCCGGCAGCCTTTCTGGAAATGACCGAAGGCAACTGGCGCAGTACCCTGGATACCAACCTGGATGGTGCCTGGCGGGTGGCCCACCGGGCCAGCCAGGCCATGGCCAGAAGCGGCAATGGCGGCAGCATCATCAATATCGCCTCGATTCTTGGCCTGCGGGTTGGCACTGCACTCAGTCACTATGCAGTCGCCAAGGCCGGCGTGGTGCAGTTGAGCAAGGCCATGGCGCTGGAGCTCGCGCGTGACAACATCCGGGTCAATGCGATCGCACCGGGCTACTTCCGCACCGAAATGAACAGTGATTACTTCGACACCGATAAAGGCCAAGAGTACATCCGCAGCAAGGTGCCGATGCGCCGTCTGGGGCAGTTGCAGGAATTGGATGGTCCGTTGCTGCTGTTGGCCAGCGAGGCCGGCTCGTTCATGACCGGCACCATTATCAACGTTGACGGTGGACACCTGAACAACAGCTTGTAATCCGTTAGAGGTAGCAGACCTATCCCGGACAGCGGCTGGCGCTGTGCCGGGATAGTGTCTATTGTCTGGCCATTGTCTGTTTGTTAGTGAGAATTATGGCCAAATCCCGCACCGTCATCGCCGGACATGTGATCCTGTGCCTGGGTACCCTGGCTCTGGCGCTGTTCTTCAGCTTCCTGGCCTGGTGGGGCTGGCAGCAACGTGAACAGCAATGGCAGCAGGAGCTCGATATGCACTCCGAGGTTCAGCGTCTGGCCGTACTGCAGGCCCGGGCCGGCCTGGAGCGCCAGGTGCTGCTGGCTGCCAGCCAGGTCAGCCAGAACCCGGATCTGCTGCGTCTGGTACGACGCATCGCCGTGCTGGCCGAGCGTGATGGCCTGGACTCCGATGGCGTGCTGTTGTTGCGCGCTCAGCTCCAGGCCGATCTGCAGGGGTTGTGGATGGTGCTGGCCGAGTCCGGGGCCAGTCAACTGCACATTCACCTGGCACCGGGGGTGATCAGTCTGTTGCGTATGCACCAGCCGGATAAATGGGGTGATCGGCTGGATGGCATTCGTCATCTGGTTGACCGGGTGCAACGCACGGGACAGTCCGTCAAAGGTATGGAAGTGGGCCGGCATGGTTCGGGTATTCGCGGGGTTGTGCCGATTCGTGCTAGCGAAGATTCCGATAGCGCGGTAATTGCCAGTGTCGAGGTCGGCTACGGGATGCTGCCGGAGCTGCGTCAGCTTGATCTGGAACTGGATGCCGGCCTGGCGCTGATGCTCTATCGGCCGAGCCTTGAGGGGGTGATGCTCGAGCAGGAGCAGAACGAACTGAGCCGGCTCGACAGTGGGGATTGGCTGTTAGCCCAGTACTCGCGAGCGGAAATTCTCGACTGGCGTGAAGCTGGTAGGCTCCCACAGCCAGAGTACAGTGCCGGTTATCGCCTGGTTGAAGCCTCCGACCAGCGCTATTTAGTGACCTTCATTCCGCTATACGAGGAAGTTGGCCGGCCGTTGGCGGCGGTGTTGGCCTGGCGTGAAATCGGCGCGGAACTGCTGCGCCATAACGCCGAGCAGCGGCAACTGCTGGGCCGCTGGCTGATTGCTTTGCTGGCGGCGGCCGGCCTGTTCAGTGCGCTGCTGCTGGCGACCCGGGTCACGGTACGGCGCCAGGCTGAGCAGCACCAACAGGCAATCATCCAGGAAAGTCTGGCCCGTGAGCAGACCCGGCAAGGGCTGGAGCGTCAGCGTCAGGCGCTGCGGGCGCTCAACGAAATCGCCAGTTTGCAGCATCTGGGCCAGCACGAGCGGTTGCGTCGGGTGCTGGAGCTGGGCTGTGGCTATCTGCGTCTGGACATGGGGATTGTCAGTCGGATCAAGGATGACGATTATCAGGTACTCAGCCATCATGCCAAGGACGATGGCCTGGAGGACGGTACGCACTTCCCGCTGGGGCAGACCTACTGCAGCCTGACTCTGGCCCAGGATGACGTGCTGGCGATTGACAATATGGGCCAGTCAATTCACCGCGGCCATCCGTGCTATCAGCATTTTGGCCTGGAGAGCTATATCGGAATGCCGCTGACGGTGGCTGGCGAGCGTTTTGGCACACTGAATTTTTCCAGTGCGCAGGCGCGTCACGAGTCGTTCGAGGACACCGACCTGGAATTCATGCGTCTGTGCGGCCGCTGGATTGCGGCCGTGCTGACCCGGGGCAAGTTCGAGCAGGAGCGTGAAGCACTGCTCAGCCGTTTCAGCAAGCTGGCCCGGCATCTTCCCGGCATGGTCTATCAATATCAGTACAACTGTAGTGGCCGCGGCTGGTTTCCCTACAGTAGTCAAGGAATTGTCGATATCTACGGCATCACGCCGGAACAGGCAGCGGCCAGTGATATGGCGGCTTTCGAGGCAATTTACCCGGAAGACCGACAAAGGGTGGCGATCAGCATCCGAGAGTCCGCAGCCGGGCTCAACGAATGGCGTTGCGAATATCGCATCCATCATCCTCAGCGTGGTTTGATCTGGGTTGCCGGGCGCTCCTCCCCCGAGCCACTGGAGAACGGCGACATTATCTGGCACGGGGTAATTACAGATATCAGCGAACAGGTTCGTGCGACCCGGGCACTGCAAAAAAGCGAGTCGCGGTTCCGCAGCATGGTCAGCAACCTACCGGGTGTGGTGTATCGCTGTCGAAGCGACGCCGACTGGACCATGTCCTACATGAGTGACGGTATCGCCCGGCTCACGGGCTATCCGGCCAGCGACTTCATCGACAATCGGGTTCGCAGCTACGCTAGCATCGTGCATCCTGATGACCTGCACCTGACCTATGCCACCATCGTCCATATCGAGCGTCGGGAGAGCTTTGAGCTGACCTACCGGATAGTGCATGCCGATGGCCACCATGTCTGGGTTCGGGAAAAGGGCCGTGGCGAATACGACAGCCAGGACCAACTGCTCTGGCTCGACGGTTTTATCTGGGATATCACCGAGCAGCATCGGGTCGAGCAGCTCAAAACCCAGTTCGTCTCGGCGGTCAGCCATGAGCTGCGCACGCCGCTGACCGCAATTGCCGGCGCGCTGGGGTTGGTGCTGGGCGGGGCCATGGGCGAAGTGCCGGAACCGATGGCAAAGCTGCTGGGGATTGCCCAGCAGAACAGCGACAACCTGCATGCGCTGATCAATGACCTGCTCGACATGGACAAGCTCAGCGAAGGCAAGATGCATTTTGAGCTTGAGCGTCAGCGGCTCAAGCCTCTGCTGGAACAGGCCTTGAGTCTGAATCAGGGCTATGCCGAGCAGTATCAGGTGCGTTTGCAGGCGGGCCGGATCGATGATGCCTGGGTGATCGTGGACGCCAAACGCATTGGACAGGTGCTGGCCAATTATCTGTCCAATGCTGCCAAGTTTTCCCATCCGGGAGGTGACGTTCTGCTCGAGGCTTGCATCGAAGCAGGGCAGGTGACGGTCAGCGTGACGGATCAGGGTATCGGGATTCCTGTCGACTTTCAGGAGCAGATCTTCCAGAAATTCAGCCAGGCCGATGGCAGCGATGCGCGCCAGCGAGGTGGTACAGGGCTGGGGCTGGCCATCAGTCGGGAACTGGTACAGCACATGGGCGGCCAGGTTGGTTTTGAGTCGCAAGAAGGCCAGGGCTCGTGTTTCTGGTTCCGTCTGCCCGTCAGTGAGGTCAGTAGTGTGCCTGCACATCATTCAGGAGAACCCTCATGAACGCGAGCGCCGAACAGCGCCGACTTGCGGCCCTGGCTCGTTACCAGATCATGGACAGCCCGGGCGAGGCGGCGTTTGACGATATCGCCACTCTGGCGACACGATATTTGCAAACGCCGATAGCGCTGGTTTCGCTGCTGGATGATCGGCGTCAGTGGTTCAAAAGCCGGGTGGGCCTGGACGTCTGCGAGACGCCGCGCGATATGGCGTTCTGTGCCCATGCGATCCGGGCCGACCAACTGCTGGTAGTCGAAAATGCCAGTGAAGATCCGAGGTTCCGTGACAACCCATTGGTGACCGGTGAGCCGCACATTCGTTTCTACGCCGGTATGCCGGTTCACTCGGCCGAAGGCTATCCGCTGGGCACGCTCTGCGTGATCGACCGCCAGCCACGCACGCTGGATGTCCAGCAACGCGACACGCTGAGCCGCCTGGCCGGACTGGTTGAGCAACAGTTGCGTCTGCGTTTGCAACTGCTCGAGGCCCAGGAACGCGAGATGGCCTTGAGTGAGCAGAAGGCCCTGAACGCCAGTCTGCTTGAGTCTATGATGGTCGGAGTGGTCGCCTGCGATGCCAAGGGCCAGCTAACGCTGATCAATCGTACGGCGCGGGATTGGCATGGCGTTGATATCCTAGATATACCGCCCGAGCACTGGTGGCGTTATTACGATCTGTACCACAGTGATGAAGTGACCCCGCTGGCCGCCGATCAGGTGCCACTGTGGCGTGCCCTGAGTGGCGAGCAGGTGAGCAATGTCAGTTTTTGCATCGCTGCCCGCGGCCAGCCAGTTCGCCATCTGCTGACCAGCGGCGGGCCGCTGTACGATGCCGAAGGCCGCTTCAAGGGGGCCATGATTGCGATGCTCGATATCACCGAGCGGCGTCAGATCGAGCAGATGAAAGGCCGGTTCATCGCCACCGTCAGTCATGAGTTGCGCACCCCGCTGACCTCGATCAGCGGCGCCATCGCCTTGCTGCTGGGTGGTGCTGGCGGTGACATGCCCGAGGCTGGACGGCGCATGCTGGGCATTGCCCAGGACAACACCCAGCGTTTGCAGGCGCTGATCAATGACCTGCTGGATATCGAGCGCCTGGAGTCCGGGCTTTTGCCGCTCAAACTGGGTGTCCAACCCCTGCTGCCGTTGCTGCAGCGGGCCATTGAGTCCAATCAGCCGTATGCCGAACGGTTCAATGTCAGCCTGGTGCTACAGCCGCTGTCAGCCGAGTTGCACCTGATCTGCGACGCCGAGCGCTTGCTCCAGGTGATGGACAACCTGTTGTCCAATGCTGCCAAGTTTTCCCATGCCGGGGATAGCATCGTGGTTGATTGTCGGGTGATCGATGATCAGGTCCAGGTGCAGGTCACCGATCAGGGGGTTGGCATCGCCATCGAACAGCAGAGCCGGCTGTTCCAGCGCTTCTTCCAGGTTGACGACAGCACCAGCCGCAAGCGTGGCGGCACAGGGTTGGGGCTGGCTATCAGCAAGGAACTGGTCGAGCGGATGGGCGGCAGCATTGGCGTCGACTCCCAAGCTGGTCAGGGTGCCTGTTTCTGGTTCCGCCTGCCATTGGCCGGCTCCCCGGACAGGAGCATGCCATAATGAGTCTCACTGATTGGGGGGATTATCAGAACTATGAGTCAGCTACAGCGCATCTTGCATATCGAGGACGACCCTTCGATCCAGGACATTGCCCGGATTGCCCTGGAAGTGGTGGGTGGTTTCGAGGTCAAGACCTGTGATGGCGGCGCGGCCGGCCTGGCCGCCGCTGAAGCCTTCGCCCCCGATCTTGTATTGCTGGATGTGATGATGCCGGGCATGGATGGACCGCAAACGCTGCAGCGGCTGCGGGAGTTGCCCGGGTTGCAGTATACCCCGGTGGTGTTCATGACCGCCAAGGTCCAGAGCCAGGAAGTTGAAGGCTACCGTGCCCTGGGGGCGGCCGGGGTTATCACTAAACCCTTTGACCCTATGCAACTGGCTACCGAGATTCGGGCCCTTTGGGAGCAATGGAATGCCGAAGACTGAACAGTTGAAAGCTCAACTGGCCGAGCTGGGCCAGGCTTTTCGCAAGCGGCTGGAGCAGGAACTGCCGGAACTGGTGCGCCAGGCCGAACAACTACAGAATACCGAGCAGGTCGAGCCCGCCCTGCAGCAGTTGCAGGGCCAGTTGCACAAGCTGGCGGGCTCGGCAGGCACCTTCGGCCATACAGCCCTGGGCGAGCGGGCCAGGGAGCTGGAGCAGTTGGCCAAGCACTGCCTGGCGGACCCCGCGGCTGCCGATGAGGCCCGCAAGCGCCTGCGCGAGGGATTGTGCCAGTTACCACTGTTGCTCAATCAGAGCCGGCCCGAACCGCAGGACAGCCAACCGCTGGAATCGGCGCTCCCTGATGAGCAGGGGCAGCAGCATATCCTCATGCTGGAACACGATCCCGAGCTGGCGCGTCAGACCAGTCAGACCCTGAGCAATTTCGGCTATCAGGTCACCATCCTGGAGCAGGCCGACAGCCTGATTACCCAGCTGGACAGCGGTCAATACGCGGCATTGATCATCGACATCAGCCCCGAGGTGGCCGGCCATCAGGCCCTGGGCGCGCTGCAGCGCTGGCAGGCTGGCCGCGTCCCCCCCCTGCCGGTGATCGCCATTAGTACCGACTCGGCATTTGCCGCCAGGCTCGAGGCGGTGCGGGCCGGCGCGCGCGGGTTCTTCACCAAACCGGTAGACCTGACCGTGCTGGAAAACCGCCTGCGGCGCAGTTTTGAGGTCCAGCAGGACGACCCGTTCCGGGTTCTGGTGGTGGATGACGATCAGGAACTGGCGGAACGCTTCAAGGCCATTCTCGACAACGCCGGGATGCGCGTGGAGACCGTGCTCGACCCGGCACAACTGATCAAGCGAATGAACGCCTTTCAGCCGGACGTGGTGTTGATGGATATCAATATGCCCCACTACAGCGGTATTGAGCTGGCGCAGATGATCCGGCTGAACGACAACTGGCTGCGGGTGCCGATCATTTATCTGTCGGCGGAAACCGATACCGTGGCGCAGATGGCAGCTCTGCTCAAGGCTGGCGACGACTTTGTCAGCAAGCCGATCAGTGATGCGGCACTGTTGACCACGGTTTATGCCCGGGCCCAGCGTGCCCGCCTGGTGAGCCAGGCGCTGGCGCGCGACAGCATGACTGGTCTGCTCAAGCATGCCGACATCAAGGAACAGGTCGAACTGGAGGTCGAGCGTGCCTTGCGCACTCAGCAGCCGGTGAGTATCGCAATGATCGATATCGACCACTTCAAGTCGGTCAACGACAACCATGGGCATGCGGTGGGCGATACCGTGATTCGGGCGCTGGCCAACCTGCTGCGCCAGCGCCTGCGGCGGATTGACCGGATCGGTCGCTACGGCGGTGAAGAGTTTGTCGCAGTGCTGCCCAACTGCGCAGCGGCTGATGCCAAAGCGATCCTGGACAGCATCCGCGAGGCTTTCTCGGCGTTGCAGTTCAGTAGTGGCTCGAAGCTGTTTCAATGTACCTTCAGTGCCGGTATCAGCGCCTGCGAGGCGCCGGACTGGTGTCTGGACGAGCCGCTGGAGCTGGCTGATCAGCATCTGTATCAGGCCAAGCAGCAAGGCCGCAACCGGGTGATTGGAGTGTCGCTATCTTGAACGTCATTATCGTCGAGGACGATGAGTGGATTGCCGAATTGCTGGCGCAGGTAATTGGACATGTTGCCAGTGATGCGCGGGTATTGCGCTTTGGCAACGTGCGCGACTGCCTCAATCAGCTCAAGGCCCGGCCAGTCGATCTGCTGCTGGCCGACCTGCACCTGCCCGATGCCAGTGGGCTCGAGGCGATACGGGTGGCTCGCCAGCGCAGCCCGGCCAGCAGCCGGGTGTTACTGACCGCCAGCATTGACCGCGCTACCGTTCTGGCCGCTCGGGATGCCGGGATTACCGACTTCATTGCCAAGCCCTTCAGCGTCGAGGTGCTGATCGAGCGCCTGGGCAAGGTTATGCAGGGGCACGGGCAGCCTACGGCTGCGCCCATTCAGCTCGACAGCCTGGAGCACTTTCTCACCCAGCGACCGGAGCAGGCGCTGTTCATCCCCTGGTGCGAGCCGGCTCACCGCCAGAGTGTGCTGCACTGGACGGCGCGCTGTGAGCCCTCGGAGCTTTGGCGCATGGCGCGTCAGGAGCCGCTGCTGGCTGCTGAGTGGTTGAGCCGGGCCAATCGCCATGAGCACGCCGACGGCGGCTTCGACTGCCTGAGTCTGGAGGCCGCGATCAAGCGCCTGGGCCCGGCCGAGTGCGTCCGGCTGGCCCACCAACTGGCACATACCCAGCCGGGTCTGACTCACGTCGATCTGCAGCAGTTGGCCGGACAGTTGCTGGCGCAGCAAAGTGGGCTCGGTGAAATTCTGAATTCATTGGCCCGCCCGCAGGGGCTGGCTACCGAGCAGATGCACACGGCAGTGGAGCTCAGTCGCCTGGGTGAGCTGGCGGTCCTGTGCGCGATCCAGAACTACTTCAACTACGGTGGTATGGTCTGTGACCGTGTCAGTCTGGAAACCTTGCTGACGCGCTTCGGGCCAGGGTTTGGCAATGCCCTGAAAACCCGGCTGCGCTTGCCGTTTCCGTTGCGTGAGCTTATCGGTGCTCTGTTCAAACTACCGGCTGGCAGCCTGCGCAAGGATCGGGTCATCATGCGCATTGCAGCTCTGGAGGCTGGTTTGGCCCAGGATCCCGGTCAATTACGCCAGTTGCGCCAATGGATTGGGATAGAGCCGGACTGAGTGCGCCGGGTGAATGTAGGTTGTCGATGGGCTGCTGTCCGATACCGTGGCGCGGATCAATCAGTTGGCGGAAACCCTGCAGAAGCTGTCCAGCGCCTCAGATTGATTTGATTATCTAAATGATAATGGTTTAGATTGGCAGCAATAGTTCCCTGAGGTCGCCTTTCATGTCCCGTTCCGATCTGTGCCGGCCAGTTGTGCCGGCTGCTGTCGTCGCTGAAAACAACCTGTTATCCCCACTGGCCATCGCGCTGGGTGTTGGGCTGACCTGCCTGACGCTTAACGCCAATGCCCAGGACAGCGCGGTCCTGGCGCCAACTACAGTCATCGGTGAACAGGCCGATCCGCATGGTCCGGATACCGGGTATGTCGCCAGCAATACCCTGGTCGGCACCAAAACCGATACTCCGCTGAACGAGATTCCGCGTTCGATCTCGGTGGTGACTCGCCAGCAGATGGAGGATCGCAACGTCCTCAGTATCAGCGATGCGCTCAAGTACACCCCCGGCGTACAGGCTGGTTACTTCGGTGAGGACAACAAGCAGGACTGGTTCATCATTCGCGGTTTCAAGCAGGCCAACTTCGGCCTGTTCCATGACAGTACCCGGGTTTACTCCAGCGGTTTCTACAGCTGGCAGATCGACCCCTACCAGCTTGAGCGGGTTGAGGTGCTACGCGGAGCTTCCTCGGTGCTGTACGGCCAGACGCCGCCGGGCGGGGTAATCAATCTGGTCAGCAAGCGCCCGAGCGAGAGCGCTTTTGGCGAGGTTGGTATGCAGGTCGGCAGCTTCGATCGGCGCCAGCTCAATCTGGACGTCACCGGCCCGCTCAACGACAACCCGCAGGTGTTGTATCGGGTCACCGCGCTGGCGCGCGAAAGCGGCACCCAGGTTGACGACGTCGACAACGATCGCTTGCTGATCGCGCCGTCGTTGACCCTCAAGCCGAGCGAGGCCACCGAACTGACCCTGCTGGCCAGTTTCCAGAAGGACAGCGGTGACCCTATGCTGCAGTTTTTACCGGCCGAGGGCACGGTGCGGCGTCATCCGCTGGGCAAGATCGATACCGATACCGCAGTCGGCCTGCCCGACTATGAAGAGTTCGAGCGCAGCCAGTACACCCTGGGTTATGAGTTCAATCACCGCTTCAACGACACTTGGAGTGCTCAGCAGAACCTGCGTTACGGGCATATCGATGTTGATCTGCGCCAGCTGTTCTTTTTCTTCTGGGCCGATTTGCCGGCCGGCGAGCTGGTACGTGGTTTGAGTTATGCCGATGGTGAGGCCGACAATCTGTCGGTCGACAATCGCCTGATTGGTCAGTGGCAGTCCGGCGCCTGGGAAAGCACGCTGCTGCTGGGTGCTGACTACCAGCGGCTGAAGGTCAAGGACAGCAGCCCCAACGGCTGGCCGCTGTATCCGGCCACGCTGAACATCTTCAACCCCGGTTATACCCAGGTGCCGTTCGATTTTGCTCTGGAAGACAAGCGCAGCAAGGTTGATCAGGTCGGGGTCTATGCCCAGAACCAGCTCAAGTACGATCAGCGCTGGGTGTTCCTGCTGGGCGCTCGGCACGACCGGGCCAAGTTCGATTTCGATAATCGCACCACCGGTGCCGGCAATCAGGCCAAGGACGACGAGATTACCTGGAATGGCGGGGTCGCCTATCTGTTCGACAATGGCCTGACACCCTACGCCAGCTATTCGCAGTTCTTTCTGCCAGTCACCGACGTTGCCCCCGATGGTCGGGCGTTCAAGCCGGAAACCGGCCAGCAGTATGAACTGGGCCTGAAATATCAGCCGCCCGGATTTAATGGCAGCTTCAATGCCGCGCTGTTCGAGTTGACCCAGGAGAACGTGCGCAAGGCGGCTGGTGCACCGGCAGTGACCCAACAGGTTGGTGAGGTTCGGGTGCGTGGCCTGGAGCTGGAAGCCACCGCCAATGTCACCCCGGCACTGAGTCTGGTCGGTGCCCTGACGCTGCTCGATGCCGAAACCACCAAGACGGGTAATGCCGTGGCGGAAAAGGGCAAGACGCCCTCGCAGGTGTCGGACAAGCTGGCTTCGCTGTGGGCGCATTATCAGGTCCGTGGCGGGGTGCTCGACGGCCTGGGCTTTGGTGCTGGGGCACGCTATGTCGGGGCCAGCTACGGTGATAATGTCGAAGAGCTGAAGGTGCCCTCCTACACGCTCTACGACGCCATGCTCAGTTACGACTGGCGGAATCTGCGCTTGCAGCTCAATGGCAACAACCTGAGCGACAAGAAATATGTCGCGACCTGTGACTATTACTGCTGGTATGGCAACCGCCGCAATCTGGTCGCCAGCCTTAGCTACCGCTGGTAGGGCCGGTGAACTCGCCGTTGGCCGTGTTGTTTCCGGGGCCGCTGGCACCTTTGGGGCAAGCCCTGGTGCTGGCCGATGACCCGCGCCCGGCGCTGAGCTGGGATGAGTATCTGGAGCCTGAGCGGCTACAGGCCAACCTGCTGCGGTTTCTGCCCGAGCATGGCGAGGGCGATCCGCGCGCGCGGGTATCGCTGTGGGCCAAGTATCACTTTCTGCGGCTGGTGCCGGCCGTGGTCGCTGCCAGCCTGAGCAGTGATTGGCGGTTGCCGGTGTGTGCTAGTGAGGTGGCGGTGATTCTGGGGGACGACGGACTGCCGGCGGCCTTCCGCCTGGCAGACGCTGGCCAGCCTTGGGTGCATGCGCCTCGGCACGGTTTCGAGCGTTTCGAGGAGCTGTTCGACGGCCATATCGATCCGCTGATTCGGGCGCTGTGCGCACAGGTCAAGCTGGCGCCCAAGGTGTTGTGGAGCAGCGTTGGCCACTACTACGAATGGATTGTCGGCGAGTTGGCCAGCCAGCCCTTGCCAGCGCAGCGCATAGTCCAGGCTCGCGAATGGCTGGAACAGTCCTGCCGTCCGGATGGTTTTCGCAACCCGCTGCATGACAGCATTAGCTATGTCGCCCGGCCGGGCCTGGAGGGGGTGCATCGCCAACGCCGGCATTGCTGTATTCGCTACCGGCTGCCGGGCAAGACGCTGTGCGGCAACTGCCCGCATATCGATAAGCCGCCGGCAGGCTATGACATGAACTTGGCCAGCAAGGCCTAGGGAGCCTCTGGAAAACTACCTACGTTGGCAATACTGCGTTAAAAACAGCCTCGATCGCGAGCCCGGTCAAAATGCTCATTTACACCACGTAAACTCCGCTTTTTCGGCTGTTTTTGCGGGGCCGCCATCGGTATTGTCTTGCCTGCCTCGGCTCTGGCTCCTGCTTCGCCCTAACTCCTGCATCCATGCAGTCGTCGCCTACGTTTTCCAGAGGTTCCCTAGCGCCACTGATACTCCAGCCCTACCCCCGCCAGCCACTGGCGTCCCGGAGCCGGTTCGTAGTAACGAGTTCTGGGTTCGTTGATGATCAATGAGCCGATGTAATCGCGGTCCGTGAGGTTATCGATCCGCAGGAACGGTTCCAGCAGCCAGCCTCCCAGTGCCTGTCGATAGCCGGCGCGCCAGTTGAGTACTGCATAGCCTGGGGCCTTGGCCTGATTGTCGTCGCTGGCATAGCGCTGACTTAGTGCCTGCAGCTCCACTGCGGTGGAGAAGCCTTGCGCGGCCGGTTGCCAGGCCAGTTCGGCATACAGGCTCTGGCGCGCGGTGCCCGGCAGGTCACGGCCGGACAGGTCGCTGCCGTCGGCCCGCCGGTAGCGATCGAACCGGGCTTGCAGCCAGGTGTAGGCCAGATAGCCGCGCAAGCCATGCTCGAACTGCTGCTCGAGCGCCAGTTCCAGGCCGCGACGGGTCGAGCGCCCGGCGTTGGTGAAGGTGCTGCGGTCGGTTCCGACCTGATTTTCACCGGGGACGATCTCGTCGCGCACACGGCTTTCGAACAGGGCCAGGTCCAGATAACCGTCCGCGTGGCGCCATTTCATGCCCAACTCGGCATTGCGTGACAGGCTTGGTTTGAGCGCGAAGTTCAGCCCGCTGCCGCTGGGGCGGTAAGCCAGCTCCTGAAAGGTTGGGGTTTCAAACCCCTGGCCCAGCGCACCGTACAGGCTCAGTTGCGGGGTCCATTGCCAGCTCAGCCCGGCCGCCGGATTGCTGCGCTGATAGCGTACCTTGCCACTGTCGTCCTGGCCGTCGGCGAAGAAGTCATCATCGGAGTCGAACTGGATCCGGCTGTGGCGCAGGCCGGCGGTCAGTTGCCAGCGCGGTGCCAGTTGCCAGGTACTGATCAGATAGGCTTCCTGGCTGTCGACCCGGTTGAACTCGTCGCGCTTGCGCTGGCCCTTATGGCCGTTGTCGTTGACGAAGCCGTCGCGTTGCTCACCCTGGTAGTCGTAGGTCAGCCCGGCGGCCAGCTCGACCGGGCGACCGAATACTTGGCTGCTGCGCTGCCAGCCCAGTTCGACACCGCCAAACCGGCGATCCAGCTCGACCACGCCGCCACCGGCAAATTCGCCTGCGCCGGCAAAGCCCAGATACTGCTGGACGAAGCGCTCGCCGCCGTAGGCCATCAGAGTCAACTGATCATCGTTGCCCAGACGCCGTTGGTAGTTCAGCCCGGCCTGCTGATGACGCACGCTTTTGCGGGTGTTGAATGTCTGGCTCTGACTGACAGCCTGGCGCCGGTCCTGCCTGAGCTGTTCGGCGCTCAGCCCGAGCGGGTCACGGGTGTTCGGTTGGTCGAGGCTGTTGAGCAGCAGCGTCAGGCTGGAGACGTCATCGATATCCCAGCCCAGACGCAGGTTGGCGCTGTCACGGCGGGTCTGGCTGTGGTCGCGGTAGCCGTCGGTGTGCAGGCGGGCAATGTTGGCGTTGATGTTCAGGTCGCCGTGTTGAGCACCGTAGCGCAGCCGCGAGCGCCAGAGCCCGTCGCTGCCAACCGCACTGCGGCTGTTCAGGGTGGGATGGAATGGAGCCTCGCTGCTGAAGCCCTGGATAATCCCGCCCGAGGCATTGCCGTACAGGGTGGTCAGCGGACCGCGCAGTACTTCCAGGCGCTGCAGCGCGTCAAGGTCGAACAGCGCTGGCTGGCCCTGACCGTCAGGCATGGTCAGCGGAATACCGTCCTGCACCAGGCGCACGCCGCGCACCCCGAAGGCGGCCCGGGCGCCGAAGCCGCGTGAGGAAATCTGCAGGTCCTGGGCGTAGTTCTGGCGATTGAGCGCGAGTATGCCCGGTAGCCGTTGCAGTGGTTCGGAAACATTGGCACCCAGTTGCTGGCGCGAAAGCTCTGCGTCGCTCAGCACGCTACGGGTCAGCGGCTGCTGATTCTGATCGTCACTCTGGCTGCCCAGGATCACCTGGGCTGGCAGGCTGAGCGGGCGTTCTACGGCTTGGACCGGCAAGGCGATCAGCAGGCTCAGAGTCGGTAAGGTCAATAGGCGCATGGGCTGGTGTCAGGTTTGGCGGTTCCGGCAGGCAGTATACGAAGGTTTGCGCCCAGGACCGGCCCGGGCGGGTGGGTAATTGAGTGACTTTGTGCATGTTATTTGATATATAAATAAATTTGAGCTAGCACTTGAGCGCAAACTCTACTATTTTCGCTATTTTTGCCGGGGTTTTATTTTTATTCGTCAAAATAAATTTACGGCTAAAATATTTAGTCTTTGTGGCAAAATATAACGGATAAGTCCGTGTGCCGCCTGGAGTTGACTATGCACATGATGCACGATTTGTATCTGGCGCTGCGCCGTCTGCAGCGGGCCAGCGAAATTCACGCCAAGCGTCTGGGTCGGCATAGCGGGCTGACCCCTATCCAGCTACTGATCCTGCACAGTATTCAGGCCATGGGCGAGGGAACCTTGGGCGATTTGGCCCGGCGGGTCAGTGTCTCCCAGGCTACCCTGAGCACCATCATCGACCGGCTGGAGAAGCGCGAGTTGCTGCAGCGTATTCGCAGTCAGAGCGATAAGCGCAAGGTTCATCTGGCTCTGACCGAAAGCGGCCTGGCGGCGATTCAGGCCGAGCCGGCCTTGTTGCCCGGCGACTTTCTTGAGCGCTACGCGCAGTTGCCCGACTGGGAGCAGTTGATGTTATTGGCCAGCCTGCAGCGGGTGGCCGGGTTGTTGGAGGAAGGTCAGCAGGGGCCGGCGGAGCTGTTCGATGTGAAGCTCGAGGCCTGAGTTTTTTCGTGCATAAAAAAAGGTGACTCAAGCCTGCCTGAACCTGAGTCACCTCAAATACACCCAAGGTTATTTAAAGCATCAACTGTGCCAATTTGATTACAGAGGCCGATTATTCCGCCTCGTCATCGTCGTGGCCGTCTACGTTCATGCCCAGTTCCTTGATCTTGCGGGTCAGGGTATTGCGGCCCCAGCCCAGTAATTGCGCGGCATCCCGGCGTCTGCCGGCGGTGTGCTTGAGCGCGGTCTCGATCATGATGCGCTCGAACGCCGGTACGGCGACATCCAGCAGGTTGGTGACGCCGCGAGCCAGTTCCTGGTCGGCCCAGGTGCGCAAACTATGCTCCCAGTGGCCGTCAGGTGCACTGTCCTGGTGCTGGGTGAGCAGTTCTGGTGGCAAGTCCTCGATCAGCACTTCGCGGCTGGAGGCCATGACCGTGATCCAGCGGCAGGTGTTCTCCAGTTGGCGCACGTTGCCCGGCCAGGGCAGGTTGCGCAGGTAGTCCTGGGTCTGTGGCTTGAGCACCTTTGGCTCGACCGCCAGCTCCTGGGCGGCCTTGGTCAGAAAGTGCTGGGCCAGCGCCGGGATGTCCTCACGGCGCTCGGCCAGCTTGGGAATGTGAATGCGGATCACGTTGAGGCGGTGGAACAGGTCTTCGCGGAACTTGCCGGCCTGCACTAGGCCTTCAAGGTTCTGGTGGGTGGCGGCGATGATGCGCACATCGACCTTGATTGGTGTATGGCCGCCCACCCGATAGAACTCGCCATCAGCCAGAACCCGTAGCAGCCGGGTCTGGGTTTCGGCCGGCATATCGCCGATCTCGTCGAGAAACAGGGTGCCGCCATCGGCCTGTTCGAAGCGGCCGCGTCGCTGCACGGCGGCACCGGTAAAGGCGCCCTTCTCGTGGCCGAACAGTTCCGATTCCATCAGGTCCTTGGGGATCGCCGCCATGTTCAGGGCGATGAACGGGTTGCGCGCGCGCGGGCTGTGGCGATGCAGGGCGTGGGCTACCAGCTCTTTGCCGGTTCCTGACTCACCGTTGATCAGTACCGTGATATTGGAGTGCGAGAGCCGGCCGATGGCGCGGAATACCTCCTGCATGGCCGGGGCTTCACCAATGATTTCCGGGGTGCGGGTTTGCCCCTGCTCCGGCTCCAGCCCTTCCTGCTCGCGGGTATGGGCCAGGGCACGGCGTACCAGGGCGACCGCTTCGTCGACATCAAAGGGCTTGGGCAGGTATTCGAAGGCCCCGCCCTGGTAGGAAGCCACGGCGCTGTCCAGATCCGAATGGGCGGTCATGATAATGACCGGCAGCTTGGGGTGTTGTTCGCGGATGCTGCTGAGTAGTTCCAGGCCGCTGGTGCCGGGCATGCGGATGTCACTGATCAGCACGTCCGGGTGTTGGCGTTGCAGGCGAGCAAGAGCGCTGTCGGCATTGTCGAAGCAGACCGGCTCCATGCCTTCCTGCTGCAGGGCCTTTTCCAGCACCCAGCGGATGGAACGGTCGTCATCGACAATCCAGACATTTTCAGCTCGGCTCATGGGTTTGATCTCCGGGGTGTTGTTCCAGCGGCAGGAATAGAGTGAATACGGTATGGCCAGGCTCGCTGTCGCACTCGATCAGGCCATGATGCTGGCTGATGATGTTCTGAGTGATCGACAGGCCCAGACCGGTGCCATCGGCCCGGCCACTGACCATGGGGTAGAAGATGCTGTCGACGATCTCGGTCGGGATGCCCGGGCCGTTGTCGATGACTTGCAGTTTGCAGACCAGCCGGTGTCGGGTCTGGCCAATGGTGAACTGGCGCAGAGTGCGGGTGCGCAGGGTGATGCGCCCGGCTTCCAGGCCGCTGTATCCGGCGATGGCCTGCATGGCGTTGCGCACGATATTGAGCACCGCCTGAATCAGTTGCTCGCGGTCGGCCATCAGTTCCGGAATGCTCGGATCGTAGTCGCGGCGCAGGCGCAGGATGCCTTGGGTTTCGGCCTCAATCAGGCTGCAGACCCGTTCGGTGATTTCGTGGATGTTGATCGGTCGCAGGTTTGGCGGGCGGTAGGGGCCGAGCATGCGGTCGACCAGATTGCGCAGCCGGTCTGCTTCCTCAATGATCACGTCGGTGTAATCCTTGAGATTGTCTTCGGGCAGTTCGCGGGCCAGTAGCTGGGCGGCGCCGCGAATGCCGCCGAGCGGATTCTTGATCTCGTGGGCCAAGCCGCGCACCAGCACCTTGGTGACTTCCTGCTTGGATAGTTGCGCTTCTTCCTTGGTGATCCGCAGCAGGCGATCACGCGGCTGCAACTCCATCAAGACCCAGTTGCGCTCGGAGGCCATGATCGGCGTTACCGAATAGTCGACCATCAGGCTGCTGCCATTGCTCAGCAGCAGCTGGGCTTCGCGCTTGGTGAACGGGTGGGCGTTGTCGACCGCGTTCTGCATCGAGTCCTGGGCGCTGACGCTGTCGGTGAACAGTTCGCTGATTGGTTGCTGCTGAACTCGTTGGCCGCTGACGGCCAGCAGCATTTCGGCGGCCGGGTTCATGTAGCTGACGCACAGGCGGGCATCCAGCAGGATCACCGCTGTGGTCAGGTTGTCGAGAATCTGGCGTAAAAAGCGATCAGGCAGCATAGCTAAGGGTATCCACGGTTTGTGCAGAGAAATGCAAGAAGCGAACCAATAAGGGGCGTTTGCGCGGCTGGCTTGCAAAGCATTTGCACAGTTGCCAGGCAGGTTCGGTTTGGGTCCTGGGTGGCGCTTGCACAAAAGCGGCGCACGGCACGCTGCAACAGGGTTTGCACGGGTTTCCGGCGGCCTGGCTGGAGCCTGCTCGGGGGCAGGCTGTCAGCCGGTCAGGTGCTTTTGGCGCTTCGGGCAAACTGCTGCGTGCACAGAGTTAGGCGCTTGTGTATTGAGTATGCACCGAAATGGTGCGCAGCGGGAGTGGGGTGGGCGGTGATGGGGCTCAACTACCGCCACTGCGACCGGGGGCTGGCACGTTGGGCGCGCGCGGGGCGTTGGGAACCTGGGGCGCCTGATTGCTACCGGCACGGCCCGGCTGCAGCAATGAAGTGCGTTGCAGGTGTACGGTGATTGCGCTGCTGCGTTGCAGGACGTTACCACGCGCATCGACTACCACCACTGCCAGTTGGTGGCTGCCGCGATCAATATTGGTCAGGCTGAGCAGGTGGTTGCGCTGGCCGCGGCCGGGGCTGGAAACATCGGTCAGTTCGCCGTCGAGCTCGACCCTCAACAGATGGCTGCCGCTCAGGCCGGGGTCGGTAGTGACACTCAGAACCAGATTGCCCTCATTGCTGCGGATCGCCTCATCATTGCTGGGGCTGGTGATTTCCAGGCGTTGATAGGCAGGGCCGGCAGCCGGCTGGTCGCTGGTGCCGGGGCTGCGGATTTCAGTGCGACGCGGAGGCTCGACTGTGTTGGTCGGCCCGACCTCCAGCGTGCTGGCGCCGGGGCCAGGCTGGTCGGAAAACACCTTGTTGCCGTCGGCGTCAGTCCAGGTGTAGATCTGTGCGGCAGCAGCGAGGGGCAAGGCCAGCAGCAGGGGCAGGGCTGTCAGGGGCAAAATGCGAGGCATGGTGATCTCTCCTTGGGGCTTGCGTAAGACTTGCAGTCATTTCCCTGCTTGGCAAGTCGGTCGCCGCTGGTAACGGACGGACGCAAAAAAGGGGCGCCCGGATGGGTGCCCCTTTTTGGACCACGGTATCGCAGCCGGGTTCAGACGCTGTAGTACAGGTCGTATTCCAGCGGGTGAACGAAGGTGCGAACCTTGATTTCCTCGGCGGCCTTCAGCTCCATGTAGGCGTCGATGAACTCGTTGGTGAACACGTCGCCCTTGGTCAGGAACTCGCGGTCAGCGTCCAGCGCTTCCAGAGCTTCCTTCAGGCTGCCGCAGACCTGCGGGATCTGCTTGGCCTCTTCCGGCGGCAGGTCGTACAGGTTCTTGTCAGCGGCATCGCCAGGGTGGATCTTGTTCTGGATGCCGTCCAGGCCAGCCATCAGCAGCGCAGCGAAGGCCAGGTAGGGGTTGGCAGCCGGATCCGGGAAGCGAGCTTCGATGCGGCGGGCTTTCGGGCTGGATACGTACGGAATACGGATCGAGGCCGAACGGTTGCGGGCCGAGTAGGCCAGCATGACCGGAGCTTCGAAGCCCGGAACCAGGCGCTTGTAGGAGTTGGTCGACGGGTTGGTGAAGGCGTTCAGGGCCTTGCCGTGCTTGATGATACCGCCGATGAAGTACAGGGCGGTGTCGGACAGGCCGGAGTAGCCTTCGCCGGCGAAGGTGTTCTTGCCGTCTTTGGCGATAGACATGTGTACGTGCATACCGGAGCCGTTGTCACCGTACAGCGGCTTGGGCATGAAGGTAGCGGTCTTGCCGTAGGCGTCGGCCACATTGTGTACGCAGTACTTCAGGGTCTGTACTTCGTCGGCTTTCTTCACCAGGGTGTTGAACAGCACGCCGATTTCGTTCTGACCGGCAGTGGCCACTTCGTGGTGGTGCACTTCGATGGTCAGGCCCATTTCTTCCATGGCATTACACATGGCGGTACGGATTTCGTGGTCGTGATCGACCGGCGGCACCGGGAAATAGCCGCCTTTGACGCCCGGACGGTGGCCCTTGTTACCGGTTTCGAAGTCGGCATCGGTGTTCCAGGAACCCTGCTCGGAGATGATCTTGAACATCGAGCCGGAGATGTCAGACTTGTATTTGACTTCGTCGAAGATGAAGAACTCGGGCTCCGGACCAACGAATACGGTGTCACCGATACCGGTGGACTTCAGGTACTCTTCGGCGCGCTTGGCGATGCCGCGCGGGTCACGCTCGTAGCCCTGCATGGTGGAGGGCTCGATGATGTCGCAGACGATGATCAGGGTCGGCTCTTCGGTGAACGGGTCCAGCACCGAGGTCTCGTCATCGGGCATGAGGATCATGTCGGAGGCTTCGATGCCTTTCCAGCCGGCAATGGAGGAGCCGTCGAACATCTTGCCGTCTTCGAAGAAGTCATCATTGACATCGCGGGCCGGAATGGTGACGTGCTGCTGCTTGCCTTTGCTATCGGTGAAGCGCAGGTCAACCCACTTCACTTCGAATTCTTTGATCAGTTGAATCGCTTTCGACATGGTTTCCTCCACGGGGAATCATTTGCCGGACCCTTTGGGTCCGGCGCCTTTCAATCAGAGCGGAAAACGTCCGCGAATCCGCTTGCGTTACAAGAGAGCAAAAGGTGTGCCATTTCGGAGCATTGGCGCAAAGCCCCGTGCCAAGCGGCTTTTGTCTGGTGCAACGAAAAAGTGCACTTGAAAGGTGCACGGATACGGTGCATCGAGTCTAGTACAGGCACCAAAATGGTGCGAATGCTCGTCGTCGGTTATCCTGCAGCCGGCGCCGGGCCGGGGTATAATGCGCCGCTTTTGCGCAGCCTGCATCTTTCCCATGAAATTGATCATCAAATTTTTCTCCGAGATCACCATCAAGACCAAGCCGGTGCGCAAGCGCTTCGTGCGCCAGCTCAAGGGCAATCTGCGGGTGTTGCTACCGCGCATCGATCCCGAGGCCCGGGTCAACGGCACCTGGGACAGCCTGGAGGTCAGCACCGGTCAGAATCCGCAACTGCAAGCGCGGGTGATCGATTGTCTGCAGCACACGCCGGGCATCTCGCATATCCTCGAGGTTCACGATTATCCGCTGACCAGTCTGGAGGAGTTGGCCGAGCGCTGCGTTCTGGTGCACGCCGAGCAATTGCGCGGCAAGGTGTTCGGGGTGCGTTGCAAGCGTGTGGGGCACCATGGGTTCAGTTCCCAGGATGTTGCGGCCTATCTCGGCGGCGAGCTGTTCGAGCGCTGTGGTGCGGCCGGGGTATCGCTCAAGTCGCCGGATGTCTGGGTGCGGGTCGAGATTCGTCATGACCGGGTGTTCCTGATCCAGGCCCGGCATGAAGGCATGGGCGGTTTCCCGCTGGGGACCATGGAGCCGGTGTTGAGCCTGATGTCCGGCGGCTTCGATTCCACCGTGGCCAGCTACCAGATGTTGCAGCGCGGACTGCTACCGCACTTCATCTTCTTCAACATGGGTGGACGGGCCCACGAGTTGGGTGTGCGCCAGATCGCCCATCACCTCTGGCAACGTTACGCCTCCAGCCACCGGTTGCGCTTCATCAGCGTGCCGTTCGAGGGCGTGGTGGCGGAAATCCTCAAGAATGTCGACGACAGCCAGATGGGCGTGGTGCTCAAGCGAATGATGCTGCGCGCCGCCGATCAGGTCGCCAGCCAACTGGGTTTCCATGCGCTGGTGACCGGCGAGGCGATCGCCCAGGTGGCCAGCCAGACTCTGCCGAATCTGGCGGTGATCGACCGGGCGATTGAACGGCTGGTACTGCGGCCGCTGATCGCGACCAGCAAGGTCGAGATCATCAACACCGCCCGGCGAATCGGGACTGACGCGCTGAGCAGCAGCATTCCCGAATACTGCGGGGTGATCTCGGTCAGTCCGGCCATCTATACCACCCGGGCTCGGGTTGAAGAGGCAGAAGCCAAGTTCGACTTCGCCGTGCTCGATGCGGCGGTTGCCCAGGCACGCTCTACCGATTGCGACCAGCTTGGCGAGCCGATGGAAGGCATCGCCGATGTCGAGGTCGTCAGTCAGGCGCTGGCTGGCCAGGTGGTGATCGACATCCGTCACCCCGACGAGCAGGAGCTCAGCCCGCTGGTGTTGCCCGATGTCGAGGTCAAAGTCATTCCGTTCTTTGAACTGAGCAGCCAGTTCCCCAAGCTCGACCCGGCGCGAATCTATCTGCTGTACTGCGACAAGGGCGTGATGAGCCAGATGCACGCGCAGAATCTGCTCGACTCCGGGCACGGCCATGTACGGGTGCTGCGGCCAGCCAAGAGCTGAGGCCCGCCAGTCGTCATTGCGAGCGCGCAGCGGGGCGCCGCTGTACTGCACTTCGTCATTGCGAGCGTGCAGCGGGGGCACCGCTTTACTGTACTTCGTCATTGCGAGCTGCGCAGCAGCGTGGCAATCCAGGGGTGTATCGCCCCGCCCGTAACCTTGCCCACCACGCCTCAGCGGTTCTAACCCAGTCTGCACAGACGCGCCAGCCACACACTCCGTCATTGCGAGCCGCATAGAGGCGCGGCAATCCATCCGGTCGCTGCACAAAAAACATACACTGTCATGTCCAGGTCTGTATAATGCCCGCCTCTTTTTTCTTTCCGCGGGCCATCGGCCGCGCCATCAGGACGTTCACAGTGATCGAGAATCTCCGCAACATCGCCATCATCGCCCACGTTGACCACGGCAAGACCACACTGGTTGACAAGCTGCTCAAGCTGTCTGGCACCCTGGATCGCAAGGAAGCCGAAGGCGAGCGGGTGATGGACTCCAACGACCAGGAAAAGGAGCGCGGTATTACCATCCTGGCCAAGAACACCGCCCTGAAGTGGAACGGCTACAACATCAACATCGTCGACACCCCCGGCCACGCCGACTTCGGTGGCGAGGTAGAGCGCGTGATGAGCATGGTCGACTCGGTACTGCTGGTGGTCGATGCCCAGGACGGCCCGATGCCGCAGACCCGTTTCGTCACCCAGAAGGCGTTCAAGGCCGGCCTGCGTCCGATCGTGGTAGTCAACAAGATCGACCGTCCCGGCGCCCGTCCGGACTGGGTCATTGATCAGATTTTCGACCTGTTCGACAACCTTGGCGCGACCGACGAGCAACTGGACTTCCCGATTGTCTACGCCAGCGCCCTGAACGGCATCGCCGGCCTTGACCATGAAGCCATGGACGACAATATGGACGCCCTGTTCCAGGCCATCGTCGACCATGTGCCGGCGCCCAGCGTTGATCTGGACGGTCCGTTCCAGATGCAAGTCTCCCAGCTCGACTACAACAGCTTCCTTGGCGTTATCGGCATTGGCCGTATCGCCCGTGGCCGGATCAAGGCCAACTCGCCGGTTACCGCCATCGGTGCCGACGGCAAGAAGCGCAACGGTCGTATCCTCAAGATCATGGGCCACCACGGTCTGCAGCGGGTTGAGGTCGAAAGCGCCGAAGCCGGTGATATCGTCTGCGTCAGCGGCATGGACGAGCTGTTTATCTCCGATACCCTGTGCGACCAGAATGCCGTTGAGGCCCTGCCGCCGCTGACCGTTGACCAGCCGACCGTGAGCATGACCTTCCAGGTCAACGACTCACCGTTCGCCGGCAAGGAAGGCAAGTTTGTTACCAGCCGCAACATCAAGGAGCGTCTGGAGAAAGAGCTGCTGCACAACGTCGCCCTGCGCGTCGAAGATACCGGCAGCCCGGACAAGTTCAAGGTCTCCGGTCGTGGCGAACTGCACCTGTCGGTACTGATCGAAACCATGCGCCGCGAAGGCTTCGAGATGGCCGTTGGCCGTCCGGAAGTGGTGATCATTGAGGTCGATGGCGAGAAGCAGGAGCCCTATGAGAACGTCACCATCGACATCGAAGAGCAGCATCAGGGACCGGTGATGGAGCAGATGGGCCTGCGCAAGGGTGACATGACCAACATGATCCCCGACGGCAAGGGCCGTATCCGCCTGGAATACACCATCCCGGCGCGTGGCCTGATCGGCTTCCGTAACGCCTTCCTGACCATGACCTCGGGCACCGGCATCCTGACCAGTACCTTCAGCCACTATGGGCCGATCAAGGCCGGTGAAGTCACCAACCGCCAGAACGGCGTACTGGTGTCGATGGCAACCGGTACCGCACTGACCTACTCGCTGGAAACCCTGCAGGAGCGCGGCAAGCTGTTCCTGTCGCCGGGCGACGAGATCTACGAAGGCCAGCTGTGTGGTATCCACAGCCGCGACAACGACCTGGTGATCAACCCGACCAAGGCCAAGAAGCTCGACAACATGCGCGCTTCCGGCAAGGACGACACCGTGCAACTGACCCCGGCGCTGAAGTTCACCCTGGAGCAGGCGCTGGAGTTTATCGATGACGACGAACTGGTTGAAGTCACACCCAAGTCGATCCGTCTGCGCAAGAAGCTGCTCGACGAGAACCAGCGCAAGCGTGCCAGCAAGGGCTAAGTCGGCCTGCTGAACAAAAAGCCCCGCCAGAGCGATCTGGCGGGGCTTTTTTGTGCCTTGGTGTTTGAGCTGGAGGCTAGGGCTTTTTGGGAATCTTGAGCATCTGCTCAAGATCGGCGCTGCACGATGGTCTGCGCGGGAGCGGATGCTCCCGCCTCCTGGGAAGGTTGCATAAGAGCCCGTTTCACCAGCGGCAAGCGACGCAGGCGCGTAACGCTTCCCAGATCAGACTGACAATCTGTAACCTGAACCAATAACTACAGAACAAGGACGCCACCATGCCCTCGACCAGCCCAATTTACACCCTCTATGGGGTGCCCCATTCGCTATATACCGCCAAGGTACGTTGTTATCTGCGCAATCAGGGCATTGCTTACCGTGAGCGCCCGACGGCGGATCCAAACTTTGTTGGGCGTATTGTGCCGTTGATTGGCCGGGCGATCATTCCGGTGCTGGAGACGCCGGATGGTCAGGTGATTCAGGATACGGTCGACATCATCGATTATTTCGAGCGTCAGGGTGTGCCATATCCGGCGTACCCGTCGACACCGTTGCAGCGTGTGCTGGCGGTTATTCTTGAGTATTACGGCGGGCAGGGTCTGCTCAGGCATGCGATGCATTACCGCTGGTCATATCTGGAGCAGCAGCGAGAGTTTCTTGAGCATGCCTTTGCCAGCGGCTCCGGGGCGGTGTTGGCTCAGCAGGTGATGGCGCGCATGCAGTCCTATCTGCCGCGTCTGGGGGTGACTGAGGCGAGCATTCCGTTGATCGAGGCTTCCTACCTGCGTTTGCTGGAGATTCTCGAGGCTCACTTCGAGTGTATGCCCTACCTGCTGGGTGGCCGTCCGAGCCTGGCGGATTACGGCATGATTGGTAGTCTGTTCGCCCACCTTGGGCGTGATCCGATACCTGCTCAATTGATGAAACTGCGCTCGCCCAGAGTGTTCCGTTGGGTCGAGCGGATGACGGCGCCCGATCTGGATGTGGTCGAGTATCTGAACGGCCCTGAGGGGTTGTGGCCGGATGACCAGATACCGCCGACCCTGGAGCCACTGTTGCAGCACGTGGCTGTGGAGCTGTTTCCGGAGCTTGGCGACAAGCTGGTGTTTCTTGATGCCTGGGCGGTGCGTGAGCAGCCGGCCGATGGCGCGCCAGTGACCGGCAAGCCCCACCGACGACAGATTGCCAGCGTGCAGACCGAGTTTCGAGGAGTGCCCATCGAGACCGGGGTTGAGCCCTATCTGCGTTATGTCCTGCAGCGTGCCAGTGACACTGTTCAGGCCTTACCCGAGCCGGAACAGGTCAGGGTGATGGCCGAGCTAGAGCGCGTTGGGCTGGCCGGGGCTTTGCCGGCCAACACCGGCGTGCGGGTGGCGCGACGTCACCATATCGAGGTTTGGTCTCGAGTTTGAATCACTCCTTTTGCGGGCCGTCCAGGCCGTCGGCCCGCTGTTTTCTCCCGGGTTTTATCACCTGAAAAGGCGATACCAAGCTTTCTCCCCTTGCTATGTAATGCCCCTGCACGCATGCCCCCGGCTGTTGAACATTCTCGGTTCGCGGGCGGTGATCGAACAATAACAATCCGCATGATCCTGGAGACAACATGAAAACCAGAACCATCAAGCAGTCCCTGCTCTCGATGCTGACTGCCAGCGCACTGATGCTTTCCGCCTCTGCCTTGGCTACCAACCCTGACCCGGGTCCAGGTGATCCCGACACTGGCCCCAGCCCTTATCAGCGTGGCCCCGACCCGACCTTGTCTTTTGTCGAGGGTGACCGTGGCCCCTATTCGGTGCGTACTAGTCGGGTGTCGAGTCTGGTCAGCGGCTTTGGGGGTGGCACGATTCATTACCCGAGCGGCACTACCGGTACCATGGCTGCGATTGTGGTGATTCCTGGTTTTGTCTCAGCTGAGTCCTCGATTGACTGGTGGGGGCCGAAGCTGGCTTCCCACGGTTTTGTGGTTCTGACCATCGACACCAACACGGGTTTCGATCAGCCGCCAAGCCGGGCTCGGCAGATCAACAACGCGCTTGACTATCTGATTGATCAGAACACCCGTATTGGCAGCTCGGTACGTGGCATGATCGATACCGAGCGTCTGGGCGTGATCGGCTGGTCGATGGGTGGTGGCGGTACTCTGCGGGTAGCCACTGAAGGTCGCATCAGCGCCGCAATTCCGCTGGCACCATGGGACTCTTCCAGCCTGCAGTTCCGCAATGTTCAGGCTCCGACTTTGATCTTTGCCTGTCAATCTGACCTGATTGCTCCAGTCAGCAGCCATGCCTCACCGTTCTACAACCGGCTGCCGGGCGATATCAACAAGGCCTTTGTAGAGCTCAACAACGGCAATCATTACTGCGCCAATGGCGGCAACTCCTTTGGTCGCTATGATGCCACCCTGAGCCGTCTGGGCGTGTCCTGGATGAAGATGCATCTGGATCAGGACCGTCGTTACAACCAGTTCCTCTGTGGTCCGAACCACACCTCTGACCGGCAGATTTCCGAGTACCGCGGCAACTGCCCTTACTAAGCGCGACCTGAACACCGGGCCCGATTGGGCCCGGTGTTCGTTTTCCGGCCTGACTTTCTCTCCGGCCAACCTTGGGAGTACTATCGGGGCAGCTAACCTTCAACAGGTTTGGGGAGGCGATTCATGCGCCGTCTCAGTGCCCTTGCCCTGAGTATTCTGACTACCAGCCAACCCGTCTTGGCCGATACCCCGCGTGAGGCTGCAATCTGCGGCTGGGTCAAGGAACCCCTGGTGTTTACCCTCTGGAGTTCACTGACGCCCTCACCTGCCCCCGAGCGGGTGACCCGGCACCCGGATATTTCTCTGGCTGAATTTGTTGCCGCTGACGGCAAGGTGCTGCGTGGCTACCGTTATGCCGCTCGGGACAGCCACTTGCCATATATCCAGCCCAAGGGCTATCTGTTGGTAGCTTCCGGCAATGCGATGATCTCTGATCAGTTGATTGTTGGATTGGGTGACTATGCCGCAGCCGGCTACGATGTTTATGTGTTTGATTATCGAGGCTATGGTCGCTCGGAAGGGCGCCGGCGACTCAACGCGATCATTGCCGATTACCGGGAGATGGTGGCCCGGTTCAACCAGCACTATGAGCGCACTCTGCTATACGGCATTTCTCTGGGTGGACTGGTGATGATGAATGTGATCGGTGCCGGGGCGGGGTTTGACGCTGTGGTAATCGATTCCAGCCCCAGCCGGCTGTCCGATTATGGCTGCCCAGATTGGGTTGATCCGCTCAACAATCTGTCTGAATCGCTGGGTTCGAAGGTCCTGATAATTACCGGGGGCCGCGATGGCGTGCTGGATGAGAGCATGGTCGGGCCGCTACGCGAGCGGGCTGCCGCCTTGGGACTAGGGACCCATCATGAGGCCGGCTGGGACCACCCGTTTCTGGATGCCCCGGCCGTTCATGAAACCCGCCAGCGTTTGATTCGCGAGTATTTGCTTAATCCCCGCTGAAGGTCCCGGAGGGGTTATTCTGTCGCTGCCAGACGCTTGGTGATTCGAGCTTGCAGTTGCGGTTGCAGTGACTCGGCCCATTGCTGGCCCGCGACCATGCCTTCCTGTATCAGGGTTGGCATCAGCTCGATCAGGCGTTTGCCTGCATCGGTTTCGTAGAAGGCGATCATGGCTTTGACGTCTTCATGGGAAATGTGCTGGTCATAGATGTTGATGATCAGTTCGTTGAATGAGCCCATGTTTTCATTCAGCACATCGCTGATATCGGCCACAATCACGTCGAGCCCTTTCGCATCTAGATCGGGGCGGTGCAGCTTGAGAATTTGCATGATCTCGGCCAGGGTCGCATTGGCAAACTGCTGACCCATCGCGGTGGCGTTGGTCAATTCCAGCAGGTGGGCAATGTCGGCCCGCTTGGCCGCGTCGGGGGTGGTTGCGAAGCTGCTGGTGGCCAGGACGCCGGACAGAATGATGGCGGCTAGCGTGAAAATCCCTTTCTTCATAATGGGCTCCTGTTGATTGAGGGGCAAATGATAGCAGTTGCCAGGTTATTGGCCCATCTTCGGCCGGTAGGCGCAAAAGCCCGGACGCGGCCCGATCTGGGGATGATTGCGGCAGGTATCGGGGCGTTTGTCGTAGACCGTGCAGCGGCGGCTGTGGCGGTCCAGGAACAGGCAGTCGTCGTTGCTCATGCGGCGCAGGGTGAAGATACCGCTCTTGAGGTTCAGGCGCTCGATTACGCCTTCCTTTTGCAGGCGCTTGGCGATTTGTTTGAGCGGGGTGCTGCGCTCGAACTCGTCGACCAGCTCAAGGCGGATCAGGTCGTCGATTCGGACTTCCACCGGCAGGGTGCAGCAACTGCCATGGCAACTGTCGCACAGGCCCTTGCGGTAGCGCAGCCAGGTGTCGGTACGGTCTATGTCGGCGGCTTTGACTAGTTCGGGTTTCATGGTCAGTCTGCTAGAAAAACTCTGAAAACTACCTACGTTGTCAATACTGCGTTAAAAACAGCCTCAAAATGCTCATTTACCACACGTAAACTGCGCTTTTTCGGCTGTTTTTGCCTTGTCTTGCCTGCCTCGCCTACGTTTCCCAGAGGTTCCCTAGGCGAGTCGGCGCGGATGATACGCAAAAGCCGTGGCCTGGTGTAGTCAGGTCATGTTGACTTGGGATTCAGCCACAGGCGCTTGGCCAGGCCGCCCAGAGTCAGCAGACCGGCCAACACCAATAGCGGCAGCAGGTTGCTCAGTCCCAGGGCCTGTTCGGCCTGGGTGGCGCTGACCATGCCGTGGACTGCCTGGGCATAGACGGTCCATTTGATGCTCAGGCCCACCACGGCCGCCAGCATATAGGTAATCAGGGGCAGGTGCAGAACACCGGCGGCCAGATTGATGAAGGCGTGGGGAAAGCCGGGCAGGATGCGCAGCGCGCATTGGGTGAGTAAGTCACTGCGCTTGGCCAGCAGCCGGAGTACCTGGCGAGCCAGTTTCCCGGGGCGCCAGGCCGAGCCGACCTTGCGCCCAAGCCAGTAGGCGCCCAGCGCGCCGCCGCCGCTACCGATCAGCAGCAGCGGAACGCTGAGCCAGGGGGGGTGAAAAGGGGCGATCAGCCAAAAGCACAGGCTACCGGGCAGGCCGAAACTCATCAACAGCAGCATGATCAGCACCAGCCCGGCCAGAGCCAGCGGATGACCAACCAGTTGGGCGCCCCAGCTCAGCAGGTCGGCTACACTGATCGGCAGCAAGGCGAAGATCACCAGCAGGGTGACCAGGCCAATCAGGGCCAGCAGCGGTGGGCGTGGGCTCAGGCGCGTTCTCAATAGACTCTCCCGGCAAACAGGATGTGTGCATGTATCAAACCATACTGACTTTCTGGTTCGAGGAAATCAAACCCGGGCAATGGTGGAAGAAGGATCCGCAGTTCGATCAACTGGTGGCCCGGCGCTTTCTGGCGCTGCACCAGCAGGCCGAACGTGCTGAGCTGGCCGCCTGGCGCCGAACGATTGAAGGCCGGTTGGCCGAGATCCTGGTGCTGGATCAGTTTTCCCGTAATATCTGGCGTGACACTGCGCGGGCCTTTGCCAATGACGCGATGGCGCTGGTTCTGGCCCAGGAAGCCGTCGCCGCCGGGCTCGACCAGCAACTGCCGCCGGTACAGCGCAGCTTTCTCTATATGCCCTATATGCACAGCGAGTCGCCGGTTATCCATGAGCAGGCGGTCAGGCTGTTCACTGCGCTGGGGCAGCAAGACAGTCTGGATTACGAACTCAAGCATCAGCAGATCATTGAGCGCTTTGGACGCTATCCGCATCGCAATGCCATTCTCGGCCGGCCATCCACGGCCGAGGAGCTGGCCTTTTTGCAGGAACCGGGATCATCTTTTTAAAGAAACTGTTATGCCTGAATCCGCACTGGCTGTTGCAGGCTGCTGAGCGGCACTGTGGCTAAACTCGTGCATTTACTGGCTATGGAGTGAGTGCTATGCCGCTGAGACTGTATCAGGTCGATGCTTTTACCGACCGCCTGTTTGCTGGCAATCCGGCGGCGGTGGTGCCGTTGAACCAGTGGTTGCCCGAGCCGCTGATGCAGGCGATAGCGGCCGAGAACAACCTGTCGGAAACCGCTTTTTTCGTGCCCTCGGCGGATGGCAGCTATGCGATTCGCTGGTTTTCGCCGCTGGCGGAAATCGATTTCTGTGGGCACGCCACTCTGGCCAGCGCCTTTGTGCTGTTCCGCCAGATGCCGGAATCTGAGGTGCTGAGCTTCACTGCTCCGGCCGTCGGCCGGTTGCAGGTCTGGCGCAAGGCCGATGGTTTGATTGAAATGCGCTTCCCCTTGCTGGCGCCGGAGCCGGTCGATGAGGTGCCGCTGGCGTTGCTGGAAGGTTTGTCTATCCGCCCGGATGAGGTCTGGCGCAACCGCCAGGCCTGGTTTGCCGTCTATCATGATGAACAGGCTGTGCATGATGTGGTACCCGAGCCCACCGCCCTGGCCCGCCTGGCGCCGCGCGATACCGTGGTGACGGCAGCGGGGCGTGAGTTCGATTGTGTCTCGCGCTATTTCTGGCCGGCCAATGGTGGGCTGGAGGATCCGGTAACTGGCTCCATCCACGCCGGTCTGGCGCCGTTCTGGGCTGGGCGGCTGGGCCGCCCGCAGCTAACGGCGTTGCAGGCCTCGGCGCGGCGCGGCGTACTGCACTGTCAGGTCGGCGAGGATTACGTGCTGGTTGCCGGGCAGGCACGCTTGTATCTGGAAGGCAGTATCTGGCTGCCGGATTGAATGCCCAGGAACCGAACCGGCTGGTTCGGGTCTGATGGGCTCCATTGTTCAGGGAGAACCACTATGCAACTCACACCACTTGCCATTGCCTTGTCGCTGGGTGCCGTTTTGGCGCTGACCGGCTGCTCAGAACCTGCCAGCGAGGCGCCGGCCAGCAGCGAGCGGGTCACTGAGCAGGAGGCCGAGCAGGCCCTGAGCCGGATCAGCGGTAGCCTCACCTACCGGGCGCGAATCGCCCTGTTACCTGATAGCCAGGCGCTGGTCGAGCTGCGTGATGCCGAGGCAGTCGATGGGGACGGCGTATTGGCTGAGCAGCGCATCAGCCTGGATGGCCAGCAGGTGCCGGTGAATTTTGCCCTGGAGGTGGATGCTCAGACTCTGGCCCAGGCTTCCAGCTATGTGCTGCGGGCCGCGATTCAGGAGGGTGGGCGTACTACCTGGGCGTCTGGCCCGGTAGAAGTGGATCTGGCCGGTGGTGATGCCGAGTTGGGCGAGATCGTGCTGTTGCCCCATCGCGGTTCGGCTTTCAGCAACGTGTTCAACTGTGGCCAGTTGCAGATCAACGTCGGTTATGAAGATGACAAGCTGATGCTCAATGTCAAAGGCCAGGAGCTGGTGCTGCTGCCGGCGGTCAGTGCGTCGGGAGCCAAGTTCGAGCTCGAGGGCGACCCCAGCACCAGTTTCTGGAGCAAGGGCAATCAGGGCTGGCTGACGCTCAACGGTGACGAGTATCCGCTTTGCGTGCCGCCGGGAGCGGTTGTCGAGCCATTCAAGGCTACGGGCAATGAGCCGTTCTGGTCGGTCGAACTGGACGCGGGCGAGTTGAGTCTGCAGCGCATGGACGACAAGCTGACGCGCACCTTGCCCTATCGTAACGAGCAGGAAAGCACCAGCCGCAGCCGGATTGACGCTGGTGAGGGCGAGCAGACGATAACCCTGCTGGTTACCGAACGGCTGTGCCGCGACAGCATGAGCGGGATGCCCTTCCCCCAGCAGGTCAGCCTGATGGTCGATGGCGAAACCCTTCAAGGGTGTGGTGGTCAGCCCGAACGTTTGTTGCAGGGTGTTGAATGGGTGGTGGAAGACATCAACGGTGGCGGTATCATCGACCGGTCGCGGGTGACTCTGAACTTTTTCCCTGACGGACGGATTGCCGGTCGCGCTTCGTGCAACAACTTCATGGGCCAGTACGCCCTCACGGGTGAGAGCTTGACGGTCAGTCAGGCGGCTACCACCATGATGGCCTGCGCTCCATCATTGATGGAGCAGGAGCAGCGTTTCCTGGAAACGCTGGAAGCGATCGACGGGTTTGACTTCGATGACACCGGTGCCTTGCTGGTGCGTTCGCAGGTGGGGAGTTTGAAAGCCTACCCTGAAACCCGCTAACCAGCCCTGGACTACTCGCCAGGGCCATAACAACGAAAAAAGGATATACCGATGTTGGCTCTGGTGATTGGTCTGGTGATTTTTCTTGGCGTGCATTCGCTGCGCATGTTGGCGCCGGCCTGGCGTGAGCAACAGGTGCAGCGGTTGGGCCTGATGCCCTGGAAGGGGCTGTATTCGCTGGTGGCGCTGATCGGTCTGGTGCTGATCATCTGGGGTTATGGGCAGGCACGGCTGGCTCCGACCTGGCTGTGGGTGCCGCCGGTATGGACTCGCCACCTGGCAGCCCTGCTGACCATACCGGCATTCATTCTGCTGGTTGCCGCCTATCTGCCGGGTTCAAAACTCAAGGCCCGGGTTGGTCATCCGATGCTGCTGGGGGTGAAGTTCTGGGCGCTGGCCCACTTGATTGCCAACGGTACCCTGGCAGACCTGCTGCTGTTTGGCGGTTTTCTGGTGTGGGCCACGGCGGCCTACGTCAGCAACCGTCGGCGTGACCGGCTGGCCGGGCTGGTACCGGCTAGCGGCCAGCTGAGTCGGGATGCTGCGGTTGTGGTGGTCGGGCTGGTTACCTGGGTGATCTTTGCCCTGTGGCTGCACCTCTGGCTGATCGGCAGAGCGCCGTTCGGCGGCTGAGTGGCTGCCCCGGAGCAGAGTTTGATTCCTGCTCCGGGGCTTTTGTTTACTTGCCGGTCTTGATCCTGTTCCAGGCCCGGGTGCGGATACGCTCAGCGGCAATCGGCAAGGGCTTGAGGGTGAACAGCCGGGCCTGCACTTGCGCTGGCGGGTAGGCTCCGGGATTGGTGCGCAGGGACTCCTTGACCAGTGGAGTGGCTGCCTGGTTGGGGTTGGCGTAACCCACTTCGTTGCTGATCGCCGCCACTACCTCGGGTTCGAGGATGTGATTGATAAAGGCATGGGCGCCGGCCGGGTTGGGCGCATCACGCGGAATCGCCATCAGATCGAACCAGACCTGGGTGCCTTCCTTGGGTATCCGGTACTCCAGTTGCACCCCATTACCTGCTTCCTGAGCCCGGGCATCGGCCTGCAGGATGCTGCCGGACCAGGCGACCGCGACGCAGATTTCCCCGTTGGCCAGATCGTTGAGGAAACGTGAGGAGTGGAAATAGCGGACATAGGGCTGGATCGCCAGCATCAGTTCTTCGGCGGCGGCATAATCGTCGGCCTCGGTGCTGTTGGGGTCGCGACCCAGATAGTGCAGGGCGGCCGGCAGAATTTCTGAGGGTGAGTCGAGGAACGCCACGCCACACTGGGCCAGCTTGGCCATGTAGGTGGGGTCGAACACCAGGGCCCAGGAATCGACCGGGGCATCCTCGCCCAGCACTGCCCTGACCTTGTCGACATTGAAGCCGATCCCGTTGGTACCCCACATATAAGGCACCGCATATTCGTTACCCGGGTCATTGCCCTCCAGCGCCTGCATCAGGTCCGGGTTGAGATTGCCGAGGTTGGGCAGCAGGCTTTTGTCCAGTTTCTGAAAGGCACCGGCCTGACGCTGCTTGGCCAGAAAGCTGTCACTGGGCACGACCACGTCATAACCGGAACGTCCGGACATCAGCCGGGCTTCCAGCACTTCATTGGAGTCAAAGGTGTCCAGGGTCGGGCGGATGCCGGTGGCGGCCTGAAAGCTGTCGAGGGTCGATTGCGGGGTGTAGTCGAACCAGTTGTAGATCCGCACGTCAGCGGCCTGGCTCTGGGTGGCAAACAGACTGAGCGGGAGCATGAGCCCCAGGGTTGGCAAGAGTGGCTTGAGTTTCATGGTGGTGCTCCTAAGGTGAATCAGCGTCGGCTGGAAAAACCGCTGAGGACATTGACGGCATTGATGCCGATCTCTTCGACGGCGTAGCCGCCTTCCATCACGAACAGGCTGGGCAGGCCGAGGCTGGCGATCTGCTCACCCATACGCAGGTAGTCGGGGCTGTCCAGTTTGAAGCTGGAAATCGGATCCTGTTTGTAGGTGTCTACCCCCAGCGAAACCACCAGAGCATCGGCGCCATAACCGGCGATCACCCGCAGGGCATCAGCCAGTGCCTGCGACCACCGCGTCCAGTCACTGCCGGCGGCCAGCGGATAGTTGTAGTTGTAGCCCAGCCCGGCACCTTCACCGCGTTCATCGGCATAGCCGGCAAAGCAGGGGTATTCGTGACGCGGGTCGCCGTGAATCGACAGGAACAGTACATCAGGCCGTTGGTAGAAAATGTCCTGGGTGCCGTTGCCGTGGTGGAAGTCGACATCGAGAATCGCCACCTTGCGTGCACCGCCGTCGAGCAGGGCCTGGGTGGCGATGGCAGCATTGTTCAGGTAGCAGTAGCCGCCCATGTAGTCGATTCCGGCATGGTGTCCGGGTGGTCGGCACAGGGCGAAGGCGGCCTGATCACCGGTGGCGAGCCGGGCCTGGGCACTGAGTGCTACCTGGGCACTGCTGTAGATGGCCTGCCAGCTGCCGGCGTTCATCGGTACCCCGGCGTCGAAGCTGTAGTAGCCGAGCTGGCCGTCGATATCCTCGGGGCAGCGTGCCGGCATACGCCGTGGCGGCCAGGCCAGCGGGAGCATGTCATGGCTGCGGCCCAGTGCGGCCCAGCGGGCCCAGGCGCCCTTGAGAAAGTCGACAAACTGACTGTCATGCACGCGCTTGATGGGCGCAAGACCAAAGTCCTCGGGTGCCTGTACCGGCCCCAAACCGGTACTTCTGACTCGTTCGAGCACCATATCGGCGCGTGAGGGCTTCTCGAAGCAGGGCATCAGTTGGCCGTTGTTAAGCTCGGCCTGGCCGTGGTGCAGGTGGTGGTCATCGCTGTAGAAAGTCTGCATGGTGGTTCTCGTTCCGGTTGTTGTTCTGCCAGGGGGCTGACCTTGATCATGGCCTCTGGCGGCATGAGGCGGAACGATAGCTGGGGACAGAAAAGGGATCGAAACGGACAGGGCCTAGTGTTCTGCGGTTTTCTGATGCTGGCGCCAGGCTCGCGGGGTCATGCCGGTCCAGCGGATGAAGGCATGGCGGAAACTGGCGCTCTCGCTGAAACCGAGCTGTTCAGCGATGACATAGATGGGTAGATGAGGGCGGCTGAGCAGGGTCTTGGCCTGTTGCAGGCGCAACTGGTCGAGCAGTTGCTGATAACCACAGCCGGCCTGACGCAGGTGGCGGCGCAGGGTACGGGAGGTGCAGTGCAGGCGCCCGGCCAGTTGCTCCAGGCTTGGCGGTGCATCCAGGGTCTGTTGCAACTGTTCGGTCAGGCTGACAACCAGCGGGGACTGTTGGGCGCAAAAACGCTCCTGTAATTGCTGGCATTGGCGCAGGGCTTCATGCTGGGTAACCGGGTCGGCCAGCGGTAGCGGGGCATCCAGCCAGTGCGAATCGAATACCAGCCGTTCGGCATCCTGGTGTGCCAGCAACTGACAGGTCCCGAATGCCTGCGGGTAGTGTTCGGCATGGCTGGGAGCCGGCAGGCTCAGGTGTATGGCGCTCAGGGGCAAAGGCTGACCCAGAGCATCATCGAGCATGGCCTTGACCGATGACAGGCATAGCTCGGTATTGAACAGCCGCAGTTGTGGCGATTCATGATAGTCGCGGGCGCTGAGGGCAACCAGGCCGTCATCTAGCAGTTCAAGTGACAGCCGGAAATAGCTGCCAAGCAGCACCGGATAGCTGAGCATGACCTCCAGCGCCTGACCCAGTGTGGGACTCGACAGCATGGCATAGCCGAGCTGGCCGTAGGCGGAGATGCGCATGCGTTGACCCAGCTCAAGGCCGATCAGGGCCGAGTTGGCTAACCTGGCTGCATTGGCGAATACCTGCTGTTCCTGGGCTGGGGTGATCAACCGCGAAGGTTGCTCAAGGTCGGATTCGCTCAGTCCGGTGGCGTTCAGCAGGTCGCTGACCGACAACCCCTGGGCCGCAAAGCAGTGGGCGATCAGGCAGGTACTCTGCAGGCTGATCAGGCGTTGATCAGGGGCTTGGCAACTGGCGCGCTCAAGCGGCATGCGACATCCTCAAGGCGGTGGTTTATTGTTGTAGGCAAGCACAAACAGTGCCAGCCAAGAGTCTGAAGCCTTGGTTTATTAAAGCCTGAAGCGCAGCAGAGCGCTAGAAACGCGCCACTCCGTGGTTGCTGCTATTCCCAACTCAGGCGATGAACGCGCCAGTCGCCATCATCTTCCAGCCAGTCCAGGGTGATGCGGTAATAGCGGGTACTGTCGGGTATGAAACGCTCTGCGCCGCTCAGGGTGACCTGGGCCTCAGTGCGGGCCTGACCACTGTAGATCGGGTCGATTTGGGTCGTCTGGTTCAACACCAGCACCTGAATGCGCTGGTGCTGAAGAAACAGCAGGGCCATAGTGCGTCTGGCCCAGTCGCGGTCATAGGGCTGATGAGCGTTGAACTCCGGGTGCAGCAGTTTCAGCACCCGCTCGCTGGAGCGTGCTTCGATCGCCTCCTGCAACTCGGTGAGACTGCGATTGAGCTGCTCATCCGGGCTCGGACGTGAGCAGCCGAGCAGTATCAGGGCCAGCAGGCCCAGTGCGAAAAAACGTACAGGTGACATATGCCTCGCCGGTCAGTAATGTGGTGTGTTGAGCATATCGCCAGGCGCGACAAAGTCGCCCGCCCAGCCCAGGAGCCCCATCATGCAGCTGCTGTACCCGGAGATCAAACCCTACGCCCGGCATGAACTGGCGGTGCAGTCACCACATGTACTTTACGCTGATGAAAGTGGCCAGGCTGAGGGGCTGCCGGTGGTATTCATTCACGGTGGTCCCGGAGCTGGGTGCGACAGTCTGAGCCGGCGTTTTTTCGATCCCTCGATCTATCGAATCATCACCTTTGACCAGCGCGGCTCAGGGCGTTCAACGCCGCATGCCAGTCTGGAAAACAACACCACGGCTGATTTGATCGACGATCTGGAGGCGCTGCGCGAGCATCTGGGTATCGAGCAGTGGGTGCTGTTTGGTGGTTCCTGGGGCTCGACCTTGGCGCTGGCCTATGCTCAGGCCCATCCCCAGCGGGTGTTGGGCATGATCCTGCGTGGGGTGTTTCTCTGCCGTGATCAGGATATCCACTGGTTCTACCAGGAAGGCGCCAGCCACGTGTTTCCCGATTACTGGGAGGACTATGTGTCGCTGATCCCCGAGGCCGAGCGCGATGACATGGTGGCCGCCTATTATCGTCGCCTGACCGGTGACGACGAGATCTGTCGCATGCATGCGGCCAAGGCCTGGTCGGTGTGGGAGGGGCGCTGCGCCACGCTGCGCCCGAGCAGCCAGGTGGTCGAGCGCTTCAGCGAGGCCCGCCGGGCCTATGCCATTGCCCGGATCGAGTGCCACTACTTCATCAACCAGGCATTTCTGGAGCCCGATCAGTTGCTGGCCAACATGGGCCGCATCGCCCATATCCCAGGGATCATCGTCCACGGCCGCTACGATATGGTTTGTCCGCTGGACAATGCCTATGCCGTACATCAGCGCTGGCCTGGCAGTGAGCTGCAGATCATTCGCGATGCCGGGCACGCCGCCTCTGAGCCGAGTATCGCCGATGCGCTGGTGCGGGCGACTCAGAGCATGGCCCAGCGCCTGTTGAATCTGACCCCGCAGGCGGAGTAAGGCATGAAGGGTTTGCTGCAACGGGTACGCCATGCCCGGGTTGAGGTCGCCGGCGAGGTGGTGGGTGCGGTTGATCAGGGGCTGCTAGTGCTGGTCGGTGTCGAGCCAGGCGATGATCAGGCCAAGGCTGACAAGCTCCTGCACAAGCTGCTCAACTACCGGGTCTTCAACGATGCCGAGGGGCGGATGAACTGCTCGCTCCAGGATGTCGGCGGCGGGCTGCTGCTGGTTTCGCAGTTTACGCTGGCGGCCGACACCCGCAAGGGCCTACGCCCGGGATTTTCCACCGCAGCCGCGCCAGCGCTGGCTGAAGAGCTGTTCAACTACCTGCTGGAACGGGCCCGGGCCAGCCATCCGCAGGTTGCCAGTGGCCGCTTTGGCGCCGACATGCAGGTTCACCTGGTCAACGACGGCCCGGTGACCCTGCTGCTCGAAGTCTGAGTTATTGCAGCGGGTAGATCCGCGACCAGACATGGACCAGGATTGCTGCGGCCACGGTCCAGGCGGCCACCGCCAGCAGCAGGGTGATCAGCAGCGAAAAGCGTTGGCTGAACCAGGCGACCGCCAGCAGATAGAGGGCGTAGGGAATCAGCGACCAGAGCCCGAAGATCGCAGTCATGCGCAGATCACTGGAGAGTCGCTGAGTGCCCACCACGTAGTGGGCGATGATAGTGAAGGTAGGGAACAGCGGTACCAGTCCGGCAATGTAGAAATGCCGGGATTTGGCCAACAGCGCTATAGCCAGCACGGCCAGAGCGCCGAGCAGGCATTTGAACGCAAGCGAAAGCATGACAGGGTTCCGGGTGTAGATAGTCCGCCAAAGCTAGGCCGCGGAACCCTGGTCGTCAAGCCTTTCACTCCGCTTGCAGCGCCTGCTCGACAAAATCCAGCCGGTCCTGGCCGAAGAACATCTCGTCGGCCACGAACAGCGTCGGTGCCCCGAACACTCCACGCTCAATCGCTTCAGCGGTCAATTGCTTGAGCCGCTCCTTGGTGGCAGGGTCGTTGCACAATGCCAATACTTCCTGCGGATCGAAACCGGCCTTGGCCAGCACAGTACCTACTACCTCGGGCTGGTTCATGTCCTGGGCATCCACCCACATGGCTTTGAAGATGGCGCTGAGGTAGTCGGCAAAGCGCGGACCGCCCAGATAGGCCGCCGCCCCGCGCATCAGCAGCAGGGTGTTGATGGGAAAGTGCGGATTGTGGTTGAAGGCGACGCCGTAGCGCTGGGCAAAGCGCTGAAAATCCAGCCGGGTATAACGACCCTTGGCCTCGATGGTGGCCGGTGAGCTGTTGCCGGTGGCCTGGAACACCGCGCCCAGCAGCATGGGTTTCCAGACGATCTCGGCCTGCTGCCGCGCAGCCAGGGCCGGGAGCTGGGTCCAGGCCAGGTAGCTGGCCGGGCTGCCGACATCAAAGAAGAATTCGACTTGTTTGCTCATCGCAAGGTCTCCGGTGCGTTTGTTCAATGCGTTAAATCAGAAAGTTTCCATCCACGGGCGCAGATCCAGTTCATGGGTCCAGCAGTCACGCGGCTGGCAATGCAACTGCCAGTATTGCTCGGCAATGTGCTCCGGATCGAGAATCCCGGCCTGGTCCTTGAGCGCGTAGCGCTCGGGGAAATTGTCGCGGATAAAGGCGGTGTCGATGGCCCCGTCAATGATCGGGTGGGCAACGTGGATACCCTGCGGGCCGAGTTCGCGGGCCATGCTCTGGGCCAGTGCCCGTAGCGCGAACTTGGCGCTGGCGAAGGCGGCAAAGCCGTTGCCGCCGCGCAGTGAGGCGGTCGCCCCGGTGAAGATGATGGTGCCACGGCCTCGCGGCAGCATCGCCTTGGCCGCTTCCCGGCCGCTGAGAAAACCCGCCAGAGCGGCCATTTCCCAGACCTTGCGATAAACCCGCTCAGTGGTTTCGGTAATGCCGAAGCGGACGTTGGCGCCAATATTGAATACCACCACGGCAATCTCGCCGATGTCACGCTCAATGTGCTCGAACAGCTCCACCATCTGCTCCTCGCGCCGGGCATCACAGCCAAAAGCATGCGCCTGGCCACCTTCGGCGCGGATCTGCTCGGCCAATGGCTGCAGGGCATCGGCCTGACGTCGGGTGATGCACAGGGTAAAACCTTCACGGGCGAAACGGCGGGCAATGGCGCCGCCGGTGGCGTCGCCGGCACCGATGACAATAGCGACCTGGGCTTTGGGCATGTTGTTGTCCTCGTTAGTTCTTTTTTGGAACCTACAGATTAATACTCAGTTCCTTTTTGGAACCTGTCAAGCTATTATTCTGTGCAGACCATCCTCAAGGAGTCCTGCCCATGCGCTGGGAAGATCTCGATCAACAACCTTGTTCCCTGGCCCGCACCCTGGCGGTGGTCGGCGATCGCTGGACCTTGCTGGTGCTGCGTGACTGTTTTCTCGGGGTGCGCCGGTTCGACGAGTTCGAGCGGCGTCTGGGTATTACCCGGCACATTCTCACCGACCGTCTGAAAAAACTGGTCGAACACGGCGTATTGCGCAAGCAGGCTTATCAGCAGCGCCCGCTACGTGAAGAGTACCGGCTGACCGACAAGGGGCTGGAGTTGCACCCGGTACTGCTGGCGCTGGTGCACTGGGGCGATCGGCATATGGCCGATGAGCGCGGCGCGCCGGTGCTGCATGTGCACAAGGGCTGTGGCCAGGTCATGCGCCCGGTGATGGTCTGCTCCGAATGCGGTGAGCCAGTCGGTGCCCGTGATGTGCAGGTTCAGGCCGGTTTTGGCTGGCGTGATGATGACGTGCTGCCGACGCTGGTCGGCGCGCCGCGAGCCGATTAGTCCAGAGCCCGGGCCAGTGGCTGGAACAGGCGCCGGTATTGGCCCGGAGTCAGTCCGGTCAGGCGTTTGAACAGCCGGCGAAAGAATGAGGTGTCCTCGTAGCCGGCCGCCAGGCTGATGTCTTCGATCGCCAGGCGCGACTGCTCCAGCAGCCGTTTGGCCGCTTCGATCCGCAGGTTTTGCAAATACTCAATCAGCGAGCAGCCGGTGGCCTGCTTGAACCGGCGCTTGAGCGTACGTTCGGGCAGCGCGGCCTGTTGCAGCAGGTGCGCCAGTGCCTGACTGTCCTGAAAGTTGTCCTGCAGCCAGCTTTCGCAGCGCCGGACCACGGCGTCGGCATGGGGGGTACGCCGTACCAGTCCGGTAAAGGGTAACTGACCCTCATCGTGCCACTTGAGCAGATAGACCTTGGCGATTCGCAAGGCCTCGCCGATGCCGATATGCCGGGCAATGATGTGCAGAGCCAGGTCATGCCAGGAGGTGGTGCCGCCGGCAGTAACCAGCCGGCCATTGGGCTGAGCGACCACCAGGTTGGCTTCGGGGTGGAATCGAACCTGAGGGTAGCGCTGGCGAAACAGATCCTGATAGCCCCAGTGCGAGGTCGCCGCGCAGTTATCCAGCAACCCGCTTTCGGCCAGCAAAATGGCGCCGGAACAGGCTGAATAGATCGCCACCCCAGCGCGATATTGAGCTTGCAGCCAGCGCATCAGTTCGGGATAGCGACCGTCCAGCCGTTCCTCCGGAGCCAGCCAGATTTCCGGAATGATCAGCAGCTCGGCGGGCGGGGCCTGACTGATGCTGCAGACCGGCTCGACCGGGATGCCGTGCCCGCAGTGAAAGGGGCTGTCGGACAAGGCGACGATGCTGACCTCGAAGCAGCGCCGGGGCGGCTCATCGGCGACCAGGGTCTGCCACAGGTTGCCGGTGGCCAGCAGCACGTCGAGCATGCCGTACAGCGCTGAGCCGGCGGTTTCCGGCAGTGCCAGGATCTGGGCGCGAACGGGCTGGCTGCTGGCGTTCATCATGAAACCTCCGTACGGAAGTGGCACGAATGCCCTGTTTTTGTCAAAACTCCATCTGATCGGCTGCCAGTCGACAGCTTATCTTGCCTGCAAGCGCGAACGTTTTAGCGCTTGCATCGATAATCACTGTAGCAATGAGGAAGGCAAGATGAACGCACAAGCTCCGGCCCTGACCCGCAATGGCCTTGACCTGGCCCAACTGGACCAGACCATTAACCTGCTGAGTAACCAGCCCAGCCTGGCGCAATTCGAATTCCGCGCCAGCAACCAGTGGATCAATGGCGGGGAAAACCGCTCGCAGATTCGCGGCTTCTACGGCGTAGGTGCCGAAGACCAGTCACGCAGCGCCGATTTCGTTTACACCAACGGTGAGCCGCCGGTGTTGCTGGGCCACAATGAAGGTGCCAACCCGGTGGAGTACCTGCTGCATGCGCTGGCCGGTTGTGTCACCACTACCACGGTGCTGCATGCCACGGCTCGGGGTATCACCATCCGCAAGCTGTCGACCCGATTGAGCGGCACGATCAATCTGGAAGGTTTTCTCAATCTCGATCCGCAGGCCACGGTGGGCTATGAAAGTATCCGGATTGAGATGGCGATCGAGGCCGATTGCAGCGATCAGGAACTGGATGAGCTGCTGGCTTTTGCCAAGGACCATTCGCCGGTATGCAATACCGTCTGCCGGCCGGTGCCGGTGATGCTGGAACGGGTTTAGAACAGTCGGCCGATCAGGGCTGTAACTGCGGTTTCCACGCGCAGGATGCGCTCGCCCAGTTGTACCGGTTGCAGTCCGGCCTGACACAGTTTGTCCACTTCATAGGGGATCCAGCCGCCCTCCGGGCCGATGGCCAGCAGCAGCGGCTGGGTCACAGCCCGGGGGCAGGCCGGGTAAGGGCCGGGATGGGCCAGCAGTCCCTGCTTACCGTTCAGCAGCGTTGGCAACTGATCTTCGACAAAGGGCTTGAAGCGCTTTTCAATACGTACCTGTGGCAGCACGGTATCGCGGGCCTGCTCCAGTCCCAGCAGCAGGTTGTGGCGGATTTGCTCGGGCTGCAGAAACGGCGTCTGCCAGAAGCTCTTTTCCACCCGATAGCTGTTGAGCAGGATGAGTTCGGCCACGCCCAGGCTGGCGCAGTGCTGAAGGATGCGGCGCAGCATCTTGGGTCTGGGCATGGCCAGCAGCAGGGTCAGTGGCAGCTTGGCAGGCGGTGGCTGGTCGAGCTGAACCTGCAGTTCGGTGCTGTCAGGGCTCAGGCTGAGAACTTCGGCCTGGCCCATCAGCCCTCCCAGCCGGCCGACCCGCAGTAGGTCGCCAACTTCGGCCTGATGAATCTCCAGCATGTGCTTGAGCCGTCGCCCGCTGAGCCGCACCCGGTCGCTGGCGACGAAGTCGTCGTCTTCGAGCAGGAGCAGGTTCATGCCGCTGGCGGGGACTCGTCACTGCCACTGGGGCGCGGGCGGATAAACCGGCTGAACAGGATGCCGACTTCGTACAGCAGCCACATCGGCAGCGCCAGCAGGGTCTGGGATATAACGTCCGGCGGGGTCAGTACCATGCCGATGACGAAGCAGCCGACCACCACATAAGGGCGGATGCGGCCAAGTTTTTCGACCGTTACCGCGCCGCTGAGCACCAGTAGTACGGTGGCCACCGGGATCTCGAACGCCAGGCCGAAGGCCAAAAACAGAGTCAGGACGAAATCCAGGTACTTGTTGATGTCGGTCATCACCGCCACACCGGCCGGCGCGGTACTGGTGAAAAAGCCAAACACCAGCGGGAACACCACGTAATAGGCGAACGCCATGCCGGCATAGAACAGCAGGATGCTGGACACCAGCAGCGGCACCGCCAGACGCTTTTCGTGCTTGTACAGGCCAGGGGCTATGAAGCCCCAGAGCTGGTGCAGCACGAACGGCATGGCGATGAACAACGCACAGACCAGGGCCAGCTTGAACGGGGTCAGGAACGGCGAGGCCACATCGGTGGCGATCATGCTGGTGCCTTCAGGCAGATAGACCCGCAGTGGCTCGGAGATAAAGGTATAAAGATCGTTGGCGAAGTAGAACAGCCCGGCAAAGATCAGCAGCCAGACCAGGATGATGCGCAGCAGCCGGGAGCGCAGCTCGGTCAGGTGAGCGACCAGCGGCATGTCGTCGGCTGCAGGTGTGGGCTTGTTATCGCTGTTCATCACGGGGTGCTGGGCTGTCATGGTCAGGAGCTGTGCTGGGCTGGTCCGGTGTGTCAGTCTGCGCATCGGTCGTGACGTTCTGGTTACCGTTGCGTTTCACGTTGGAGCTTTTGCCCAGGGCCTGCTTCTCCAGCTCGGCCATGATCCGTTCGTTGTGCAGTTGCTGGCGCAGTTCGTCGGCACCGATTTCACGCTCGACCTGCTCGCGCACTTCACTGAAGCCACGCTTGATCCGGCCAATGGTCAGGCCCACGGTGCGCACAGCACCAGGCAGGCGCTCGGGACCGAGCACCAGCAGGGCGATGATGGCCACCACCAGCATTTCGATGAAACCGATATCGAACATGGACGATCAGTCCTTGGACTGGCTGTCCTGTTTCTTTTCGGCGGTGACGTCGATGGTATCGGCGTCTTTCTTCTCGATGCTGTCGTTAGCTGGCTTGTCTTCGTCCTGATTGACCGATTTGCGAAAGCCCTTGATCGCTTCGCCCAGATCGCTGCCGATGCCTTTGAGCCGCTTGGTGCCAAACAGCAGGATCACGATCAGCAGAATGATCAACAGTTGCCACAGGCTGATGCCGCCAAAACCCATTGCCTACCTCCAGGGCATTGCCCTATTTGTGTTGACGGGACGCTTTCTCTTCAAGACCGGACAGGTCGAAGCGGCGTTCCAGTTCTTTCAATATGTCGTCCGGGCCCAGGCCCAGATGGCTGAGCATGACCAGGCTGTGAAACCACAGGTCGGCGGTTTCGTAAACCAGCTCCGACTTGTCGTCGCGGTGCTCGCAATCCTTGGCCGCCAGCAGGGTTTCGGTGCATTCCTCGCCGACCTTCTCCAGAATCTTGTTCAGGCCCTTGGCGTGCAGGCTGGCGACATAGGAGCCGTCGGCACTGGCCTGCTTGCGCTGTTCCAGAACCGCGGCCAGGCGGGTCAGAGTATCACTCATGTTTGTGCTCGTAGATCTGTTCGGGGTGCTTGAGCACCGGGTCTACCACCTGCCACTGGCCATCTTTCCAGACCCGGTAGAAGCAGCTCTGACGGCCGGTATGACAGGCGATGCCGCCCAACTGTTCGACCATCAGGATGATCACATCGGCGTCGCAGTCCAGGCGCAGTTCATGCAGTACCTGCACGTGGCCGGACTCCTCGCCCTTGCGCCACAGCTTTTGCCGTGAGCGAGACCAATAGATGCCGCGCCCTTCCTCGGCGGTCAGGCGCAGCGCTTCACGGTTCATCCAGGCCACCATCAGTACGCGTTGGGTGTGTACGTCCTGGGCGATGGCAGGAACCAGACCGTCAGCATCCCATTTGATGCAGTCCAGCCAGGCGGTGTCGTTGGATATCGGGTTCATGGGCTAAGTGTGCCAGTTATGTCATGCATCGCGCTAGCGGCGCAGTATCAGCCAGGCGCCAATGGCGCCGCTGAGCCAGTGTATGGCCGGCGTCTGGCTCCAGTCGCCGGGATTCAGGCCCAGCCCGGCGGCGCCGAATCCGAGCAGTAGCAGCCCGGCCAGGCGCAAAGGCCAGACCGACCGGCTGTGTGCTGAACGGGCCGGCTGCGGGTGAGCCAGGTGCTGCAGCGCCTGCTGAGCGTTGTCCAGTAGCAGCGGCAGACGTTCCAGGTGTTGCTGGGCATGGCGCCATTGCTGTTGGGGCAGTGCCCGTTCACGCATCCAGCGCTCCAGATAGGGCTGGGCGGTTGTCCACAGATCGAGATCGGGGTAGAGCTGGCGTCCCAAGCCCTCGATGTTGAGCAGGGTCTTTTGCAGCAACACCAGTTGCGGCTGGACCTCCATATTGAAGCGCCGGGCGGTCTGGAACAGTCGCAGCAGCAACTGACCGAAAGAAATGTCCTTGAGCGGACGTTCGAAGATCGGCTCGCAGACGCTGCGGATTGCTGCCTCGAATTCGTTGACCCGGGTGTCGGCGGGTACCCAGCCGGAGTCGATGTGCAATTGCGCGACCCGGCGGTAGTCGCGCTTGAAGAAGGCCATCAGGTTGCGCGCCAGGTAGGTCTGATCTTCGGGTGTGAGGCTGCCAACGATGCCGAAGTCGATGGCGATGTACTGCGGCTCCCACGGGTGCTTGTGGGCAACGAAAATGTTGCCCGGGTGCATGTCGGCATGGAAGAAGCTGTCGCGGAACACCTGGGTGAAGAAGATTTCCACGCCGCGCTCGGCCAGCTTGCGCATGTCGGTGCGTTGATCGGCCAGAGCCTCCAGGTCGGTCACTGGGATGCCGGTGATGCGTTCCATGACCAGTACCTTGTGGCGGCACCAGTCCCAGTAGATGCGCGGTACATAGAGTAGTGGCGAGTCTTCGAAGTTGCGTCGCAGTTGCGAAGCGTTGGCTGCCTCGCGCAGCAGATCAAGTTCGTCGAAGATGGTTTTTTCATAGTCGCTGACCACTTCGACCGGGCGCAGCCGCCGGCCTTCACTGGAGAGCTTTTCCAGGGCTCGAGCGGCCAGGAACAGCCACTGGATATCCTGGTCGATGATCTCGCCGATGCCTGGGCGAATGACCTTGACCACCACTTCGCTGCCATCCTTGAGTCGGGCGGCATGCACCTGAGCCACCGAGGCTGAGGCCAGTGGCTGATCACTGAAACTGGCGAAAACCTGCTCGATCGGTTGGCCAAGCTGCTGCTCGATCCGTTGCCGGGCCTGATCAGCCGGGAATGGCGGTACCTTGTCCTGCAAGTGGGCCAGTTCCAGGGCGATGTCGTCAGGTAGCAGATCGCGGCGGGTCGAAAGAATCTGACCGAACTTGATGAACACCGGACCCAGGTCCTCGCAGGCCCGCCGCAGCCGCTCGCCGCGGCTGAGCTGGCGTGGCGCCGGACGCAGTCGCCAGGGACCGATGGCCAGTAGCAGGCGCGCCAGCCAAGGTAGCGGCAGCGGGCTCAGCAACTGGTCGAGGCGATAGCGAATAAAGATCTGCAGGATGCGCAGCAGGCGCAGCAAGGCGGTCAGGTTCATGCGTCGGGCGTTTCCGGGTCCGTGGGGCCAAGTTGATTGACGCGGGCTTCCAGGCGCTCCAGGCGCAGCCGCAGGTCGTAAAGTTTGCGGCTGGCGACATCGGCTTCGTCGCGACCGATCAGTTGGCGCGACTCTTCGGTCAGGTACTCGCCCAGGGTTCGGGTCAGGCTGTCGTGGGTCTGGCCGGCCCAGTCACGACCATGGCGCAGCAGCTTGACGATCAGTGGGGCGACCACCGGACCGACCCAGCGGGCCAGCTCGGCTTCGCCGTCCAGACGCAGGTCAGCGATGATGTTTTGCAGGCTGATCAGTACCTGGCTGTCACCTGTGAGGGTCAGGGCCGGATCCTGCAACAGGCGTTGGCGCTGACTGCTCAGGGCCAGCCGGGCCAACAGCGCGCTGGGCGCGCTCAGCGTGCAGTCTGGCTCAAGTTCGGCGCTGGCCAGCAACTGAATACCGTCGGCGTCGGGGAGCAGGCACAGCTGCCAGTCAGGGTCGCGGGCCTGGATCAACAGTACCTTGCCGGCCAGTCGGCCAAGCCGTTGGGCGGTCACCGGGTCGCGGGCAACGGCCAGCGCCAGACTGCGTTCGATCCCGGCGAGCAGAGCCTGGGTCAGCATCAGGGCTTGATTCCCCGGTGCAGGGCAACGATCCCGCCGGTCATGTTGTGGTAACTGACCCGGGCAAAGCCGGCCTCTTCCATCATCGCCTTGAGGGTTTCCTGATCCGGATGCATGCGGATCGATTCGGCCAGGTAACGGTAGCTTTCGGCATCGTTGGTCACCAGCTTGCCCATCAGCGGCATCAGGGTGAACGAATACTGATCGTAGGCCTTGGACAGCAGAGGGTTGCCCGGTTTGGAAAACTCCAGCACCAGCAGGCGACCGCCTGGCTTGAGTACCCGCAGCATTGACTCCAGCGCACGGTCCTTGTGGGTGACGTTGCGCAGGCCAAAGGCAATGGTGATGCAGTCGAAGTGGTTGTCCGGGAACGGCAGGGCCTCGGCGTCGGCCTGGACGAAGCGCACATTGCCGGCCACGCCCTTGTCGAGCAGCCGGTCGCGCCCGACCTTGAGCATCGAGGCGTTGATATCAGCCAGCACCACCTCGCCTTCCGGGCCGACCAGACGCGAAAACTTGCGAGTCAGATCGCCGGTGCCGCCGGCGATGTCCAGTACCCGGTTGCCCTGGCGCACGCCGGACAGTTCGATGGTGAAGCGTTTCCATAACCGATGGATACCGGCGGACATCAGATCGTTCATCAGGTCATACTTGGCTGCGACCGAGTGGAACACTTCGGCGACCTTGTTGGCCTTTTCCGATTCGGCCACCGTCTGGTAGCCAAAATGGGTAGTGCGCTCGGAATCGTTGTGCTTGTTCATCGGCTTGCTCTGAGATGGCGGTTCAGCCACACATTCTAACCATTTTTTCCCCGTCAGCGGGGGATTTCGCCGAGACTTGCTGTCGCATGGCGACGCAGTTTGCGGCATGCTATGGGCCGATTAAAACCATAAGGAGCAGGCCATGGCCACCGTAGACATTACCCGTGAACACAGCTTGGGCAAGGACGTTGCCCGCGAACGCGCTCAGCTATTGGCCGACAAGCTGGCGCAAAAGCTGGATGCCAAGTGTGAGTGGTGCGGCGACGAGTTGACCTTCAAGCGCAGCGGCGCCGATGGTTCGATCCTGGTCAGCGATGACAGCGTGCGGGTCAAGGTCAAGCTGGGGCTGATGCTGACCCCGATGGCCGGGATGGTCAAAAGCGAAATCGAAAAGGCCCTGGACAAGTATCTGGCCTGATCACTGCTGCCGAAGTCGGGGTGCGTCCAGCTTCGGCGCTCTATGGTTTTGCCATTTTCGCGTTTTAGTATGCGTATTCTAATTTTCCTGCGTAGTTTGAGCATCAGGGATCGGTAACCGGTCCGGTGCTGTACCACTTTCAAACTGAACAGGAGTACTGAACATGGCCAAAACCACCGCCAAGAAAGTTGAAGAAACCACCGCTTCGCTGGTCAGCGACGTGAAGAGCTACGCCCATCAGATCTGGCTGGCAGGCCTGGGTGCCTATGCCAAGGCCGGCAAAGAAGGCGCTGAATACTTCAAGCTGCTGGTCAGCGAAGGCGAAGCTGCCGAGAAGCAGGGCAAGGAGCTGATTGCTGCGCGCCTGGAAGCGGCCAACAGCAAGATTGAAAGCTTCAAGGAAAAGGCCCGGGAAACCGTGCAGTCGAAAACCGGCGTGCAGCTGAGCAAGGTTGAAGAAGTGTTCGACGATCGGGTTGCCTCGGCCCTGGGCCGGATGGGTATTCCGAGCAAGAAGGACATTGACCTGCTGTCTGCTAAGCTTGATGATCTGAGTGCTGCACTCAAGTCACTGCAAAGCAAGTAAGGTCACAGAGGAGTTTCTCCATGGCGGGTAAGAAGAAACAGGAAAAGGACGCTGGCTGGGTCAGCGAGATCGAGAAGTACTCGCGGCAGATCTGGTTGGCTGGTTTGGGCGCATACGCCAAGATGGGCAAGGAGGGCGTCAAGCTCTTCGAAGGCCTGATCAAGGACGGCGAGGCGGCTGAAAAGGCTGCCAAGGCTGAGATCGACAAACAGGTTGAAGCGATCAAGGGCAAGGCTGACAAAGGCAAGAAAGACTCGCTGGATGCGGCCAAGACCAAGGTCGAGAAGGCTAAGGACAAGGTCACTGGCAAGTGGAGTGAGCTGGAAGAAGCCTTTGACAAGCGTCTGAATAATGCTGTGTCCCGCCTGGGGGTTCCCTCCCGTGATGAGATCAAGGCGCTTAATGCTAAGGTCGATGAGCTGACCAAGCTGATTGGTCAGTTGTCTGGCACCAAGGCGCCGGCTGCCAAGGTCGCGCCCAAGGCTACGCCGAAGGCTGCAGCCAAACCGGCCGCCAAACCGGCGGCAGCGAAACCGGCAGCCAAGCCCAAGCCTGCAGCGAAAGCGGCCGCAGCCAAAGCCCCGGCGGCCAAGCCTGTAGCCAAGCCCGCGGCAAAACCGGCAGCGCCAGCCAAGCCCAAGGCAGCGGCCAAGCCGAAAGCGCCGGCCAAGCCTCGGGCGCCAGCCAAACCCAAGGCGACCCCGGCTGCAACCAAGGCGGCTGAGCCGGCTCCGAGTGCTGCGCCAGCAGCGACTCCGGCCGCAGCTCCGGCTGCACCGAGCACGCCGGCCAGCACTAGCTGAGCATCGCGCTTGATCCGAACCGGGCCTCAGGGCCCGGTTTTTTTATGGCTGTTCAGACTTGACGTCGATAGCGCAGGATCAGCATGGCCCACCATTCCTGGGCCGGTGAGGCCAGGTATGGTTGCAGCGGACTCATGACCTGAATGACGGCCTGGACCGGGTCGGCCTGCTCATCACCGTAGGCGATGCGCTGATAGTCGAACCAGAACAGCAGGGTCTGGGATTGATTGTCCAGCAGCCACAGCAGGCTGTCGTCATCAAGTGTCAGGGCACCGCTGCGCTGCAAGCTGTGCAGCAGGTGCTCCAGGCTTTGGCGCAAGGCCTGTAGCCATTGGCGCATGGCGCGCTGGATAAAGGTGTGACGGCCCATCAGGTTGGACAGATCCTGGAACAGGAAGCGGTAGGTGATGATCGCCTCGAGCAACAGGTGCAGGAACAGCCAGTAGTCTTCCGGTTCCAGTTCATCGGGCATGGCCTCGACCCGCAGCAGTCCGCGGGTATGCTCGAGAAACGCCTCGAGCAAGGCTTCCAGCAATGCCTCCTTGCCCTTGAAGTGGTAGTAGAGGTTGCCCGGGCTGATATTCAGTTCGTTGGCTATCTCCAGGGTGGTGACATTGGGCTCGCCCTGCTCGTTGAACAGTTCGAGTGCACAGGCCAGGATCCGGTCGCGGGTTTTCATGATACTCCCTTAAAGAAGGTGCACATAACGGCCAGGGGCTGGTGCCAGTGCTGGATGTTGCGCGTTGCCTGGTGTTGCCGGTGCCGGTTGATGGGGGCCGCTGTGGTCGTGCAGCCATTGGCACCAGGCTGGCCACCAACTGCCTTCGTGTGTGCTGCTGGCCTGTTCCCAATGTTCCACTGTGGTGCTGACTGGGCTTTGGCGATAACCGGCGCGTGGGCGCCCGGGAGGGCTGATCAGCCCTTGAATGTGTCCGCCGCGACACAGGATAAAGGTGGCGTTGGGGTTTGGCGTTTCCGGAAAGCTCTGACGCCAGGGCACGATATGGTCCTGTTCGGCGCCCAGGTGCCAGCTGGGTATCTGACCGGGTATCGCCGGCCGGTTTTCGACGCCGGACTCCAGCCAGCCTAGTAAGTCATCGACCAGTTGGGCTGGTAGCCGGGTGCTGTCCTGGTTCCAGAACAGCACCGGGTCGGGGCGGGTTGGCTGGCCCTGCAGGTAGCGCTGCATGGCCTGCGGCCAGACCAGTTGTCCAGGGCGCAGCCAGGCGAAGGCGCTGCACAGCTGTCGTGGCGTCAGGCAGCCCTGGCGCCAGACCGTTCGGCGTAATTGCTGGCGGCTGGCTGGCCCGGCCAGACGGGTCAGGTCGCTGGGATGCTGTGGATTCTGCGGCGTTACCCAGAAACTGAGGCTGGCCAATTGTTCGAGTTCGTCCCGGCTACTGAGCAACTGCAGCAGTTGCCGGGTTACCAGCCCGCCGGCACAGATACCCAACAACGAGACCTTACTGCTGGCACTGAGCTGCCGGCAAGCCTCAAGGGCCTCGGCGCAGCTGGCGGCATAATCGGGCAGGCCCCAGTCGCAGTGGCTGGGATTGGGGTTGCGCCAACTGATGACAAAGATCTGGATGCCCTGCTCCAGAGCGTAGCGGATCAGGCTGGTGTCAGGAGTCAGATCGAGCAGGTAATAGCGGTTGAGCGGCGGCGGTATGATCAGTAGCGGGTACTCCCGCACTCTGGGCGTGCTGGCCTGATATTGAATCAGCTCGTAGCGCGCGGTGCGTGCGACCACCTGGCCTGGACAGGTCGCCAGATCGCGGCCGACCTGGAAAGCGTCTTCATCATTGAGTGGCGGTAGCGGTCGATCCAGCAGCAGATCCTGGCGCAGCCGTTGCAGCCCTTGGCGCAGAGGCGCGCAGGGGCCATTACTCCAGGCCTGTGCCAGTTCTGGATTGAGTGGGCTGTTGTGCGGCGACAGGCTGTCGGCCAGCAGCCTGCCGAGTAACGCCAGGCGCTCGCGCTCGGCCTCGGCTAATTGCAGGCCTTCGAGCCAGGTCCGGCTTTGTTGCTGCCAGAGTTGCCAGGCTTGCAGGGCTTTGTGACGCAGTGGCTGCTGCCAGCCGGGATGCAAACCCGGTGGCAGCGCTGCTGCGGCGCTGTCGGGTGTGCGCAGAAGCTGGCCAAGTTGCTGGAACAGAGCCAGCGTGTGACGGGCGTGATGGCAAGGTTGCTGGGGCAGGGTACGCAATAGCGACAGCAGGCTGTCCGCCATGTCGGCGGACGCTTGATTGGGGTCATGGATACTGCGTTCGGGCATCCAGCATTCCTTGTTATAGGTGTCCGTCCCTGGATGCGGCAATCGATCCTGGCTGAGCTGCTGTGGCGCAATCGCTCAAGGTTTGGTTGCCGGCCTGACGAGTTGCGGGCGTATGACTGCACGCTGCTTTTCCTCGGCCAGAAACCGCATGATGATCGGTGCCACCGCATCGGCCCGGGTCACCAAAAACAGATGGCCGTCGTCGATGACGTGCAGTTCTGCATTGGGAATGCGCCAGGCCAGCAGGCGCATGTTGACCAGCGGGATGATCGGGTCATCGTCGCCAGCCAGCACCAGCGTTGGCTGCTTGATCCGGTGCAACCAGTGAATGCTGGTCCAGCCCAGTCCGGCGAACAGTTGCCAGTAATAGCCCAGCTTGCCCGAGGAGCGAACCTTGGCGGCATGCGCCTTGGCCAGCTTCGGGTCGCGACGGAAGCTGCCGCCATAAATATCCGGGGCGATCTTAACCCCGTGCGAGGGTTGAATATAGCGTCGAGGGCTGGCCATCTTCAGCAAGACCCCGGGACGTCCAGGCACCATCACTGTTCCGGCCGAAGTCGCGGCCAGAATCAGCTTCTTGCAGCGTTCGGGGTAGTCGTAGGCAAACTGCTGGGCCAGTGCACCGCCCCAGGACACGCCAATGACATTGATCTGGCCGTAACCCAGGTAGTCGAGCATGCGCGCGGCCAGCCGAGCCAACCCCGGGAACCGGAACGGGGTCAGTGGGGTGGATGAGCCACCCACCCCGGGCACGTCGAAGGCGATCACTTCCAGCTCTGGGTCGAGTGCCTGGACAAACGGGAACACCAGCTCCAGATTGGCGCCGATGCCGTTGAAGATCAGCAGCGGCGTATGGTTGCCCTGGCCAGGGCGAACCGCGGTACGCAGGAACTGGCCGTCCACCTCAATGGTGCGAAAGATGAAATGTTGTTGCGGCATATAGGCCCTAGCGCTCGTGTACATAGGTACCCGGGGCGGCTTCCAGCGCCGGGTAGTCGTCGTTGCCAAGCACCGCCGGAGCCGGCTTCAGCTTGCCGGCGCGGGCATGCAACCAGTCGCGCCAGTATTGCCACCAGGAGTCGGACTGCTTGGTAGCCGTCTCCAGCCAATGCTTCGGATCTTCACTCATTTGTGAGTTGGTGAAGAACCGGCCCTTGGGGTTGCCGGGTGGGTTCAGAATGCTCTGGATGTGCCCGCTGGACGAGAGTACAAACTCACACTTGCCGCCGAGCAGTCGTGCTGAGCGGAAGCAGGCCTCCCAGGGAGTGATGTGATCGTTGAGGCCGGCAATGCAGAAGAAGTCGCATTTGACCTGTTTCAGGTCAATCGGGGTGCCGCAGACTTCCAGTGCACCAGGACGGGTCAACGGGTTGGTCTTGAACAGTTCAAGGAATTCGCCGTGCAGCGCGGCCGGTAGCCGAGTGGTGTCATTGTTCCAGAACAGGATATCGAACACCGGCGGCTCGTTGCCGAGCAGGTAGTTGTTGACCCAGTAGTTCCAGATCAGGTCGTTGGGGCGCATCCAAGCGAATACCTTGGCCATGTCGCGGCCTTCCAGTACGCCGCTCTGATAGGACATGCGTCGTGCCGCTTCGATCGACTTTTCGTCGGCGAATAGTGCAACCTGGGTTTTGACGTCGGTATCCAGCACGCTGACCAGCAGGGTGAAGGAATGGACTTTCTTCTCTTTCAGCGCCGCGAGGTGGCCAAGCAGAGACACCGTGGTGACGCCGCCCGAGCAGGCTCCGAGCATGCTCAGGTCCTTGCTGCCGGTGATGGCCAGCACCGCGTCGATGGCTTCCTTGAGCGCCTCGATGTAGGTTGACAGGCCCCATTCGCGCTGAGCCTTGGTCGGGTTGCGCCAACTGACCACAAAGGTCTGCAGGTGACTGCTAACCAGATAGCGAGCCAGGCTTTTTTCCGGTGACAGGTCGAAAACATAGAATTTGTTGATCTGCGGTGGCACTACCAGCACCGGGCGTTCGTAGACTTCCTCGGTAAGCGGCTTGTATTGGATCAGTTCCAGCACTTCGTTGCGAAATACCACTGAGCCCTTGGTCGTGGCCAGGTTTTGGCCAACCTCAAAGGCGTTCATGTTGACCTGACTGGGCATGCCGCCGTTGTGCACCAGGTCCTGGGCCAGATGAGTGAGTCCGTCGAACAGGCTCTTACCGCCGGTTTCAAAGAAGCGTTTGAGCGCTGCCGGATTCAGGGCGGTATTGGTCGGAGCCATGGCTTCGGTCATCAGGGCAATGACGAACTGGGCGCGGCTGATGTCCTGGGGTGTCAGGTCGGCTTGGGTAATCCAGGTGTTGAGCTCCTGACGCCAGGCCAGGTAAGTCTGCATGTAGCGGCGATAGAGTGGGTTGAGGCTCCAGGTCGGATCGCTGAAGCGTTTGTCGTCCGGGGCCGGGGCTATGTCTGAGCGCCCGAGCATTACGTCCTTGACCGCCAGTCCCAGGCGACCAACATGTTTGAGGCTGTGAATCGGCTGCTTGACGGTTTGGCGCAGTACCAGGCGGGCAGTGCTAAGCAGATCACGGGCCGGAATCCCGACCACCGGGTTGGGGCCCAAAATGTTTTCGCTGGCTTTTTGACTGATGTCTTCGTTGTTCTTGTTGGCCATGTTTACGCTCCGTTGTGATGCAGGTACAGCAGTGCAGCAAGCGCCATGCCAAAAACAGGAACAGGCTGATCGCTATGACCTGGAAAAATATTGCGTCCTTGAGACAAGTTAGCACGCACGCTGGGCGCTGTTAACCAGTCTTTCGGTACCGGAACTGGAATTATCGGAGAGAAAGATTACAGACTGGTTAGTCGGTTCAGGGCTTGAAGCGTACAACCGAAACGTCTGGGTCACGACTGGCACCAGCGGCGTCCAGTTGGTCGAGGTAGATTTGCCAGCGCTGGGGATATTCGCTGGCCAGTTGGTAGAGGTAATCCCAACTGTACAGACCACTGTCATGGCCGTCGTCGAACACCAGCTTGAGCGCGTAACGGCCGGCGGGTTCGACATTCAGCAAAGCCACGTTTTGCTTGCCGGTTTGCAGCACCGGTTTGCCATGCCCGCGGACTTCGGCTGAGGGGGAGTTGACCCGTAGGTACTCGGCCGGCAGCGCAAAGCTGCGACCATCGGCATAACCCAGCTCCAGGGTACGCGAGGTCTTGTGCAGCTTGATGGTGGTCGGCAGCGGAGCGGGCATGCTTGGTCCTGGTTGTCAGTTAAGGAAACACTGATTAAATCAGTTTCGGTGTTGACCCAATTGTCGCTGACCTGTTCTGGACACGCCGTGAACCCCCTCCGGGTCCGGCCAACCGATCACAGATCGGTCGGCGTTCGGCTGCGCACCAAGTATGCTTGGTAAACGCTTGCCTCACCCCTGGGGGCTTGACGATGCCCATCCGGGGCATCGACAGTCCAGAACAGGTCAGCGACAACCGGGCCACTGGACTTGCGTGCAATTAATCAGCGTTTCCTTAAAGAATATAGCGTGACAGATCTTCGTTGACCGCTAGTTCGCCCAAGTGTTGATCGACATAGCCGGCGTCGATCCGCAGCGGCTGCTCATCGTGCTTGGAAGCCAGGTCGCCGGCGCTGAACGAGACCTCTTCAAGCAGGCGCTCAAGTACCGTATGCAGGCGCCGGGCGCCGATGTTCTCGGTTTTCTCGTTGACCTGCCAGGCAATCTCGGCCAGCCGGGTGATGGCATCGCTGGTGAACTCGATGCGCAACCCTTCGGTTTCCATCAGCGCCTTGTACTGCTCGGTCAGCGAGGCATGCGGCTCGGTCAGGATGCGTTCGAAGTCGCCGGGTGTCAGCGATTGCAGCTCGACCCGGATAGGCAGTCGGCCTTGCAGCTCGGGGATCAGGTCCGACGGCTTGGTCAGGTGGAAGGCACCGGAAGCAATGAACAGAATGTGGTCGGTCTTGATCATGCCGAACTTGGTATTGACCGTACAGCCTTCGATCAGCGGCAGCAGGTCGCGCTGCACACCTTCGCGGGAAACATCGGCACCGCCACCGCTGTTGGCACGTTTGCTGACCTTGTCGATCTCGTCGATGAATACGATCCCGTTCTGCTCCACTGCCTCGATGGCGCGGCCCTTGAGCTCTTCCTCATTGACCAGCTTGGCGGCTTCCTCGTCGCGCACCAGCTTCAGCGCTTCCTTGACCTTGAGGGTACGAGTCTTGCGTTTGCCCTTGCCGAAGTTGGAGAACATGTTCTGCAACTGGTTGGTCATTTCCTCCATGCCCGGCGGCGCCATGATCTCGACCCCGACCGGGATGTCGGCCACCTCGATGTCGATGTCCTTGTCATCGAGCTGACCTTCACGCAGGCGCTTGCGAAACAGTTGGCGAGTGCTGTTATCCTCGCGCACCGGCTGGTCGCTGACGCCTTGTCGGGCGGGCGGTAGCAGGGCGTCGAGAATACGCTCTTCGGCCAGGTCTTCGGCGCGGTGCTGAACCTTGGTCATCTCCTGCTCGCGCAGCATCTTGATCGCGGCATCGACCAGATCGCGAACAATCGACTCGACGTCACGGCCAACATAGCCGACTTCGGTAAATTTGGTCGCTTCGACCTTGATGAAGGGCGCTTGTGCCAAGCGCGCCAGGCGCCGGGCGATTTCGGTTTTGCCGACCCCGGTGGGGCCGATCATCAGAATGTTCTTCGGAGTGACCTCGGCGCGCAGCGCTTCGGGGAGTTGCTGGCGCCGCCAGCGGTTGCGCAGGGCAATGGCCACGGCGCGCTTGGCGTTCTGCTGGCCGATGATGTGGCGGTCGAGTTCGTGGACGATTTCACGGGGCGTCATGGACATGGATGATTTCCGGTCGCCTCAGGTATCGGCGTCCAGCTCCTCGATGGTCAGGTTACGGTTGGTGTAGATGCAGATGTCGCCGGCAATATTCAGACTGGTTTCGACGATCTCGCGGGCTGGCAGGTCGGTATGCTGCAGCAGGGCAGTGGCGGCGGCCTGGGCGTAGGGGCCGCCGGAGCCAATGGCGATCAGGCCGTTTTCCGGCTCAATCACGTCACCGTTGCCGGTAATGATCAACGAGGCATCTTTGTTGGCGACGGCCAGCAGGGCCTCAAGACGGCGCAGGGCACGGTCGGTACGCCAGTCCTTGGCCAGCTCGACGGCGGCGCGGACCAGATGGCCTTGGTGTTTCTCCAGTTGCGCCTCGAATCGCTCGAACAGGGTAAAGGCGTCGGCGGTGCCGCCAGCGAAGCCGGCAATCACCTGGTCCTTGTACAGACGGCGAACTTTGCGGGCGTTGCCCTTCATGACGGTATTGCCCAGGGAAACCTGGCCATCGCCGCCGATCACGACCTTGCCGTGGCGACGAACGGATACGATTGTAGTCACACGCAGCTCCTGCATGGCTGGGAAAGAGGTGGCAGCGCACTGCCATGCAGGTTAAGTGGGGGCGCCCGCAGCGATTTCAAGCCCGGGCGCGGTTGGCTCAGTTGAGATTGACGGTGCGCTGTTGTAACAGCAGGTTATCGAACCCGTTGCCAGTCAGGGTTTGCTGGGCCTGGGTCAGGCTGTTGCGATCCTGGAACGGGCCAACCTGCACTCGGTACCAGGTCTCACCGCTGTTGAGCTTGGCGCTTTCCAGTTGCACGTCCAGACCCATCAGCAGGATCTGGGCGCGCACCCGGTCGGCTTCGCTGCGCTGGCGGAATGAGCCGGCCTGCAGGTAGAAGCGGGTAGCGACCTGCGGTTTGCTGGTTTCCGGGGGAGTGGCTGGCGTAGCAGGCGGGGTTGCCGGCACAGCACTCTCTGGCACTAGCACCTCGGACTCTGGCAGCAGGGTATAGAAGTCATAGCGCGGGCGCTGTTCCTGCACTGGCGCCGGGCGAGTGGGTTGCGGGGTCGGCTTGGGGGTGGCATCCCGGCGCACTCCATCGCGTCCCGGTTCCAGCTGGAACAGGAAGGCGACGAACAGGCCGATTGCCAGGCCGCCAACCAGCCACAGCCAGCCGGGAATGGCGCGCCGCTGTTTGGGTTGCGCCCGGCTGGCGCCGCGGCGGGGAGCTTTGCGTCCTTTTGCCATGCTGCTTACATGCGCTCCAGAGTCTCAATGCCGAGCAGGTTAAGGCCTTGCTTGAGGGTTCGTCCAGTCAGGGCTGCCAGGCGCAGGCGGCTGTCGCGTTGGCTGGCTTGTTCGGCGCTGAGGATCGGGCACTGCTCGTAGAAGCTGGAGAAGCGTCCGGCCAGTTCATACAGATAATGGCAGAGCACATGGGGCGTGCCTTCGCGGGCCACATAGTTGAGCGTCGGGCCGAACTGGGCCAGGTGCGCGGCCAGATCCAGCTCAGCCTCATGCTCCAGGCTCAGCGGCGCCAGGTCGTCGAGCTGCTGCATGTCGCGCTCAAGCTTGCGGAACACACTGGCCACCCGGGTGTAGGCGTACATCAGATAGGGCGCGGTGTTGCCCTCGAAGCTGAGCATCTGCTCAAAGTTGAAGCTGTAGTCGCTGCTGCGGTGCTTGGACAGGTCGGCGTACTTGACTGCACCGATCCCGACTGCGCGGGCGATCTGCTTGAGTTCGGCCTCGGGCAGGTCGTGGTTCTTCTGCTGAACCAGGGCGTAGGCGCGCTGTTCGGCTTCGTCGAGCAGGTCGATCAGCTTGACGGTGCCGCCGTCACGGGTCTTGAACGGTTTGCCGTCAGCGCCGTTCATGGTGCCAAAGCCCATGTGTTCGAGCTGCATCTCGGCCGGGACGAAACCAGCCTGGCGCGCTACGGCGAATACTTGTTGGAAGTGCAGGGCCTGTCGCTGGTCGACAAAGTACAGTACCCGGTCGGCTTGCAGTTGCTCATGGCGATAGCGCATGGCGGCCAGGTCGGTGGTGGCATAGAGGAAACCGCCGCCGGCCTTTTGCACGATCACTGGCAGCGGTTTGCCTTCGCTGTTTTTGAATTCGTCGAGGAATACGCATTGGGCGCCTTCGCTCTCGCTCAGCAGGCCGCTGGCGCGCAGGGACTCGACCACGCCTGTGAGCATGTCGTTATAGGCGCTTTCGCCACGCACATCGGCGGCGCTCAGGCTGACACCCAGGCGGTCGTAGACGGCCTGGCAATGGCCCAGCGAGATGTTGTTGAAACGCTGCCACAGAGCCAGGCATTCGGCGTCGCCGGCCTGCAGCTCGACCACCCGCTGGCGCGCACGATCAGCAAATTCGGGGCTGTCGTCGAAGCGCTTCTTGGCCTGGCGGTAAAAGTGCTCAAGATCGCCCAGCTCGGCCTCTGCATCGACGCTGTGTTCTTCCAGGTAGGCCAGCAGCATGCCGAACTGGGTGCCCCAGTCGCCCACGTGGTTCTGGCGGATGACGCTGTGGCCGAGAAACTCAAGTACCCGGGCTACGGCATCGCCAATGATGGTTGAGCGCAGGTGGCCGACGTGCATTTCCTTGGCCAGGTTCGGTGAGGAGTAGTCAACCACCACACGCTGCAGGGGATCTGCTGGGGGAACTCCCAGCTTGGCATCGGTCAGCGCCTGCTCCAGTTGGCGGGCCAGCCAGGCACTGTCCTGGAAAAAGTTGATGAAGCCGGGGCCGGCGATGCTGACCTCGCGCACGGCTTCGTGGGCAGGCAGCGCGGCAATCAGCTTTTCGGCCAGATCACGCGGTTTCATGCCGGCCGGTTTGGCCAGGGTCATGGCCAGGTTGCTGGCGAAATCACCATGGGCCTTGTCGCGGGCGGTTTCCACCTGGATTTTGGGACTCAGGTCGGTAGGCAGTACGCCTTGCTGTTGCAGGGTGCTGACGGCGCTGGCGAGCAGTTGGCTGATCAGGTTTTTCATGGCTGTGTGGTCTTCCGGCAGGGGGCCATCGGGGAAACCGGCTATTATCCCGTTTCAGGGCGGACTTGCCAAATGCTCAGAACATGTCGAGCGGATCGACATCCAGCGACCAGCGGACCTTGCGGCCCAGCGGCTCCTGCTCCAGCAGGCCGAGCCAGGGGTGCAGCAAGCTGTGCAGGGTAGAGCGCTGGTCGGCCAGAACCAGCAACTGAGCTCGGTAACGCCCGGCGCGCCTCTCCATCGGCGAGGGTACCGGGCCGAGCAGTTCGATACCCTGCAGCCCTTGTTGGGTCTTGAGATGCTCGGCCAGATCGCAGGCCTGATCGAGGAAACTTTCGGTCTGGTCGACCCGATTGGCTTCGGCGCGCAGCAGGGCAATGAAGCTGAACGGTGGCAGATGGGCTGCCTCGCGGGCGCTCAGTTCGCGCTGGGCAATGGCCGGGTAACCATGCTCGGTCAGATCAATCAGCAGGGGATGTTCGGCCATATGGGTCTGGATTAGCACCTGCCCGGGCTTGTTTGCCCGCCCGGCGCGGCCAGCTACCTGGGTAATCATCTGAGCCATGCGTTCGGCGCCGCGAAAGTCGGCGGAGAACAGGCCGCCGTCGGCATCGAGGATGGCGACCAGGGTGACATCAGGGAAGTGGTGGCCCTTGGCGAGCATCTGGGTGCCGACCAGCAGGCAGGGGGCGCCGCTGTGAATGCGGGTCAGCAGCTTCTGCATGGCATCCTTGCGCGCAGTGCTGTCGCGATCGATCCGCAGCACCGGAGTATCGGGGAAGCGCTGGCTCAGATGCTCTTCGGTACGCTCGGTACCGGCGCCGATCGGACGCAGGTCGGCACTGTTGCATTTGGGGCAGTGGCGATCAAGCGGGCGCTGGCTGTCGCAATGGTGGCAGTGCAGGTGGCTGGGCGCCTGATGTACGGTCATGCGGGCGTCACAGCGTCGGCATTCGGCGATCCAGCCGCAGTCATGGCACATCAGTGTAGGAGCAAAGCCGCGCCGATTGATAAACACCAGCACCTGATTGCCCTGCCTGAGATGCTGGTCGATAGCCTGCAACAACGGTTGCGACAGGCCGCCCTCCAGGGGGCGACTGCGAATGTCCAGGCACTGGAAACGAGGAGCCTGGGCATTGCCGGCCCGCTGGGTCAGGCGTAGGTGCCGATAACGTCCGCGCTGGGCGTTGTGCAGGGTTTCCAGCGATGGGGTGGCCGAGCCGAGAATGACCGGCATGTTTTCCAGGTGACCGCGATACACCGCCAGATCGCGGGCGTTGTAGCGCAGACCGTCCTGCTGTTTGTAAGACAGGTCATGCTCTTCATCGACGATCAGCAGGCCCGGCTGCGCCAGCGGGGTAAATACCGCCGACCGGGTACCGATGACAATCCCGACTTCGCCGTCGCGGGCGGCAATCCAGGCATCCAGGCGCTCACGGTCGTTGAGCCCGGAATGCAGAATCACCACTGGTGTGCTGAAGCGTTGGCGAAAGCGTTCCAAGGTCTGTGGGGTCAGACCGATTTCCGGGATCAGCACCAGGGCCTGGCGGCCCTGGCGCAGGCAGTGTTCGATCGCCTGCAGGTAGACCTCGGTCTTGCCGCTGCCGGTCACGCCCTCGAGTAGCCAGGTATTAAAACCTGGGGTCTCCAGAATCGCCGCTAATGCGGCCTGTTGCTCGGGGTTGGCCGTCAGTGGGGCCTCTCTTAATAAAGGCAGCGGCTCATGGCTGTGGTGTGGGGACTGGCTGATGCGCCTAGCCAGGCCTTTGCGCTCCAGCGCCTCAAGGCTGTCGCGGCTAAGCCCCCATTGGCTGATCAGTGCATGCGACAGGCCGTGGGGGTGGCGGGCGAGGATCTGGACCGCGTGCTTCTGTTTCTGTGCCCGGCTCAGGGCCGGATGTTCCGGGTAGGCGCCTGGACAGAGTTGCCAAAGCACATCCTGGCGAGCCAGGGCTGGTTCGCCCTGGCGCAGCAGCACCGGCAGGGCGCAGCTCAGGGTGTCACCCAGGCTGTGCTGGTAGTATTGCGCGGTCCAATAGCATAGTCGCCACAGGCTGTCCGGCAGCAGGGGCTTGAGGTCTATCAGCTCCAAGGCTGGTTTGAGTTTGGCGGCAGGCACATCGCTATGCTCGGCCAGGCCGGCGATCAGACCAACCAGTTGCCGTTGGCCAAAAGACACGCGTACCCGCTGGCCGATCTTAAGCTGCTCAGGGTGCACGCCAGCCGGCGCCCGGTAGTCGAACAGGCGGCGCAGTGGCGAGGGCAGGGCAACTTGCAGTATGGGTCCGGGCACGGGCGTTCTCTGGTGATGACCTGGATGAAACTGCGCTGATGTTAGCATCAGGGGGCGGGGAACAACGCCTTATATATGCCGGATATGTTCCTGAAGTGCTGGTAAATAGCGCCGATGCTTGCGTCTGGGGTGGATTCTGGTATCATCGCCGGCCTATTTTCAGATCCCTTGTGCGTGAGCCCGGGAGCTGGCGTACAAACACCGTGCGGTGCCTGATCAAGTCGGTCCGGTGGCGGCACACCCAAAGAGGAATTCATCATGAAAGCTGATTTGCATCCCGCCTACGCAGAAGTCGAAGCTACCTGCAGCTGCGGCAACGTGATCAAGACCCGTTCGACTTTGTGCCAGGCGTTCCACATCGACGTGTGCTCCGAGTGCCACCCGTTCTACACCGGAAAGCAGAAGGTCCTGGACACCGGCGGTCGTATCGAGCGCTTCAAGCAGCGTTTCGGTGTGGTTGGCACCAAGTAACAAACTGCACGGCCCTGCAAGGATGGCAAGGCAAGCAGCCAAGAAGGCGCTCCTGTGGGGCGCCTTTTTTGTTGCCTGCAGTTTGCTCCAGCCGGTTGCGGCCGAGATTTGCACGCCACCTGCCGTTGCTGAGCTGGTAACTGCGGCCCGGGTCATCGATGGCGATACTTTGCGCCTGGAGGACGGGCGGCGTGTGCGGCTGATCGGCATTGATACGCCCGAGATTGGTCGTGAAGGTCGTGCGTCTGAGCCGTTCGCTGAACAGGCCCGGGAGCGTTTGCAAGCGTTGGTGCGCGAGCCGGGCTTGCAGTTGGTGGTTGGTCAGCAGGCGGAGGATCGCTATGGGCGGACTCTGGGCCATCTGTTTACCGGTCGAGGTGCCAATATCGAGGCGTTGCTGCTGGCCGATGGGCTTGGGTTCGCGCTGGCGGTGCCGCCTAATCTGGCGCTGCTGGAGTGTCATGCCGCGGCCGAGGGTGAGGCCCGCCGGGAACTGCTGGGAGTGTGGCGCCAGCCGCCGCTGCCGGCGGCCCGGGCGAAGGCTGGTTTTCAGGTATTGCGTGGCAGGATCGCTCGCGTGCAGTCGGCCGGACGTTATCTGTGGCTGGAGTTGGATGGGCCTATTGTGCTGCGACTGGCTTTGGATGATGCCTCCCTGTGGGCAGCGTCGCCGCAGCACTGGCATGGCCGTGAGGTTGAGGTGCGTGGCTGGGTCATTGACCGGCGACAACAGACGGGGGTAAAACCAGGGTTTAAGCCATTCATGTTGCCAGTGCGTCATCCGTTCATGCTGGGGCTGCAATAAATGTCTGGGCCAGTTGTTCTTTTGTCAGGGTTGTTGTTGCTGGTCGTGTTGACCGGCTGTGCGCCTAATCCGGTGACGGGGCGGCAGGATTTCGTGATGATGTCCGAGGCTCAGGAGCTGACGCTGGGTCGCCAGGCTAGTCAGCAGCTTGAGCAGCAGTTGTCGATGGTTGGGGATGAGGCTCTGCAGGCTTACGTGCAGGGCGTAGGGCAACGCTTGGCGCAGGCCAGTCATCGCCCGGGCCTCGATTACCGGTTTCGGGTGGTCGACAGTGCTGATGTCAACGCCTTTGCCTTGCCAGGCGGGCATATCTATATCCACCGTGGGCTGCTGGCCTATCTGAACTCCGAAGCTGAGCTGGCTGCTGTGCTTGGTCATGAGCTCGGTCACGTCACCGCCCGCCATGGGGTGCGTCAGCAGAGTATGGCCATGGGTACTGGGCTGCTCAGTGATCTGCTGACCATCGGGACCGGTGTCAGGGCGGCCGGCGACCTGAGCAATATATTGGGTACAGCGATGGTCCGTGGTTATGGGCGAGAGATGGAGCTGGAGGCCGATGGGCTGGGTGCCGAGTATCTGGCGCGCACGGGGTATCGACCGCAGGCCATGTTGAGTGTCATTGGTGTACTCAAGGATCAGGATGACTACCATCGCCAGCGTGCGGCGGCCGAGGGGCGTGAAGTGGCGGGCTATCATGGGCTGTTCGCTACACACCCTACCCATGATCAGCGTCTGCGCCAGGTGGTGGCCAGGGCTGAGGCGCTGGCCGGCGATCAGGCGCAGCATGACGGTATTGGGGAGTATCTCAAGGCGATCGACGGATTGGTGTACGGCAGCAGTGCGCGTGAAGGGATTGTGCGCGGCTCGCAGTTCTTTCATGTTGACCTGGATCTGGCCCTGAGTTATCCGCAGGGCTGGGTGCTGGTCAATCGGCCGGATGTGTTGCTGGCGCATACGCCGGATCAGCAGGGGTTTATCGCATTGGTGCTTGAGCGTCTGAGTCGGCCATTGACAGCAGAGGAGTTGCTGCGCCAGCGTGCTGGTAACCAACGTCTGGTGCAGGAGCAGGCGTTCAGTGGCCCGGGTTATCAGGGCTATATGGCGATCATTCCCGGCAATCAGGCGCGCCGAGTGGCCGCCATAGTTCGGGGTGAGCAGGCCTTTCTGTTTGTCGCCGGATTCAGGGGGCGTGGCCCGCTGGAGTTATACGATGCGGGCTTTGTCGAGGTAATCGGCAGTTTTCGTGCGCTTGAGGCTAGTGAGCGTGCGCAGGCCGAGCCGCTGCGCATCCGTTTGCGGCGTGCCAGGGTTGGCGACAACTACGCCAGCCTAGCGCAAGGCAGCCCACTTGGCGAGGAGGCTGAAGCGCGGTTGCGGCTGCTGAATGGGCACTGGCCGACAGGTGAGCCGGCGGCGGGTCAATGGCTCAAAGTTGTAAAATAATGTCCTCGTCATATATTCCGTGAATAATCTTGTTCGGGTACATGCTTTTCGGTATTCTCGGCCGTCCGCATGAGCAACTTGACTGGAATTTTTGACCATGTCCGATTTGAGAACCGATGCACTTGCCTATCACGCCAATCCGCGCCCGGGCAAGTTGAGCGTTGAACTGACCAAGCCTACCGCTACTGCCCGTGACCTGGCGTTGGCCTACAGCCCGGGTGTTGCTGAGCCGGTACGCGAGATCGCCAAGGATCCCGAAAACGCCTTCAAATACACCGGCAAGGGCAACCTGGTTGCGGTGATTTCCGATGGTACCGCGATTCTCGGTTTGGGTAATCTGGGGCCGCTGGCGAGCAAGCCGGTCATGGAAGGCAAGGGTGTGCTGTTCAAGCGCTTTGCTGGCGTCGACGTGTTCGACATTGAGGTCGAAGCTGAAAGCCCTCAGGCTTTCATTGATACCGTCAAGCGTATCTCCTGCACCTTTGGTGGCATCAACCTGGAAGATATCAAGGCGCCTGAGTGCTTTGAGATCGAGCGCGCACTGATTGAGCAGTGCGACATCCCAGTATTCCACGATGATCAGCACGGTACTGCTATCGTTACCGCTGCGGCCATGATCAATGCTCTGGAATTGGCCGACAAGACCATCGAAGATGCCAAGATCGTCTGCCTCGGTGCCGGTGCTGCGGCCATCGCCTGCATGAAGCTGCTGGTATCCATGGGTGCCAAGGTTGAAAACATCTATATGCTCGACCGCAAGGGCGTGATCCATGCTGGTCGTGATGATCTGAACGAGTACAAGGCGATCTTCGCCACTGAGACCGACAAGCGCACTCTGACCGACGCGCTCAAGGGTGCTGATGTATTCGTTGGTCTGTCTGGTCCGGACCTGCTGCCGCCAGCCGACCTCAAGCTGATGGCCGAAAACCCGATCGTATTCGCCTGCTCCAACCCAGATCCGGAAATCAAGCCGGAGCTGGCTCATGCGGCGCGTCCGGACGTGATCATGGCTACTGGCCGCTCCGACTATCCGAATCAGGTCAACAACGTGCTGGGCTTCCCCTTTATCTTCCGTGGTGCGCTCGACGTGCGTGCAACCCGGATCAATGAAGAGATGAAGATCGCTGCGGTTCATGCCATCCGCGAACTGGCCAAAGAGCCGGTGCCGGAGTATGTATCCGAGGCCTACGGCGGCATCAAGCTCGAATTTGGTCGTGAGTACATCATTCCCAAGCCGATGGATGTTCGTCTGATCGAGCGCGTACCGGCTGCCGTGGCTCAGGCTGCTATTGATTCGGGTGTGGCGACTCAGCCTTACCCTGCTCACTACCCGCTGATGTCGGTAGAAGACGTCAAGTAACGCGGTTTGGTGGTCGTACAAAGCCCCGCCTCTGGCGGGGCTTTGCATTTGTGCAGTAAAAGTTTTGGAAAAAGTCTTGACGGTGTTTTGAAAGTGCCTATAATGCGCCTCTCGCTGATCGCGGCGCTTTGTTTAAAGTGCTTTAGGATCAATGGGTTACGGGTCTCTCGAGGCGAAATAACCGGTTGACAGGTCAGCGAAACGGCGTAGAATGCGCCGGCCTCGGAAGGGCGGAGTGATCGGTTCTTTCGGGTGCTGATTCGGGCTTGGATTTGCGCTTCGAATCGAGTTTGACGGAA